>NZ_JAZEUN010000012.1:0-132669 GCF_037029175.1 Galbibacter sp. PAP.153 | reverse complement strand
CCCGTGGCATTGTCCAACGGTTGAAGCAAGGAAGTACAATCGGGAACATCTATGATCGTAAAAGACTCTTCAATACATCCATTAAGATTCCCATCGTTATTATATGGAATAATGTTTACAAAAACTTCTGCTCCAAAAGGGAAATCATCATCAAATTCATAACGATTAACCTTCCCCACATCTAAATCGTTCACAATATCTACGCCTCCCGAAGTACTTCCTACCCTTAGAATATAACCACAAGCACCTTCGGTTTCTGTCCATTTTATTTCAGCATCTATAGGTACATTTGTGGCTCCATTTATTGGAGAAGATAAGTTTACACATACCATTGGACCAGCACCATTTACCGATACAGTAATTATATTACGTTCCAACAACAAATTCTTGCTGTTCCTACCGGGTGGATCGGCATTTTCAAAAGGGACCAAATCGCTGGTAATCTCACAATAATATTCAGCTTCATCGCAAGCACTTAGATTTTCTAATTCTAAATTTGGAGAATCCTGAGCATTGGGAATGGCCATCCCGTCTTTAAACCATTTGTAATGGTTTTGCTTTCCGCTCACGGTGGTGGTCAATGTTATGGTTTCCCCGGCATTGGCCGTTATGGTTTCTTCGGTATCGACCTTTGCCTGTGGCGCATATCTGTATGAATAAGAAGCTATTAAACCGTCTGTTCTCATTTGAAGATAGTCGGCATGTTGCTCTTCAAAATCCCCAAATTCAAAAGCATTGCTCGAAAAATCCAATGAAAAGCTTTGTGTTTGCCCTGTAACTACCAATTCCGTAAAGTCTGGTACTTTACCCGAAAGATTGTTGCCATTTACCTCTACCCAATTGCTATTTCCCAATCCGCCGTCATTTTTTCTTATCTCGAAATACTGCTGTAGAATATCATTATCCAATTCGTTCCAACCTGCTTCCAATTTCTCCAGCGTTATACAATTGCTAATGTCCAACGTGGTTAAATTATTACTTTCTACGCTCAGCCAATTTACTTTTGTGTTTTGTGTTAAGTCTAGTGTTGATAAATCGTTTCGGTTAACGTATATGGAAGTAAGTTCGGTGTTTTGTGTTACATCAAGCGATGTCATTCTGTTATTGCGCAAAGACAAAAGCTGCAACTTCGGGTTTTTTGTAATGTCTATGATCAATGGAGCCGTTTGCGCATCAGAAATCTGTAAGTGTTCTAGGTTCGGGACCATATCAAAAGACATTGGAGCAATTAAATCGTGATTTGAGATAACAAGTTTGGTAAACGTTTCTGTATGGGGCAATTCAAGGCTTTGTATTCCCGTATACCACAAATTCAATTCTTCCAAAGCTGTATAATCAACAAGGAGCCCATTAAAACTTGTTACATTTATGCCCTGAATGGTAAAACTTTTAAGTACTTCTTTTTCATTGGGCATTGTTAAGTTGGTCGAACCTTTGTTGTATGACAGATCAAACTCTTCCAAGCCGTTTAATTGAGAAATATCGATGTTTTCTAAAATCAAATCTTCGAGTTCTATCGACCTTAAAGTAGATGTTACGGGAAAGACTATATTGTTAAAATTATGCGCTTTTAATATTTGCAGGTCTTCCAGGTTTATGTTTGCCGAAAGGTCCAATTGTGTTATTGGCCTGTCGTAATCTGTACTATTAAATACATCTTCGTCGATATGGAGCACCTGCAATGCCACATTTTTGGAAAAATCCAGCGATGCTAAAATTTTATTATCCCGGCAATAAAAACGTTCCAGTTTGGTAAGTGTATTTAAAGGAAGCGTTGCAAATTGATTGTCCCTAAGGTTAAGTATTACTACATTTACAAAAGCTTCCAAGCCAGAGAAATCGGTAATATCATTTCTTGAAAAATACAGTTCGGTCACGGTAGCCGCATCGCTGTTTAAAATATTTCCGTTAAGGCCATTGGTATCGTAACCCGCATCTATCAGGAATTGTTCAAAGTTTGCATCGGGAACCGGAGTTGTTTGTGCATTGGCCGACAAAAAAAAGCCCAACGCCAAGAGAATCGGCAATTTTATTTTCATTTTTCTTTACTTGATTCAGGGTTTTCAAGGCGCAAGTATAAACAAGCACCGACTAAAAAGCGTTCCACCCGCACGGATGGCACTTCTTTTTAAGGTAATGCGGTTTGCTTATCGGCAAGGACTTCATCGCATGCTATGCCCCAGCAGGCCTCGCAAGGTTCGTTTACAATGGAAAAACCATCTTTTTTATAAGAAGCTACATAAGGAAAATCTGTAGTGAAGCCCCCGGAATACACTGTGACCCAATGCCCAATTCCATTTTCTTCATCGCTCCATACAAACCGGATATCCTGCAATTTTTCGGATTCCGACCAATTCCATTTGGCCCTTAAAAAAAGAGTGTCGGCCACTTTCATGGCTTCCACAACCTTTAGTTCGAAAGTTTTGTGGCCTTCATCGATTACAAGCTGGTACCCATTTTCATTTTTATGGATAGACAACATTGTATTGGCAGCATTACACGGATTGAAAATCACCAAATTGCCTTCATTTTTGGTAAGTTTCACCCACTTTTGTGGCAATTTGCTTAAATCGAACTGTAGTCTGTTCTCCCGGTTGCAAGAAACCAAAAAGGTCGACATGGCCAATAAAATAGTTAAAGCCAATAAAATGGACAGGGCCATTAAAAATAATATTCTTTTCATTGTACTTTGTTTAGGATTCCAAAACCCGCCCAAGGCAGTATTAACTTGAGTTGGATTATTATGGAACGGTACAATATTAGAGAAGCCTTATTGTAAAAATGTGCCATCCGAACGAATGACACCAGTAATTTAGTCCAAAGTGCCTATTTCGATCACCTTGTATTGATTATGCGTCTTCGAAGTTATTTTCTTTTCGGAATTGAGAAGGTGTGAGTCCGGTATGGTTTTTAAAAACCCGGTTGAAAGACGTTTTGCTTTTAAATCCGGCCTCGTAACCAATAGCCAGAACCTTGTAATCTTTATAGCGGATATCCCGCATGAGTTTTTGTGCTTCGTTTACCCGATAAATATTAATGAAGTTGTAAAAATTCTGTTCAAAACAAAAGTTCAACACTTCAGATAAGTGATGTGTGCTCATTTTTAGTTTTGTTGCCAAATCGGATTGGCTGATGTCAAAATCCAAGTACGGTTTTTCTTTTTCCATATGGTCCAGAATACAATTCATATACCGCCTGCGATCTTCCTGCGTTAAAGACGAATTTTTGTATTGAGGCCCTCTTTTTATGGTTTTTTGTACTTCTTCATTTCTTTCCCGGTATTTTTCGGCAAGTTCCTTCATTTTGGTTTTCAAGGCTTTGTTTTCATCAAAAAGAATATCGAAATTTTGTTTAAAACGTAACCGTTCCTTTTCTACCTTTCTTTTCTTACGGATAAAGAAAAAAAGCATTCCACCCAAAAAAACAATAGCCGTGCCGCTCCCAATTATCAACTTTTCTTTGTTCCTGTTGGATGATGCAGCTGTTTCAAGTTGATTTTCTATAATTTTCTTTTCCTGTCCGGCCTCATATTTAACATCGAGCTTCCCGGCGGCGGCAATATCTTTTAAAGAACTTTCGCTTAAATGTGCGTACATTTCCTGCTCTTTTAAAGATTTTTGGTATTCCCCTTTCAGTTCGTATGCCCTTCCAAGGTGCAAATGACATACCTTTTGAACTTCCTTGTCGTTTTGGGCCGTGGCTATTTCCAGTGCTTCAGAAAGATACTGGATGGCCTTTTGTGCATTTTTCTTTTTCACATAAGCCATTCCAAGGTTTAACATGGTAATGGCCCTTTTATTGCCCGGTTGATGGGCATTGCTGTATTGTGCCGCAGCTGTTTCGGTTTTTATAACCTCATCATATTTTCCCTGTTTGTAATAAGCATTGGCAATGTTGTCCAGCGCAGTAAGTACAATCTCGTGATTTTGTAGCTTCTCCCCTAGATTTTTCATCTTCATTAAATAATCAATGGCCTTTTCTTGTTCGCCCAATTTAGAATATGCATTGCTCAAAATATTGTATGCGGCCACTTTGGAGATTCCCGAAACATTATAAAGTTCAGATAAAACCAATACTTCTTCCATGGCCTTAATTGCTTTTTGATAAGACCCGATGTTGTTGTATACGTTACCTATATTTACTAAAATGGATATTTTGGTCTTCTCTTTTTCCGGAAGGGAATCGCACACGGTCAATGCTTTATGGTAAAGCGAGAGGGAATTTTCGTATTCATCAACTATATCATAATAAATACCAAGGTTTATCAAAGCCTTGACCTGAACTTCTTTTAAATTGTAATATTGTGCCACAAGTAGCGTAGAGTCGTTGTATACCTTGAAGACAGGAAAGTCCCTTAGCTCATAATATTCATGGGCCTTATTTAAATAAGCATTGCACCTTAACCCGGGAATAGAAACGGTATCCAGCCATTGTTTGGTGGTGCTTTTTCTTTCTTGAGAAAAACCAATAAGGCCTATAAATAACAGCGTAAAAAGAAGATATTTCTTATAAAGGTAAAGGTAGTACACGGTTTTAGTTAGTCGGTTTTTTGTTTAATGTTTTGGTGGTACAAGGTAGAAAAATCTACGTTTCCAGAAAGCATCTGGCTCAAAAAACTATCAACCAACTTTTTATCTAAACTTTATAAGCTTGTTTTTCTTCTAATTGTATCACGGTTGATGCCCCGATGACGTTTTCGCAGTTTTTTATTAACTTCTTTAGCATCCACACCACTCTTTTCATTTTTGCCGAAGCTTGAAAATTTTGTATAAACCGTTCTGTTTCTTCAATGCAATAGGCGCAATATTTCTTGGTAAAACGGTTGTTCGCATTTTGAAGCTTTGCATTAAGCTGGTAGATATCGATTAAGAATTTTAATTGTTTCCTGCACTCCTCTGTATATTCGTCTTTTTTTAGTGAAGCAAGCGTTTTGTTTAAAAATTTAATGTACGATTCATCCCTGTTCCCGTACAAATGATATGATGCTTTCATAGTTGTGGCCGTTAAAATTATTTACCCGTTGTTTAAAATATCATTACATCAAAATAATAGATATTGTATTTGCCAATTAATTATTACGCAAAGCATGTATAAGCTCTTTCTTGCTCATTTTGGACCGCCCGGAAATTCCTACTTTTTTAGCCTGATCGTACAAATTGTCTTTGGTCCAGTCTTCATATTTCTTTGCTTTTCCCCCTTTTTTTCCAGAGTTTGGCGTATTGGCTATCCGCGCAGCTTTTTGCTTGCTATATCCCTTATCGCGCAGGGCCTCGTACTTGTCTTCATCTTTAATTCTCGGATTTGGCATTGTCTTACATTTAAGGTTAATTATGCTACTTTTACTTCTTGTAGGTATTCCTGACAAGATTCTGCGCATTTTTTACATATTCTTGCGCATTCACGGCAATGGTTCATCTCGTGTTTGCTGCATTCTTCCTCGCATTGCTGGCACACAAAAAAGCAGAAATTAATCAACCCTGAAGTATCTTTAAAATTGGTCGCTAAAACTTCTGCAAGAGCATTGCAAGTAGTTGCACAAACCCTGTCGAGCCTTATACAATTGCTCATGTCCATTTTTTCGTCCAAACATGCATCGGCACAATGGTTACATGCGGCAACACATTCATACAAAACTTGTATTATATCGTTCTTTTTCATCTTTTTTAAGCTTTTTGTTGTCTATATAAATTTACGCAATCAATAACCGTAATACAATAACAATGAGGAGGTTTACCATACTTTTAGCATTCTTTTTCTTTCTTTTAACAATTGAATAGGGACTCGTTATTTGATAATGGTTAATGGTTATTAGTGAATACCTAAAATCTAACCTGAAACTTTGAAACAAAAACCTGAAACCTTGAATAATAGCGATTAGGGAAAAGCGATAAGGGATTAGTTAATTTGAACCTCTGGACTCTCAACAATATAGCAGCATAGCTACATAACAGCGTAACAACGACCAAAACATAGTGATTAGCGATAAAGGAAAAGGGGTTAGTTATTTGTTAATGGTTAATGGTTAATTGTTGAACCTTTGTAACTTTGGACCTTTGTAACTTTTAAAACAAAAAACCCTTAAAATTGCTATTTTTGTAAAAAATAAAACTATATGCTCATCATAGGGATTGCCGGAGGGACCGGTTGTGGAAAAACAACGGTAGTAAACCAAATAGTCAACGAACTTCCGGAGAACGAGGTCGGGGTGATTTCTCAAGATTCTTATTACAACGACACTTCGCACCTTAATTATGAAGAACGTACCAAAATAAATTTCGATCATCCAAGGGCCATCGATTTCGACCTTCTGTACGAGCACTTAAAAGCATTAAAGAACAATCAGGTTATTGAACAGCCTATATATTCTTTTGTAAAGCACAACCGTACACAGGATACCATTCTTACACATCCGCGGAAAGTAATGATCGTGGAAGGTATTTTAATATTGACAAACCCTAGACTACGGGAATTGTTCGATATCAAGATATTTGTTCATGCAGATTCAGACGAACGGTTGATAAGAAGGATTAAAAGGGATATTTCAGAACGTGGCAGGGATGTTGAAGAAGTATTGCTGCGCTACCAAAATACGCTCAAGCCCATGCACCAGCAATTTATTGAGCCTACCAAGGAATTTGCAGATATTATTATCCCGAACAATAGATACAATACCGTTGCCGTTGATATTGTACGCACCATTATAAATGAACGCCTGTTGTAATTATGACACTTAAAGAGATACGAAATTCGAGATGGTTTAGATTTTTCAGCAATATTTACGTGCTGGTACTTACCGTATTTGTTATTTGGATGCTTTTTTTCGATACCAACTCTTGGTGGTTTACGCACCGGGAACTCAATAATGAAATAAAAAAATTACAGGAGCAAAAAATCCATTTAAAAGAAGCCATTGAAAAAGACAAGGCTACCTTAAAAAAATTAAACAGCAAACAGGACCTTGAAAAGTTTGCGCGGGAGCAATATTACCTTAAAAAAGAAGATGAAGAAATCTATCTTATTGAATATGAAGACAGCTTGGAGCAAAATTAATTTTAAGGCCCGCCAACCAATTTCCCCATGCTATTTGAAATCTAAGTAAACTACCGAAATATAAACCAGCGGGGCATTGAAAAGAAAACTTAAAAACATATCGCCCAAGGCGATAAAAACTAATCAATATGCAAAATTCACTTTTTAGCGACTTTCCCGAAGTACCTGAAAAACAGTGGAAACAAAAAATTCAGGTCGAACTGGATGGTGCCGATTACAATGAAACATTGCTTACCAGAACTGCCGAAGACATCAACATAAAACCTTTTTACTGTGCTACCAATGGTAAGGAACCTCAAATTTCCGTTAACCCAAAGTGGAACATTTGCGAGAAAATATATGTAACCCAAGAAGCAGGGGCCAATGCCAAAGCCTTGCGCAACATACAAAAAGGAACGGAAAGCCTTCATTTTATATTACCGGACAATACCACCGATTTTTCGGCACTTTTTAAGGATTTTCCTTTTAAATCGGTTAAGGTGCACCTTGAGCCTCAATTTTTATCGGCTTCATATGTAAAAGATATTATTGCTTTTTTTTCTGATAAAGAGGCCAAACTCCACCTTCATATAGACATTATTGGCCATTTGGCACAAACGGGGAACTGGTATAATAGTTTAAAGGATGATATGAAAGCCTTTGAGGAAATACATACATTGGCCAGCTCGTGTCCGCAAATTATAACAAACGTTGCCATAAATACATCATTGTACCAAAATGCGGGTGCAAACATGGTCCAAGAATTGGCCTACGCAATGGCACATGCTAACGAATATTTAAACATACTTGACGGAAAGGCTTTCAAACCCTGCTTTTTAACCAGTGTAGGAAGTAATTATTTTTTTGAAATTGCCAAACTAAAAGCGCTACGCCTATTATGGGGCACGGTTGCAGAAGCATACAACAATCACCATGAAGCCCATGTTTATTGTATTCCTACCAAGCGCAACAAAACACTTTACGACTATAATGTTAACATGCTCCGTACCACTACGGAATACATGAGCGCCATTATCGGGGGCTCCAATACCATTTGTACACTTTTATATGATGCCATTTATCATAAAAACAACGAATTTGCCGGTCGGATTGCGCGAAACCAGTTGCTTATTTTAAAACACGAAAGCTATTTCGACAAGGTTCGTAACCCTTCCGATGGATCTTATTACATGGAATCTATTACTGATGAAATGGCAGAAAAAGCATTAACATTGTTCAAGCAAATAGAATCGGGAGGCGGTTTTCTGCAACAGTTGAAGGATCATGTAATTCAGAAAAAAATAAAAGAGAATGCCTTAAAAGAACAACAGGCCTTTGATGCCGGACAAAAAATACTGGTCGGGACCAATAAATACCAAAACAAAGGAGACCAAATGCAAGACCAATTGGAATTGTACCCCTTTGTAAAGACCGAAGTTAGAAAAACGCTTATCGCACCTATAATCGAACAACGGATTGCAGAAACATCAGAACAGCAACGCTTAAAAACAGAAAGCAAATGAAACGGAAGGAACTGCAACACATACGTCTGAAAAAAAGAAACGTCCAAAAAAAAGCAGAGCCCGGAGCTTTATACAAAACCGCGGAAGGCATCAACATAAAACCGGTTTATACAAAAGCAGACACCGAAAATTTAGGTCATCTCAATTTTGCTGCCGGGTTCCCGCCATATTTAAGGGGGCCGTACAGCACCATGTACGTACAAAAACCATGGACCATTAGGCAATATGCAGGCTTTTCAACCGCCGAAGACAGCAATGCTTTTTACAGGCGAAATCTTGCCGCCGGACAAAAGGGGCTCTCGGTAGCTTTCGACCTGGCCACGCACCGCGGTTACGATTCCGACCATCCACGTGTGGTTGGCGATGTGGGTAAAGCCGGGGTTGCCATCGATTCGGTAGAGGACATGAAAATTCTTTTCGACCACATTCCCCTTGAAAAAATGTCGGTTTCCATGACCATGAACGGGGCCGTACTTCCCATTATGGCGTTTTATATTGTAGCCGCCGAAGAACAGGGCGTACCTTTAAATACATTGTCGGGAACCATTCAAAATGATATTCTAAAGGAGTTTATGGTTCGTAATACTTATATCTACCCCCCTGCTCCTTCCATGAAAATTATTGCCGATATTTTTGAGTTTACCAGCAAGCACATGCCAAAATTCAACAGCATTAGCATTTCCGGTTACCATATGCAGGAAGCAGGTGCCACTGCCGATATTGAACTTGCCTATACCCTAGCCGACGGCCTGGAATACATAAAAACCGGATTGGCTACTGGCATGGACATTGACCGTTTTGCCCCGCGCTTATCTTTCTTCTGGGCAATTGGTATGAACCATTTTATGGAAATAGCCAAAATGCGGGCCGGAAGAATGCTTTGGGCAAAGCTGGTAAAACAGTTCAACCCCAAAAACCAAAAATCCCTATCGTTAAGAACACATTGCCAAACAAGTGGATGGAGCCTAACAGAGCAAGATCCATTTAACAATGTTGCACGCACCTGCATAGAGGCTTCTGCCGCTGTTTTTGGCGGAACACAATCGCTCCATACAAACGCCCTGGATGAAGCCATTGCACTGCCAACCGACTTTTCGGCAAGAATAGCAAGAAATACGCAATTATATTTACAAGAAGAAACTTTGATTACCAAAACCGTAGATCCTTGGGCCGGAAGTTATTACGTGGAAAGCCTTACCAATGAGATAGCAGAAAAGGCATGGAAACTTATTGAAGAAGTTGAAGAATTGGGGGGAATGACAAAAGCAATTGAAGCCGGAGTACCGAAAATGAGAATCGAACAGGCCGCCGCCAAAAAACAGGCCCGGATAGACAGTACACAGGATATTATTGTTGGTGTTAACAACTACAAACTGAAAAAAGAAGATCCCTTGCAAATTCTGGAAGTAGACAACCAAATGGTACGCAAACAGCAGGTGGAACGCTTGGATACTATTAAAAAGTCCAGAAATAAAGAAACCGTTATGGCTTCGTTGAAAAAATTAACCCAAGCAGCCAAGTCAAACGAAGGAAATTTATTAGCTTTAGCCGTAGAAGCCGCTAAACACCGGGCAACGCTGGGCGAAATTTCTTCTGCTTTAGAAGCAGTTTATGGTCGGTATAAAGCCAAGGTACAATCGTTTAGCGGGGTTTACGCCAAAGAAGTGAAAAACGATAAGAGTTTTGAAAAAGCCAAGGAATTAGCCAATCGTTTTGCCGAACAAGACGGAAGAAGGCCGCGCATACTTATTGCCAAAATGGGGCAAGACGGTCATGACCGGGGTGCCAAAGTAGTGGCTACAGGGTATGCAGATGTTGGTTTTGACGTGGATATTGGTCCGCTATTCCAAACCCCGCAGGAAGCGGCAAAACAAGCGGTGGAAAATGATGTGCACATTCTGGGGGTTTCTTCATTGGCGGGCGGACATAAAACACTGGTCCCGCAAGTAATTGAATCGTTGAAGAATTATGGCCGGGACGACATCATGGTAATTGTGGGGGGCGTTGTTCCCCAACAAGATTATCAATTTTTATTTGATGCCGGCGCCATAGCCGTATTTGGACCGGGAACAAAAATAAGCGATGCTGCAATTACCATTTTAGAAATTTTGATTGATTGATGGGGAAATTAATGAATTAAGGTATAAGTGAAAAGGGATTAAGGGTTAGGAGTTAGTTATTTCTTAATTATTGAGCTTTGAACCTTTACAACCCTGAACCTTGAACAAACTAAAACACACATATGAAATACACAGATAAAATGCTCCGTGACGATGCCCTTAAAGGTAAAAACATTATAGTAACAGGAGGTGGCAGCGGACTTGGAAAAGCCATGACCAAATACTTTTTAGAATTAGGCGCACAAGTGGCCATTACTTCCAGAAACCTTGAAAAGCTACAAAATACAGCCAAGGAACTAGAAACCGAAACCGGCGGCAAATGCTTGGCGGTAAAGTGCGATGTCAGGCATTACGACCAAGTTGAAGCTATGCACAAAACCGTTATTGATAACTTTGGAAAAGTCGACATTTTATTAAACAATGCTGCCGGAAATTTTATTTCTCCTACCGAGAGGCTTTCCGCCAATGCTTTTGATACCATTATCGACATTGTTTTAAAAGGGACAAAAAACTGTACATTGGCGTGCGGGAAACATTGGATCGATACCAAACAGCAAAATACGGCCGTGTTAAATATTGTAACTACTTATGCATGGACGGGTTCTGCATATGTGGTTCCATCGGCTACGGCAAAGGCCGGCGTACTTGCACTTACACGTAGTTTGGCCGTAGAATGGGCAAAATACGGTATGCGGTTTAATGCCATTGCACCGGGGCCGTTTCCTACAAAAGGGGCTTGGGACCGTTTGCTACCGGGAGAATTAAAGGAAAAGTTTGACCTGGCAAAAAAAGTACCTTTAAAAAGAGTTGGCGAACATCAGGAACTGGCCAATTTGGCGGCATACATGGTATCGGATTTTAGTGCCTACTTAAATGGCGAGGTTATTACTTTGGATGGTGGCGAATGGCTTAAAGGAGCCGGACAGTTTAATATCTTGGAAGCCATTCCCGAAGAAATGTGGGATATGTTGGAGGCCATGATAAGAAGTAAGAAAAAATAGGTTTCGGGTTCAAGGCTTAAAATAACAAAGAACAACCGGCAACGAACAACTATCAACCCTTAACCAGAAAAACTTTCCTCGTTGACCTATTTACTCATGGAATAATACGAGACTTCTCCTCCGTCTAAGTGACTGAAAATATAAGCGTGGGTTATTGTTAGGTGTTGGATATTGATATAAAGATTAAAGTCATAACGTGTTTGTGTCGAGTAGGAAAAGGGAGTTTCACCCTTACCCGCTCACAGAACCGTACGTGATAGTCTCCCATCATACGGCTCTCCTAATTTAATTTACAAATATAAGCTCATCCTCTTTAAAGTTGGCAAATCGTATTTTAAATTAGCTAACCCCTTTGCTCCACTCCAATTACAGGAGCTTCATCACTACTACAGACTGGTCCGCCTCTGAACCAAGCATCCCTATTTAGCCTCTGGTTTGCGCTATTGTGCCTTTCACTTTGCATCTTGGCACAGGTTCCCGAGTTCCACTTATAAGCCCAAATAAAGGTCATGCCTCCTAAATGACGCCTGCCGCTTAGCCAGTAAACAGGTAACCGCTAAACTTATCATGTTTGTCATACTTCAAACACTTTGACAGAAGGTTGCACTTTCTCGACACTTCATCAGAGGTTCATTTGCATTCATCACCTTTATTCATACCTGACCACATTCGTGGCACAGTCGTTTCCATAACGCTCAATACCTTGGCTCTTTACCAAAGTACCTTATGGGGTTTGATGCTCTCCCCTGTAGAACAGCACCGGTGGGTCGGTTCCACCATCTTATTAAACAGTTACGTAACGAATTTCAGCCGTTCGTTACTCTCGGTACACATATGAAAAGTAACGTGTAACATTTCATATACTTTTTCGTCTAATATAACGTTAATAGATTGAATATTAACAATAGTTTGGTACAAGGTTAGCTATTTTTCATAGGATACGTTATTGGTATACTTTTTTATAAATTCATAAATATTTTGTACATTTGCAATAGTTAAGTCTGCAAAACACGAAAGTCGACTCCAAGTCGTTATTTCAAATTTAATTTGGAATTAGTGTTTTGGTGGGCTTATTTTATTTTCAGCCGTTAATGGATTTTTTCGGTTGTCATAATAATTTTTCCACCCATCATATTTTTTAGTGTCGTACAAGTCAATTACCAGTTTCACTTGGTCTTTAATAAAGTTATAGTATCTAATTTCTCCTCTTTCAAATACTCGCTGAATAGTCCAACAGAAGTAATCTGCCAAATTTAGTAATGGGTCTTTTGTCGGATAATTTACATTGAAAACTATTTTAGTTTTTGATTCATTGTTTCCGTTAATTTTAGAGAACCTTTGTTTGGCTTTAAGAAATGCTAATTCTAAATTATGGTTTTTGGTGCTTTTTCCGCGTTCAGAAATATGCATAACAAGTTTGTCGTGCTTTGAGAGTTTGTTTTTAAGCAAATGTGAAAGTAAATCCGCATAGAAATACTCTTCTTTCCCTTTGTGTTTTGTTTCATAACGCTCAATATCTTTTCTTCCAACAACAGCCTCAAAGCTGCAATTTATGGTTTTCATTAAGTCAAACATCTCCTTTCTAACCTCTGGTAAATCATCTGTAGCGTGTAAGTAATAACCAGATTTATTAATCTTTTTTAAGACACTTGGAACGTGATAAAATTCATCACTAACAATCTTATTTTGAAGCGCGTTTATTTTATCTCTGACTTCATCTAATGGGTCTTTCACTTTTATCATACCAAGAATGAAGGTTTTAGACACTCCATCTTGTCCAATAATGTTTTTCTTTCCTTTGCCATAGAAAGTAGTATCTCCAGCTTCATCTAAAAAGCGATGATAGTCCATTAGTTTATTCTTTCCCATATTTTATTTTTTGCTCTGCTATTTTTAATATTTCATCAATATTATTCTCGTCTTTTAGCTCATTTACTATTTTATCCGAAAGCCATATTATTAATAGTTTGTTGTAATCTACGTTATATATTTTAGCAAACTTTTTAATAAGTTCTTTTTTTGCTATTCTATTATTGTTTTCAATTTTACTCAAAACAGAAGCATCAATTTCCAGTTTTGCTGAAACCTCTCTTAAAAGAAGATTATTTCCTTCTCGCAATTTGCGTATTGTTTCCCCGAAGCTGTTTTCCATATTTTGACTTGACAAAATTTGTCAAATATATAAATAAAAAATAGACCAGAAAATTTAGTTTAGTGGCCTAATTAGGGTCACGACGAGTAACGAGCAACAAATAACTATCAACCATTAACCAGAAAAAACTTTCCTCGTTGACCTATTTACTCATGGAATAATATGCGATTTACCCTTCATCGAGCCTACACCTGAAACAGTATTTCCAGTCCCGGTTGTAGCGACACCCCCCAGAGAAAACGAAGTTTTCATGCAGTATAGCAAAAAGCGGGAAACAGCTCCCCGAGAAAAAACATTTTAACTGTGTTCTGACAATCGACATCCATCTATTTCCATGATAAAACAGTTATATGGCAATTATTATGTGATGCAAAAATAAGGCTGTGGATAACTGTTAACAAAATTCATTTTCTAAACTCACAAATAATTGTATTTTTACCTGACTAAATATACCTTACTAAAATCGAATATAAACACATGGGCAAAGTAATTGCTGTAGCTAATCAAAAAGGTGGTGTTGGAAAGACCACAACATCTGTTAACCTTGCTGCTTCATTGGGGGTATTGGAGAAAAAAGTACTTCTCATTGATGCTGATCCGCAGGCGAATGCTACTTCCGGTCTAGGAATTGATGTTGAAACGGTTGAGGGGGGTACTTATCAATTATTGGAACATTCGGCAAAACCGAGTGAGACTATTATACAAACGGATTCCCCAAACGTTGATTTAATACCTGCACATATTGACCTTGTTGCTATCGAAATTGAATTGGTAGATAAAGACGAGCGCGAATACATGTTGGGCAAGGCCATTAAAGATTTGAAGGAAGCCTATGATTATATTTTAATTGATTGTGCACCTTCCCTGGGACTGTTAACATTGAACGCCTTAACGGCATCCGACTCGGTTATCATTCCAATACAATGCGAATATTTTGCATTGGAAGGTCTTGGAAAATTATTAAACACTATAAAAAGTGTTCAAAAAATACACAACCCGAATCTGGACATTGAAGGCTTGTTGCTTACCATGTACGATTCCAGGTTAAGACTTTCCAACCAAGTTGTGGAAGAAGTGCAAAAGCACTTTAGCGATATGGTTTTTGACACTATCATACAGCGGAACGTTCGTTTGAGCGAGGCACCAAGTTATGGGGAAACCATTATTAATTATGATGCCACCAGTAAAGGAGCTACCAATTACCTGAGTTTGGCACATGAAATAATAAAAAAGAACAAGCAAACGGTTTAAATGGCAAAGGCAACAAAAAAACAGGCTTTAGGAAGAGGATTATCGGCATTGTTAAAAGATCCGGACAATGATATTAAAACAGCTTCGGATAAAAATGCCGATAAAGTGGTGGGCAATATTGTTGAACTGGATATTGATTCCATTGAAGTAAACCCATTTCAGCCACGTACCAATTTTAACGAAGAAACGTTACAGGAACTCTCTACCTCTATCAGGGAACTAGGTGTAATCCAACCTATTACCGTCAGGAAAATCGAGTTCAACCAATATCAATTGGTTTCTGGTGAAAGGCGCCTCAGGGCCTCCAAATTAGCAGGCCTTAAAACCATTCCTGCATATATCCGTATTGCCAACGACCAAGAGTCGCTGGAAATGGCATTGGTAGAGAACATTCAGCGCCAGGATCTGGACCCGATAGAAATTTCGCTTTCGTACCAGCGCCTTATCGACGAAATAAACATTACCCAGGAACAATTGAGCGACCGGGTAGGCAAAAAACGTTCTACCATAACCAATTACCTGCGTTTATTGAAGCTGGACCCCATTATCCAAACCGGTATGCGAGATGGATTTGTTAGCATGGGACATGGACGCGCCCTTATAAACATTGAAAACAAAAAAGACCAACTGGAAATTTATGAAAAAGTAATTTCCAATTCGCTTTCCGTAAGGGATACCGAGAAATTGGTAAGGGAATACCAAACAGGCAAGGAACAAAAAAACACTAAAAATACCGCTCCGGAGCTCCCCGATTATATTTCAAATAATATTGAGGAACTTACCGAATACTTTTCTTCTAAAGTAGACGTTAAAGTAGCTAAGAATGGGAAGGGAAAGTTTATTATCCCCTTTCATTCCAAAGAAGACTTTTTACGTCTTACAAAACTTTTTAAATAGTGCTTAAAAGAAGTATTGCCGCCATATTTTTATTGCTTTTTCATTTCTATTCCATAGCGCAGGAAAAGGCCACAGATTCGGTACCTCAAAAACCAGAAACTGAGGCTGTCCATGAAATGACACAAAGGGAGCTTAGGAAACTGGAAAAGGAGGCACAGGACAGTCTTGCACCTTATCAAATCCAAGATACCTTAAAAGCTACCGATACCCTTTCTAAAAAAGAGTTGCGCCAATTAAAAAGACAGCAGAAGAAAGACAGTATTGCTAAACTGCCCGTAAATATAGATCCGCTATCCCCTGCGAAGGCAGCGTTTTACTCGGCCATATTGCCGGGACTGGGACAGATTTACAACAAAAGTTACTGGAAAGTGCCCATTGTTTACGGGGCTATTGGTACCGGGGTATATTTTTATATAAAGAACACGCAGAACTACAATCAATACCGCGATGCTTATAAAAGGCGCCTCGCAGGTTTTACCGATGATGAATTTTACGATATAAACAATGATGGTATCGTTCCCGGAAATCCGGATGTAAGTGACGATGCACTGCGGGATGCCCAGGAATTTTACCAACAAAACCGGGACCTTTCCCTGCTCATTACCATTGGCTTGTATGCCCTTAATATCATTGATGCCAATGTGGATGCACATTTAAAGCAATTCAATGTAAACGAGCAATTATCGTTAAAGCCATATTTAGAACAAAATCAAATTGACTATAAACCAAACTATGGTGTGAGGTTAAGCTTAAATTTTTAATGTTTTTATAAAATATACCGTTTAAGGATTGCTTTTCGATCCAATTAAACACAACAAAAGGACCACTTTTAAAATAAAAATGACAACCAATGAAGATAGCATTACTCGGATACGGAAGAATGGGAAAAATGATAGAAAAAATTGCCATATCCCGTAATCATGAAATTATTGCCAAGGTAGATGTAAACAACAGTGATGATGTAGCCATTACCAAAGCCGATGTGGCCATAGATTTTAGCATTCCATCGGCGGCCTTTAACAATATAAAACATTGCTTGGAAAACAATGTTCCCGTAATTTCAGGAACTACGGGCTGGCTCGACAAATACAATGAGGCCGTGTCCATTTGTAACGAAAACAAAGGGGCCTTTATCTATGCATCCAATTTTAGCTTGGGCGTTAATGTATTTTTTGAACTGAACGAATACCTCGCCAAGATGATGAAAAACCTATCGCAATACAAAGTTAGCATGGAAGAAATCCATCATACACAAAAACTGGATGCGCCGAGCGGAACTGCCATTACTTTAGCTGAGGGAATTATAAAAAATACCGAGAATACCGGATGGAAACTGGAAGGGGCCCAAGAAAACGAAATCCCGATTACCGCCCTACGGGAGCCAGAAGTCCCGGGGACCCATAGTATTAGCTACAAAAGCGATGTGGATACAATTGATATAAAACACACAGCCCACAACCGTGAAGGCTTTGCCCTTGGCGCGGTTATTGCCGCTGAATGGATTCAGGGAAAAACAGGGGCTTTTAGCATGAAGGATGTGTTAAACTTGGGTTAAATGCTAAATTTGATTCTTACCAGGGCCTATATCATTAAGAAAAAAATTATTTTTACCCAATTAAACGCTTTACTTAAGCCCTCTTGGTAAAATGTAAAGTATATAAAGCATACAACTATGACAATGACACAATGGTTTATTTTTTTTCTGGTAATCCAGGTAATTCATTTTCTGGCTACATGGAAATTATACATAAAAGCAGGGAGAAAACCTTGGGAAGCAATTGTTCCCATATACAACGCCGTTATTTTAATGAAAATAATCAACCGCCCATGGTGGTGGGTCATCCTGCTTTTTATACCGATTATAAACCTGATCATGATTCCCGTGGTTTGGGTGGAAACCATTAGGAGTTTTGGCAGGAACAGTACCGCAGATACTTGGCTTGTAATTTTAACCCTTGGTTTTTATATTTTTTACGTAAACTATGCTTTAGATGTTACTTATATAGAAGACAGGGACCTCAAGCCCAGAACAGCTACGGGAGAATGGATAAGCTCTATCCTTTTTGCTATTGTTGCGGCAACTCTTGTTCACACCTATTTTATGCAACCTTATGTTATCCCCACTTCATCTTTGGAAAAAACATTATTGGTAGGCGATTTTTTATTTGTGAGCAAGTTTCATTATGGTGCCAGAACACCCATGACAACTGTTGCTTTTCCAATGGTACACGATACAATTCCCGTACTAAACACAAAATCGTACATAAACAAGCCACAATTGCCCTATTTTAGGCTTCCCGGCTTGCAAAAAATTAAAAGAAACGACATTGTCGTTTTTAGTTGGCCAACAGATACAGTTGAACAATTTTTTAAAATTACACATCGAAAAATCCGCAAACCCATCGACAAAAAATCAAACTATGTCAAACGTTGCGTTGGGCTTCCCGGAGACTCCCTTTCTATAAAAGATGGCTATGTATACATAAACAACAAGCGCCTGGAGTTACCCGACAGGGCCAAGCCCCAATACTCTTATTATGTACAGGCCAAGGGCAACCTTACGCCGAGGTACATGTACGAACGTTATGGGGTAACGGGAAGTTTTGGCCAAGTAAAACAAGGGATTTATTATTTTTCTGCTATGACAGAGAAAGCAGCAGATATGCTAAAGGACAACCCGAATGTAATTAGTGTTAAACGCAACATAGAATCCAAAGGAGCCTCTAAAATGGCACCTGTTTTTCCTCAGTCAAGCAAATACCCATGGAATCAAGATCAATACGGTTCCATTTATATTCCACAGAAAGGAAAAACCGTGGAACTCAACCTAGATGTATTACCACTGTATAAACGCATTATTGAGCGTTATGAAGGGAATACTGTTCAAGTAAACGGAAGCCAAATCTCCATTAACAACAAACCTGCCACAACCTATACTTTTAAACAGGATTATTACTGGATGATGGGAGATAACCGCCATGCATCAGAAGACAGCCGCTATTGGGGGTATGTACCTGAAGATCATGTTGTTGGAAAACCTGTTTTTATATGGTTTAGTTGGGACAGCAATGCTAGTGGGCCTTTCTGGAACAAAGTTCGTTGGGATCGCGTGTTCACTACTGTTGGTGGTGAGGGCAAACCCCGCTCTTATTTGGTTTATTTCCTGGTTGCTCTTGCGCTTTGGTATGGGTACAGCAAATTCAGGAAAAGGAAAAAAGCAAATAGCTGATAGTTAAGCTGGGCTTGATATTCTGTAATTATCGTATTGGGATATGGTTCGGTTTATGGGATCTTTTTCAATGACTTTTAACTTTACATACTTTCAACCTTATAAACCTATTCATGCAAACCATTATTCATCCTACATATTTTCCTTCGGTGGCTCATTGGGTAGCGCTAAATGAGAATGAAGGGGATATTATCTTTGAAAAACAGGACAATTACCAAAAGCAGACCTATAGAAATAGAACATATATATACAGTCCGAATGGAAAACAGTTGCTTTCCATTCCCATTAAACACATCAAAGGAGAGGGGCATCAAAAATACAGGGACGTTATGCTGGAAGATAGTTTTGATTGGAAAAAACAACATTGGAAATCAATTCAAACGGCCTATAGGACTTCTCCATTTTTTGAATTTTATGAAGATGAATTTGCACCTTTTTTTGAAAAAAAGCACCGTTTTCTGTATGATATGAACCTCGAAAGCATCATGCTCATGGCAGATTGCCTTCAACTGGAAATAGCCCTAAAATATACAGAAACCTACCAGGTTGAAGTTACAAAGTACCAGGACCTACGTTCTCTGGTACTTGCAAAAAAGGAAAAGAATTACGGTTTTGATCCTTATACCCAAGTCTTTGATGCCAAGCATGGGTTTATAGAAAATTTAAGCGGGTTGGATTTATTGTTCAACGAAGGCACCAATGCGTTAAGCTATTTAGACCAACTTAGTTTGGAACAACAAAACCCATAAAATATATTTCGGTGTTTCGGTTTATTATTCATTATGGCCTTCATTTTATTGCCCCGGTACTTATTGCACATTTTTTATTTAGAAAGGATTTTATAAAGGTTAGCCTTATTTTATTGCTTGGGATTGTTATAGATGTAGATCATCTTTGGGCAAGTCCTGTTTTTGATCCCGACCGGTGCAGCATAGGCTTTCATTTTTTTCATTCTTATATAGCAATTGCGCTGTACCTCCTCTTGCTTTTTTTTAAACGGACAAGGATATTCGGGATAGCATTACTGCTCCATATACTTGCGGATATTGCAGATTGCCTGTTGATGTCATAATATTATTTTTGGTTAGTTATAAGATTAAATCCTCCTTAGAAAAAGAGGAACAGTCTTACTTCAAAAGTATAATGAAATATAAATAATATATGATGTATAAATACATTGTTTTCTTGTAACATCTTTACCACCAAATGGCATTGTACTTACTTACGCATATAACATACATAAACTAAACTTAAATCTTTAACTGGGAAATCACTGGATAATGATCGGAAAGCAATTCGTAACGGTTTTTATGGGAAATTACCGGGATTGCCTCATCAACTAAAATAAAATCTATCCTAAAAGGAAAATATTTAAAATAATAGGTTTTTCCCGTTCCACTGCCTTGTTCATCGAAGGTATCTACGTCGTTCCCTTTTATCTGATTATAAATTGCAGAATATTGATTGTTGTTTAAATCGCCGCAAGTAATGGTTTTATAAGGGCATTTTTCTTTATGCGATACAAAAATATTGGTCTGTATTTGCTGTTTGGAAAACACCGCCCCCATGCGCCTTGCCAATCGTCCTGAATTTTCCTGGGAAATTTCTTCGTCCTGTGGGTTTATATGAAACGATTGCATGTGCAAATTATATACCCTTATGGTGTCGTTATCCTTGACAATATCGGCATAAATGGCATTGTTCCCGGAATTGGGGAAATTGAGCGAACCTTTGTTAATAATTGGAAATTTTGAATAAATGGCCTGCCCGGTCTCTTTGGTTTTATATTTTACAAACCGGTACGGGTAAAACTTAAATGCCTTTTCCTTGGTGTAATAAAACTCCTGTAAACACAGTATATCGGGATTTTCTTGCTTGATGACTCCCAAAATATCATCAAAAACACCATCCTTGCCAATCCATTTATAAACATCAAACACACGTACGTTGTATGTCATTACCTTGAGCGCCGAACTGGTTGCCACATTTTGTTTTCCCGAAAATTTGTATAAGGAAGCCACTTGCTGATAACCCAATAGCAATACAAAAAAAGACAACAGCCATTGTTTTTTCAGCCTGATTATCCAATACCCCATAAAAAGGATATTTAAGATGATTAAAATAGGAGTGGCCAAACTAAAAATAGCAATCTTGGGAAATGATTTTATGGGTACATAAGGAACCAACAAACTTAGCAATAGCAGAAAAGCAAAAACCGAATTAACAAGAAATAATGTTTTATGAAACCAGTTAAGCTTTTTCATCATCGGTTGGTTGGTTATTGGTTGGTTTATTTATTCTTTACCGGCCTTGAACAGAAAATCCTTTTCTTCCTTGGACAGGCTTTCATAGCCGCTTTTGCTTATTTTATCGAGAATGGCGTCAATTTGTTTTTGGTGTTCGTTCCCGGAAGCCTTATTGTTTCTTGAAGCTTTTGGCCGTTGTTTATTTTTATGTACCGTTTTTAATGGGGATTTCTTGCTTTTGGAAAACATATTTCCCACGGACGACATCAGGTTTGAAAACCCAGCTCCGATATCGGTACCCTCCTGAAGCTTTTTTGCATAAACAAAACCTAACAAAGAGCCTCCCAAATGTGCTATATGGCCGCCCGAATTTCCCAACGGTAATTGTATAAGGTCCAATAGCACAAATAAGGCGCCAATATACCATAGTTTTATATTGAAAAATATGATTCTTACCTCTTGGTTGGGCAAATAAGTACAAATAAATATCAATATGGCCATAATAGCAGCCGAGGCGCCTATAAGCGAAGAATTAATACCCGAAAATGCAGGGAATATATTGTAGCTCAACAAAAAAAGTATGCCCCCGCTAATGGCCCCTAAAAAGTAAACATTCAAAAAATATTTTTTGCTTAACAGATTTAAAAATATCCTGGATGAAAAATACAACAATATCATATTCCAGAATATATGCATAAACCCTCCGTGAAAAAAGGCATAGGTTACCAAAGACCACGGCTGTAAAATAAACACATTAAAGCTTTTTGGAAGCTCGAACCAACGCATTATATAATCTCCCGGTAGCTGTAAAAGAAACACCAACAATGTATCAATAATAAAGATAGCAACATTGATCACAATGATTTTTTCAGCAATATTCAATGTTGAAAATTTGTATCGTATGTCGTTTGTTATCCCCATGATTTAGGTTTATTGACCGTTTTTATTATTTTTTGGCACTATCTGTCTTTCGTTATTCCTTTTTCAATCCCAACGGTTATTTTTAAACTGGTTGCGTTTCCAGTACCACATCATGATAAATCCAAATATGGCGCCTCCAACGTGTGCAAAATGCGCTATACCGCCACCGAAGACCGAAAATCCCGTAACGCCCGAAAACAAATCCAATAGAATAAGTCCGGGAATAAAATATTTTGCCTTAATCGGGATGGGTAAAAATATAAGCATGAGCTCGGCATTGGGGAACATCATCCCAAAGGCTACCAATACTCCATAAATGGCCCCGGAAGCACCCACGGCCGGCGTCATATATGCCCCTAAAAAATTCTGTAATGTGCTTTGCGGAATGGCATTCTGCCAGGCTGTATCAAATTTTCCCTGACTGATTATGTCCATAATATTGGCCTGGTTAAATCCTGCATTTAACAATGCTTGCATTCCTTCATTAAAATAATAGTAATTAACCAATGTATGAATTAACGCAGCACCCAGACCGGCAGAAAAATAAAAGAAAAAGAACTTGTTACGGCCCCATATCTGCTCCAATGGCGTACCAAATGCCCAAAGTGCATACATATTGAACAAAATATGCATAAATCCTCCATGCATAAACATATGCGTAACGATTTGCCACAGCTGAAAATGTTCGTTTTTAGGAAACCAAAGCGAAAAGAGATCGTACATTTGATCTCCCAACAATTGTGTAGCTATAAAAAACAACACATTAATTATCAATAAATGCTTTACAGCATCGGTAATTCTGCCCATTATTTGGAATTTATCTTAATATTATAAAAATTTTTTATCTATTTCTTCAACCGACATTGTTATATATGTGGGCTTGTTAAACGGCGACACCGTGGGGTCTTTGGTTGCAAAAAGGTTGTTTACCAATGCTTCTTGTGAAGCTGCGTTTAATATTTCCCCGCTTTTTACGGCCAAGGTCTTACACATTGCCTTTGCCAAAATATCGGCTTGCGAGAATGAACTTTCCGGTATTTCCGATTGAAAATCGGACAATAACTGGTCTACCACCATTGCCACTTCGCTTTCTGAAATATTGAGCGGAATCCCATTTACCGCCACTTCATCATCCTTAAAATTAGAAAAAATAAAGCCTGTATTCTCCAAACTGTCCTTTAATTCTTTTAATAATTCTATTTCGGTGCGCGAAAAATTCAGTTTTAAGGGAAAAAGCAATTGTTGGCTCACGCCCTTGTCTACCGTAATATTTTTTAAATACTGCTCGTACAACACCCTTTGGTGTGCCCGGTGCTGGCTAATTATTACCATCCCGGATTTGATGGTGGTAACAATATATTTTTTATGGAGTTGATACGTGGCCGTTGAAACTTCATCTTCTTTTTCGTTAAAAAGTGACCCTGTAACTTCTTCTGATTCAAATTCAATGGAACTAAAATCCGATTTTTTTTCCAGCCCAACATATAAACTTTCCCAACTGTTGTTTAATCGTTCTTTTTTGGGGTAGCTTACAGAAACTTTTCCTTTATTTTCTTTTTCAAAAGGGTTAAAGTCCGCGTCCACTTCCACGGTTGGAAAATTTACATTCTTAGATTTATAACCATAAGGAGTATCCAAATTGGAGTCCCGTTCAAAATCTAAAACCGGGGCTACGTTGAACTGCCCCAGACTATGCTTTACAGCCGACCTCAATATGGCATACATGGCATGTTCGTCATCAAATTTAACTTCGGTCTTTGTAGGGTGGATATTGATATCGATCCCCGATGGATCTACTTGCAGAAACAGGAAATAACTCGGGTGTGTCTGTTCTTTGATCAGCCCTTCAAAAGCGGCACAAACTGCATGGTGCAAATACGAATTTTTTATAAACCGGTTATTCACAAAAAAAAACTGTTCGCCCCTGGTTTTTTTGGCAAACTCGGGCTTGCAAATAAAGCCCTTTAAGTTTACCACTTCCGTTTCTTCTTCAACGGGAACCAGTTTTTCATTGGTTTTTCCTCCAAAGATATGAACGATCCTTTGCCTTAAGTTAGAAACCGGAAGGTTGAAAAGTTCGCTTCCGTTATTATAAAATTCAAAATGAATGTCTGGGTGCGCCAGTGCCACCCGATGGAACTCGTCGATAATATGGCGCAGCTCTACTGTATCTGACTTTAAGAAGTTTCTGCGTGCCGGAATGTTAAAAAAAAGATTTTTTACCGATATGGAAGTTCCCTGCGGTGTTACGGTAACATCTTGCCCTACAACCGTGCTCCCTTCAATTTTTATTTGAACGCCAACCTCTTCATCTGCCTGCCTTGTATTCATTTCCACATGGGCAATTGCGGCAATAGATGCCAGTGCCTCACCACGAAATCCTTTGGTATGCAATTGAAAAAGGTCTTCGGCAGCCTTAATTTTTGAGGTTGCATGCCTTTCAAAAGACAAGCGTGCATCGGTCTCGCTCATTCCCTTACCATTGTCGACCACTTGAACAAGGGTCTTTCCCGCATCTTTAATAATTAATTTTATGGAAGTACTCCCGGCATCAACGGCATTCTCAATGAGCTCTTTAACAACAGAAGCTGGTCTTTGTACCACCTCTCCTGCTGCAATTTGGTTGGCAACATGATCCGGTAAAAGCTGAATAATATCCGCCATTAAAAGAGTTTATCTAAATTAATATACCGAACCGCAACCATGGCAAACATGAGCAGTAAAATAAGGATTACAATAAATCTAAATCGGGAATTTGTGTCCACGGAAGGTTTTCGGGTCGATTTCCAGTCTTCACGGTAGCTTTTCCTTCTGTAGCCTTTAAAATAATCTTCGTTGCTTCTATTCTCCTTACTTTTTTTAAGCTCCTCCAAACGTTCTTTTCGTTCATCGTAATATCTTGGGGTATAGCTATACCCTTTTGCAGATCGTTGTTTAAAAAGTGTTGGAAGCCTCACGGTTTTATATTTACAGGTTATAATTTTTGATGGTTTTATTTAAAAAGCCCCCATCAAAAACAATAATTATATGCTAATTATCAAAATTACTTAAAAACAAAGAGAATCGAGGCTTTTAACTCCTAAAAATTGTTAACAATACCGCTTTACATTACGAGCTTTAATACTATTGTTATGCGGTTGTGTTTTTTTGTTCGGGCATGGAGCTTGTTGAAGATGAAAGAAAAAAACAGAAGAAACCGTTAATTTCCAAGAACTGCCATTTGAATGGCCGCTATGGCAGCCTCTGTTCCTTTATTTCCATGTTTGCCCCCGCTCCTGTCTATGGCCTGTTGCATGGTATTGTCTGTAAGGACACAAAAAATTACGGGCGTATTGTATTTTACGTTCAGGTCTTTTATCCCTTGTGCGGTGGCACTACAAACAAAGTCGAAGTGTTTGGTTTCCCCTTGAATTACGCTTCCTATAACTATAATTGCATCGGGTTCGTGCTTTAAAATCATTTTCTTCGCACCGTACGTAAGTTCGAAACTTCCGGGAACGTCCCATCGGATAATATTTTCCACTACCGCGCCACAATCGAGCAAGGCACTTAATGCCCCATTGTATAAACCTTCGGTTATTTTGCCGTTCCATTGAGAAACAACAATCCCAAACCGAAGGTTCTTCGCATTTGGGATTGTTGTTTTATCGTAAACTGATAAATTTTTATTTTCAGTAGCCATATTATACTCTACATTAATTGCTGCCCTTTAGTCGATAAAGGACAAAAGAAATAACAATCGATTATTTATTTGGCAGTTTCGGCCTTACCAATATAGATATCAATGGTTCTTCCTTCTTCAGAATCTGGATATTCATCTTTAATCCTGTTGAAATTTTTCAAGGCTTTATCTTTATTGCCTTCTTGCATTGCCATTACACCGGATTTGAATAAAAATTTGGGGGTGGTAAAGGCATTATCAGAATGTGCAATGGCCTTTTCGTAATACTCAAGCGCATCGCTTTCCTGACCCAATTGAACAAAAGCATCACCTATCCCACCTTTGGCAAGGGCCCCTAAAATAGGGTCATCTGAGTCAAAGTCTTGAAGATATTTTATGGCTTCATCATATTTTCCGGTATTCAAATATGCCATTCCGGCACTGTAATGTGCTAAATTAGCGGCTTTTGTACCACTGTAATTATCAATAATGTCCAGTAAGCCATATTTTCCTTCTGCACCGTTTAGGGCAAGCCCGTACAAAGAATCTTTGGCCGTACTGTTCACGGCCTCGTCAAAATATTGTTGGGCGAAAAACATTTCGTTGGAAGCTTCTGCCTCTTTTGGCCTCATTACAAATTGCTGATATGCCAAGAACCCCAAAACCACCAAAGCAATTACACCTATGGCGCCAAGAATTACTTTTTGGTTTCTAGCTACCCATTCTTCTGTCTTACTAGCACTTTGGTCTAAAGTACTAAAAACCTCTTCGGTCGTGCTATGCTCGTCGTGAGCTGAAGTTTCCTCCTTACCGGTTGGTTTTTTATAACCTCTTTTCTTATATGTTGCCATATCTCATTTTTTTAAGCCTCGCAAAAATAAAATTTTTATTCAAATAGGAAAGGGAATTTATTTGATTATTTTCAATAATTTGCAACTTCTTACAAGGTACTAAAATCTTAATAAAAGCAGAAGGTCCATAATGCAGTTGCAAAAATTATCGGTTATTAATTTTAAGAATTTTACTTCACAGCGTTTCGAGTTTGATGCCAAAATCAATTGTTTTGTAGGTCAAAACGGTATTGGCAAGACAAATGCACTGGACGCTATTTACCTGCTTTCTTTTGGGAAAAGCTATTTTAACCCTATTGCCTCACAAAATATAAGGCATGGAGAGTCGTTTTTTGTAGTAGATGGTGGTTTTCTAAGGGGAGAAAAGGAAGAGAACATTATTTGCAGCTTAAAAAAGGGGCAAAAAAAGACCATAAAACGCAACGGTAAAGTGTATGATAAATTATCTGACCATATTGGCTTTATACCATTGGTGATTATATCTCCAGCCGACAGGGACCTTATTGTTGAAGGAAGCGAAACCAGAAGAAAATTTATAGACAGCGTTATCTCCCAAAGCAACAGGCCATACCTACAAAACCTTATTAACTACAACAAAGTACTGGCGCAAAGAAATTCCCTTTTAAAATATTTTGCGCTCAACAATACTTTTAATACAGACACTTTAGCGGTATACAACCAACAGCTTAACGAATACGGAAGCAAGATATACCGGGAACGGAAGGCCTTTTTAGAGGTTTTTATCCCGATTTTTAAAGAGCGGTACACGGCCATTTCAGGGGGACAGGAACAAATTGACCTCTCGTACCAAAGTCAGCTGCACGAACAACCGCTTGCCGACCTTTTTCTTGAAAACCTCAACAAGGACAAAGCCTTGCAATATACTTCGGTAGGCACGCACAAAGACGACCTTAATTTTGAAATTGAAGGTTTTCCCATAAAAAAATTTGGTAGCCAAGGACAGCAAAAATCCTTTTTAATTGCACTAAAACTGGCACAGTTCGATTTTATAAAAGCACAGGCCGGACATACCCCCATACTCTTATTGGACGATATTTTTGACAAGTTGGACGAAAACCGCGTTAGCCAGATTATTGAACTGGTAGACCAGGACGAATTTGGTCAAATATTTATAAGCGATACGCATTACGAGCGTACCGAAAATGTGGTCAAGCAAACACACCAATCGTACAAAATGATTGGTTTGTAAAAATTTATCTTCAACCTATACAGTTAATTTATTTTTTAATGTAAATTTGCAGCTTCATGTGGCAATGAGGCCTGCCTTGAACCGCTTTATAAAAGCTGATGGCTTCTACTTTAAATGGCTTATGCCAAAGTAGAATTGTATATAAAAACGCCATATGAACATTCTCAAAATTAAAAATTTCTTGAGCTCTTTTGAGCAAATCCCTTCCTTGATTTATTTATTAAAATGGATTGTAATATGTTTATTGCTGGGAATTGTAGCCGGAAGTATTTCTGCATTTTTTCTTATCAGTTTAAACTGGGCAACCGGATGGAGAGAATCACATATATGGATTATCGGTCTTCTTCCTGTTGGCGGTTTGATTATTGGGCTATCTTACCATCTTTATGGAAACAGTGTCGTAAAAGGAAATAATTTATTGTTGGAAGAATTTCATTCACCTAAAAAAATCATTCCGTTTAGAATGGCACCGCTTGTTTTATTTGGCACTGTTGTTACGCATTTGTTTGGGGGTTCTGCGGGCCGGGAAGGTACGGCTGTACAAATTGGAGGTGCAGTTGCAGATAGATTTACAAAAATCTTTAAACTCTCCAAAAGAGACAGGAGAATTGTATTAATTGCTGGGATTAGCGCAGGTTTTGCTTCGGTTTTTGGAACACCGCTCGCCGGCGGTATTTTTGCTCTGGAAGTGCTTGTTCTGGGCAGAATAAGGCTTGATGCCATTATACCAAGTTTTATGGCAGCGGTATTTGCCGATTACTTTTGCAGGATCTGGAATGTTGGACATACACATTACCATATTAAAACAGTTGCAGAAATAAACCCTGAAAACGTATTATGGGCTTTATTGGCAGGTATTTTATTTGGTTTGGTAGCGATGCTATTTTCTAAATCCACACATTTTTGGAACAGCCTATTTAAAAAATTTATTTCATATCCTCCACTGCGCCCTGCTATTGGGGGTGTTATTTTAGCAATAGCTATTTATGCAATGGGGACTACAAAATATATCGGGCTTGGAATACCGACCATTGTGGATTCTTTTAATATCAAGCTTAATTCTTATGACTTTTTGTTAAAGCTATTATTCACATCTTTTACTTTAGGAGCCGGTTTTAAAGGAGGAGAAGTAACACCCCTTTTTTATATTGGGGCGGCTTTAGGGAATGTTTTGATATGGTTTATCCCGCTACCAATGGGCTTATTAGCCGGAATGGGCTTTGTGGCTGTTTTTGCTGGAGCCACCAATACTCCTATTGCATGTACCGTAATGGGCATTGAATTATTTGGCGTAGAATCTGGAGTATTTATTGCCTTGGCCTGCAGTACAGCCTATCTATTTTCAGGTCACTCAGGGGTATATTCTTCACAAATAATAGGAAGCCCTAAACACACCTCATTCATTAGGGAAAAAGGCTTGCATTTGTCTGAAATTAAAAATAAAAGAAATAAAAAATGAACAACATAATTACCATTAGAATTTATTTCGAATATGGCCAGAAAATAAAAGACCGTTCTTTTTGGAAAAAAATATATGCCCCTGATTTTTCTACAGAACTGATAAAGCGGGCCAAAGCTCTTGACCTGTACCAGGTTTTAAACATCAACATCGGTAAAGGGTATTTCAATAAGGAAAAAATCAATTGGGGCATTGGAGAAACCCGTCATTATAATCATCCACATTTAATAGAAATTACAGATAATGAAAAGAAAATAAGCGCTTTTTTGGAACAAGAAAAAGCATTGCTCCTAAAAACCAATGTAATTATCGTAAAAAATGAAATCCTAGTTCACCCATAAAATGAATTCATCGGAATACCCTCACATCATTATAATGAATTCTAAAGTTATATTTTAAGATTCTTCCATATAAAATTGCAGGGTTTTTAAACAGTATGCGCTAAACTTTTACCTAACTTTGTAATTGGCACAAAAACATTTGTATTGAAATTAAAAATAGTTATCGGGTTAAGCTTTTTACTTTTGGGCTGTTCCCAACAAAAAATTGAAAACCTTAGCCAGTTAAACGGCTATTGGGAAATCGAGAAGGTTACCTTCCCTTCCGGGGAAAGCAAAGGATATAAGGTAAATACGGTTATCGATTTTATTCAGGTAAAAAACGATTCGACCGGGACCCGTGAAAAAGTAATGCCACGATTGGACGGCACTTTTATTTCCATGAACGAATATGAAAGCTTCAGTATAAAAAAAGAAGACGGGCAATTTTTTATGGTCTATAATAATGAAGAGGGGTATAGAAAAGAACAACTTGTTAAATTAACCAAAGATATTTTTGCCGTTAGTAACGACCAGGACAAAACCTATTTTTACAAACGCTTTGAAAAATTCTCATTAAAAAAGGGCTCCGCGGAGCATTAAAACATTAGCTCATTTAACTTATATAAAATGTCCAAAAGACGCAACGAATACATATCGCTTAACGAAGCTTTAAAAGAATTTGTTCAGGAAAACAAGTTGGATAAAGGCATGGATAAAGTCGATGTAAAAAATGCATGGCAAAAACTTATGGGCAACGGCGTTAACAATTACACAACGCAAGTAGTGCTAAAGCGCAATGTGCTTTATGTGTCTTTGTCTTCGGCCGTATTGCGGCAAGAACTGAGCTACGGGAAAGAAAAAATTGTAACAATGCTCAATGAGGAGCTGGGCAAAGAGGTGGTCAAAAGTATTGTTTTAAGGTGATTGTTGTATTAATTAGGTACTAGGGACTAGTTTAACGATCGTTGAAGAATTTAAACTTTTGAACCTTTGCAACTTTGAAACAAAAACCTGAAACCTTGAATAACAGTGACCAGGGATAAGGGACCAGTTATTTGTTAATGGTTAATTGAACTGTAAGGAGATACGTTTTTATTGAATACTACTGTGCTAACCATAAAAAAACTCCATCACTTTACAGCAATGGAGTTTCACTATTTTTTTCTTGCTTAAAAAACTTCCCTTCCCGAAAAATGGAAAGCGCCTTCAATAGCTGCATTTTCATCGCTATCGGAGCCGTGAACGGCATTTTCACCAATGGAGGCCGCGTATAATTTACGAATGGTACCCTCGGCAGCTTCATCTGGGTTGGTAGCCCCGATAAGCGTTCTAAAATCTTCTACTGCATTGTCTTTTTCAAGAATAGCCGCCACAATGGGGCCGCGGGTCATAAATTCAACCAATTCCCCAAAAAACGGGCGCTCTTTGTGGATTGCATAAAACGCTTCTGCATCACGCTTGCTTAACTGCGTGTATTTCATTGCAACGATTTTAAACCCTGCTGCAGTTATTTTTTCAAGAATAGCCCCTATATGTCCGTTTTCTACGGCATCAGGCTTAATCATTGTAAATGTTCTGTTTGTTGCCATTTTTCAATAAAATTTTGCAAGCCACACTGGGCTGCATCCTAATTTGTATTTGTTTGGCGCTATTATTTATGCCAAACATCCCTTTATGGGTTTTTTAAATTTGCGGCAAAAGTAAGGGTTTTATATTTATTTTTACTTTCTGATGGAAAAAAATAAAGACTTTTAATCAAAGGGAGGGCTACCGAATTAAGGTCATTGCATAAAACAGGCATCAATACCCCTGCTCCAATTCGTTTAAAACCCGGTTTCCGTTTCCTATCATTTCCATGGTTACCCTGTGGTTTTTCATATTGAGTTTTAACAGGCCAAAGCTCTTTTGAATTACCACTTCTCCTACCCTATATGGGTTTTCTTCTCCCGAATAGGCTTCATAGGTATGTGTAAGCCCACTGGAAGTAAAGTCTATTAACGGGTAACTTAAATCGCTAATGTTAATTTGAGAAAATTCAGAAATATGGCGATCTCCAGAAAGCATGATAACCCTTTGGGCGCCACTGGATTTTATCAATGTAAACAATTTTTCAACTTCGCCCGGGAAATTGCCCCATGTTTCAAAGCCGTGTTTATTGGACAGCACCTGAATACTGCTTACAATAATATTAAAAGTTGCCGTGGAGCCATTTAGCTCGTTGGCCAACCAGGCCCATTGCTTTTCCCCAAGTATGGTTCCCACGCCCTTTGGGTTTGGCATAAAGCGCTTACCGTCATCGCCCAGGTTTTTGGTAAGCGGGCTCCTAAAATAGCGTGTATCCAGCACAATTACCTTTACATCGCCCGCTGTGGTATGGTATGTTTTGGCATTGTATACCCCTTCTTGGCTCCTTCTCGGGTCGTGTTTTGGCACATCCATAAAATTTAAAAAAAGCTCCTGTGCCTCTTTCTTCATCTTCCAGTCGGCACCGCCATCGTTTACGCCATAATCATGATCGTCCCAAGTACCAATTATGTCCATGTGCTTCTTTATTTCCTTATAGCCGTCTTGGTAACGCTGTTCTTCATAATCTTTGCGCATTTCGCGCACGTTATCGGTATCAGAATATATATTATCGCCACCCCAAATCCATACGGCCGGTTTGTTTGCAAGCACATCGTCCCACAATAAATTTTGTTCGCCCTGCTTGTTGCAGGAACCAAAGGCGATAACGAAATTGCCCTCGGAAAGCGCATAGGTACTATTTTTTACCGATTTGCACCCGAAGCAAAGCAAAGCTGCCCCAAAAACACAGAGTATTACACGCATAGATATAGTTTATACTTACAAATGTACTATTCCTTTTTCAAGTTTTCTATTATTAAATTGTATATTAGCCCACAATGGAAAAAAGTAAGATAAAAGAACTAAAAAAGGTACTATCCTCACCAAAAAAGATAGTTGTTATCCCTCACAAAAACCCAGATGGCGATGCCATTGGATCCAGTTTAGGGGTGTACCATTACTTAAAACAAAATAAACACGATATTAGTATAATTTCCCCCAATGATTATCCCGATTTTTTAAAATGGATGCCCGGCGAGGAGGTCGTTATCAAGTACGATGTCCAAAACGATATTGCCTGCAAGAAGATAAAAGAAGCCGAACTGATATTTACCTTGGATTTTAATTCGTTGAGCAGGATCGATGAAGTTGCCAACGGCTTAAAGGCCTTTACGGGAGATTACGTTATGATAGACCATCACCAGGCGCCCGATGATTATGCAAAGTATACCTATTCTGACACGTCCATGAGCAGCACCTGCGAAATGGTATATAATTTTATCGACTTTCTGGGAGAGGCCCATAAAATAACTGCCGAAATAGCCACCTGCCTTTATACCGGCATTATGACAGACACCGGTTCTTTCCGGTTTCCGTCCACAACCAGTGCCACGCACCGCATTATTGCCAATTTAATTGATTATGGCGCCAAAAATGCCCTGATCCACAACGATATTTTTGACACAAATTCACTGGACAAGCTTCATTTATTGGGCTGTGCACTTAAAAATTTGGTAGAGCTGCCGCAGTACCATACCGTTTACATAACCCTTTCTAAAGAAGAACTGCAACAGTTCAACTATAAAAAAGGCGATACCGAAGGCTTTGTAAACTATGGCCTTTCCTTAAAGGGAATAAAATTTGCAGCTATATTTATTGAAAGCGCCCAAGAGAACATTATAAAGATATCGTTACGCTCCAAAGGCGATTTCTCCGTGAACGAATTTGCCAGAAAACACTTTAATGGCGGAGGCCATATAAATGCCGCCGGGGGAAGGAGCGAAATGTCTTTAGAAGAAACTACCGCATTTTTCGAAAAAACCCTGAAAGCATATAAAGAAGAACTACAATGACAAAAACCTGCTTAATTATATTTGCCCCGCTATTAATGCTGGTGGCCTGCAAACAGCCTGAGGCCCGGCGGCCCGTGAGCGCCAAAACGGGCTCTTTTATGCGGACCTCTATTGAAAGGAACAAAAACCTGCTGGATTACGAAGAAAAACGTATAGACAGTATTATTGCCAAAGACAGCCTGCACCAATACCACGCATCTTCCAATGGGTACTGGTATTATTTTGACATTAGGGACGGTACGCAAAATTATGTTCCAAAAGAAGGAGACCTAGTAAAAATTAATTACGATATTAGGTCGCTCTCCGAAGAAACCATATATTCAAGTGAAGAAATCGGGGAAGTACATTTTAAGGTCGACAAGGAAGACTATTTTCCGGGGCTGCGCACCGCCGTAAAGCTGCTTAAAGAAGGCGAAAAGGCTACTTTTTTGTTCCCTTCGTCACTAGCATACGGATATCATGGCGATGACCAGCGGATAGGCACCAATCAACCTATAAAAAGTACCATTACGCTTATCGATATTATCGAAAAAGCATCAGACAGTATAAAAACAAATAATTAAATATAAATTCAATGAAAAAATTAAGTTTTATTTTCATTTTGGCCATTGTGCTTACCTCTTGTTCAAGCTCTAAATACTCCGATCTGGGAGATGGTTTGTATGCAGATATCCAAACCACCAAAGGAGATATGATTGTAAAACTTTTTTATAATCAAACCCCAATAACCGTAGCCAATTTTGTAAGCCTTGCCGAAGGGACCAATACCTATGTGAGCGATACGCTTAAAGGCAAATTGTATTACGATGGGGTAACCTTTCACCGCGTAATCAAGGATTTTATGATACAAACGGGCGACCCAACTGGCACTGGAAGCGGGAATCCTGGCTATAAATTTAAAAACGAAATTGTTGACAGCCTAAAACACGACAAAAAAGGAATGGTTTCCATGGCCAATGCAGGCCCCGATACCAATGGGAGCCAGTTTTTTATTACACACAAGGCAACCCCTTTTCTAGACGGGAAATACTCTATTTTTGGTGAAGTTGTAGCGGGACTGGGAGTTATAGACAGTATTGCCAATGTAGAAACCTCGCAAGACCCGGCCAATAAAGACAGGCCCATAGACACCGTTAAAGTCAACCATGTACAAATAGTCCGGGTTGGAAAAGAAGCCAAAAGTTTTGACGCCTCAAAAGTATTTGAAGACTATTTTGCCGAAGAAGCCGAAAGACAAAAAGCTATTGAAGATGCCAAAAAAGAAATAGCCAGCGAGTTTGAAGCCCAGAAAGAAGAAGCCCAAAGCAGCGAATCCGGACTGCATTACATCTATATAAAAGAAGGTACCGGCGAAAAACCAAAAGTAGGGCAAACAGCATTGATTGATTATGCTGGGTATTTTGAAAATGGAAATGTTTTTGATACCAGTATACTTGACATTGCAGAAAAATTCGGCAATGTAAACCCTGGCAAACTGGACAGGGGCCTGTACAAACCCGCACCAATGGTAATAAGCCCCGACGCTACCTTGATCCCGGGCTTTAAAGAAGGCATCATGATGATGAAAGTAGGAGATAAACTACGCTTGTTTATCCCTTCTTACCTAGCCTATGGCGATTCTGGTTACGGGCCCATTCCACCAAAAACAGATTTGGTTTTCGATCTGGAAATGACGGGCATTCAAGAATAGAAAAGAACTCCTGTATAGAAAACCCGAAGAACTTATACACACCCCCGCCCGATGGCAAAATCCATCTGGCGGGTTTTTTATATCTCCAGACAGGTTGGTCGCCGTATCGGTTGGGGGTCCAAGAGATTTTTTAGTCCTTTTCATTAAATGTTGCCACCTAATCAATGAAGGAACATCGGCCATAACAGTACCTGATGTACGGGAAGTTGCAATTCAGAATTATGTTAACAAAAAGAAAGCTCTTGAAAAAGATTCTTTTAATGAAAGTAACACATTAGAATCTTATATTAATTTCTTAAGAGCTGCTATTTTTCTCAAAAAAAGACATTTTTTTTAATTGAAAATGATCGCCTAAACAAAGCAGAATTCATCAATCAAGCTATCAAGGAACTTGTGGGTTTAAGGTTTCTACACGTTAGAGAAAATAACACAAGCGCTGCCCCTGACTAAATAGCCAATAATCATTTTCGCTACACATGCAGTTATTTATGCTCCATTTTTAATCCTTTACGGGAATTTCCTTTAGTATCTCTTTTAAGAATTTCCAGAATTTTTCTACCGAGGCAATATGGGCCCTTTCATCGGGGGAATGTGCTCCTTTTATGGTTGGCCCAAAACTAATCATGTCCATTTCGGGGTAATTTTGCCCCAATATACCGCATTCCAATCCGGCGTGGCAGGCAACCACTTCCGGGGCTTCTTTAAAGAGTTCTCGGTATTTTTCATTAAGCACCTTTAGTATGGGGCTGTTTACGTTGGGTTTCCATCCCGGATATTCCCCGCTATACTTTACCTCGCAACCACACAGCTCGAAAGTGGCCCTTAACGAGTTTGCCATGTCTATTTTGGAGGTTTCTACCGAAGACCTTGTTAAGCAAAGCACCTTAATTTTCCCTTCGCCTATTTTAACACGTGCAATGTTATTGGAGGTTTGTACCAGATTTTCCATATCGGGACTCATAACATACACACCATTATGTGCTGCATACAGTGCCTTTGTAATGCCTTCCTGAACGCCAATATTCATTACCTTATCGGGGGTGTCGGTAGCTTCGGCAGAAATAAACAAGGAGGGTTCCATGGTTTTGTACTCTTTTTTTATTGAAGTGGCCAATTGGTTAAACTCCAAGGCAAAGGCATCATGATGGATCCTGTCCACAACTACAATGGCTTCACTTTCCCTCGGGATGGCATTTCTAAGTCCGCCCCCGTCGATCTTGGCAATCCTGAGTCCAAAATTTTCAAACCCGTCAAACAACAACCGGTTCATTATTTTATTTGCATTCCCAAACCCACGGTGGATATCCATTCCGCTATGCCCGCCTTGCAGGCCTTTTACAGCTATTTTATAGGCCGTAACATCTTCCGGGGTTGTTTCTTCTTCATATTTTCTGGAAGCGGTAATATCAATGCCCCCGGCGCAGCCTATATCTATTTCGTCGTCTTCCTCGGTATCCAGATTTAAAAGTATATCGCCGGCAAGCAGCCCTTCCTTAAGGCCTTGGGCACCTGTCATCCCGGTTTCTTCATCAATGGTAAAAAGCGCCTCGATGGCAGGATGCGCTATTGTTTTGCTCTCCAAAATGGCCATTATGGCCGCTACGCCCAAACCGTTATCGGCCCCTAAAGTTGTTCCTTTTGCCTTTACCCAGCCATCTTCTACAAACATTTCTATTCCCTGGCTACTAAAATCAAAAACAGTATCGTTGTTTTTTTGGTGTACCATATCCAAATGCGATTGCAGTACCACCGTTTTCCGGTTTTCCATGCCGGGGCTTGCCGGCTTTTTTATAATTACATTCCCTACTTCATCCTTAAAAGTTTCCAAATCAAGCTGTTTTCCAAAATCGAGCATAAAGGCTATTACCTGTTCTTCTTTTTTAGATGGTCTTGGTACCGCATTTAGGTCGGTAAACTTATTCCAAACTTCTTCGGGTTGTAGTTCTCTTATTTCTGAATTCATTAATGTATACTTGTTTTTTACAAAAATAGGGATTTTTAACAGCCCTGTGCCTTTATAAAAAAGAAGTTCTCTTATTTGTTTGTTAACTGTTTTAATAAACTGCAACTTATTTCTATTTTTGACTTTATGTCCGATCGGGTTAAAACCATTTTAGCTTTATCCATTGTTCCTCAAATCATCTTCGTGAAATGGTTGGCGGGATATCCTTGGTTTATTGAAGAATACTACAGTACTTTGGTATATCCAATAATATCCAAAGGCTTTCGCTACGTCTTTGGCTGGGTCCCTTTTTCGGTGGGCGACATTTTGTATACCATTTTAGCCGTATTGATAATTAGGTTTTTAATTTTAAAGGGAAAGATGTTTTTTAACAGTACCCGCTATTTTCTCAGGGAAGTCATGCTTGTGGTTTCGTTTGCGTACTTTGTCTTTCATGTATTTTGGGGCTTTAATTATTACCGCTTGCCCATCCATAAAAAACTAAAAATAGACAATGAATATACTTCTGAGGAACTCTATGCTTTTACCGAAAAATTAGTTGCCAAAAGCAACTCCATACATAGCAAACTGGTTGATTCGGACACCATTATTGTTAAAATTCCATATTCGAAAAAAGAGATTTATGGCATGTCCATAAACGGTTATCAAAACCTGGTAAAAAAAATCCCGGATTTTCAATACCATCCCAAAAGCATTAAAACTTCGTTATACAGCACGGCCCTGACCTATATGGGGTACAGCGGTTACTTAAACCCTTTTACCAACGAGGCACAGGTAAATGGCCTACAACTTGATTTTAAGTACCCTACCGTCAGCTGCCACGAAGAAGCACACCAAATTGGGTATTCGGCGGAAAACGAGGCCAATTTTATCGCTTTTTTGGCGGCTACTTCAAACAACGACCTTTATTTTCAATATTCGGGTTATATTTATGTACTGCGCTATTGTTTAGGTGAAGTAAAAAGGCGGGACATTAAAAAATTTGAAGAATTCAACGGTAAAATCCATCCAGGTATCATTAAAAATTACATAGAAGTCGCCAATTTTTGGCGTCGTCATAAAACCAAGGCCGAGCCTGTTTTTAAAAATACGTTCAACTCTTTCCTAAAAGCAAATAATCAAAAAGAAGGGCTAAAAAGTTACAGTTATGTAGTAGCACTGCTTGTAAATTATTATAAAGACAAAAATTTATAGATACACTCGTAAAATAACCGTTTTCATCTAAAAAATTTTAAATTTACTTACCACTAATTTATAACTCTTATAATAAATGAAAATCAAACTATGCATTTTAGCACTGTTCGGGTGTTCTTTATCTTTATTTTCTCAAGAATATTTCCCACAAAACGACGGTGTTAAAACAGAAAACTCCAACTACACTGCATTTAAAAACGCAAAAATTTACGTGACCCCTACCAACATTATTGAAAACGGAGTGCTCCTTGTCCAAAACGGAAAAGTGGCCGCCGTTGGCAGTTCGGTTTCCATTCCCGAAAACAGTGTTACCATCGACCTTAACGGGAAGTCCATTTATCCTTCCTTTATCGATATGTATTCCGATTTTGGAATTTTGGCCCCCAAAGAACCGCAAAAAAGCAATACCCCACAATACGATGCATCACGCGAAGGCTATTATTGGAACGATCATGTAATGCCGGAAAACAGGGCAGTTGAAAAATTTTCTTTTGAAGAAAAAAGAGCCAAAGAATTGCTAGATGCAGGTTTTGGCGTTGTAAACACTCATATTTCCGACGGAATTATAAGGGGTAGCGGAGCATTGATCGCATTGAATGAAAATACTACAAATAGTGAAAGAATTATTGCCGAGGATGCCGCTCAATTCCTTTCATTCGAAAAAAGTAAAGCTTCCCGACAGGCCTATCCGACATCGTTAATGGGGGCCATTGCCCTATTGCGGCAAATGTATTTTGATGCACAATGGTATGAAGCGGGAAATGCAGAGGGAAAAGACCTTTCCCTGGAAGCTTTGATTAAAAACAGACCGCTTCCGCAGATTTTTATTGCAGATGATAAATTAAACGACTTAAGGGCAGACAACCTTGGCGACGAATTTAAATTGAATTACATTATAAAAGGTGGCGGCAACGAATTTGAGCGCATTGATGAAATCGTAGACACCAAGGCCTCTTACATTATCCCGCTAAATTTTCCCGATGCTTACGATGTTACCGACCCCTACATGGCCAACAAAATTTCTTTGGAAGAAATGCTGTTATGGAACCAGGCCCCTACCAACCCAAAAGTATTGGCCGAAAACAATGTAACTTTTGCCATTACCGCAAAAGACAATAAAAAACTAACCGATTTTAAGGCAAACCTCTTAAAAGCAATTGCATACGGTCTCGATAAAACCACGGCCTTGGAAGCCTTAACTACAATCCCCGCTTCCTTACTGAACGAAAGCGATGAAATAGGGACCTTGGAAAAAGGACGTTATGCCAATTTTTTAATTACCTCCGGCGATATTTTTGATAAAGAAACCACACTTTACGAAAACTGGGTTCAAGGCAACAAACATGTTGTAAATAATATGGAAACCATTGATATCCGGGGAGAATATACCTTGAATATCAATAGCGAAAGTTATGCGCTTTCCCTCTCTGGTGAACTTGAAAAAATAAAATCGGAACTTAAAAAGGGGGCCACGAAGATTGCTTCAAATATTACGTACCAGAACGGATGGCTGCACTTATTCTTCAACCCCGAAGGCGATGCCTACAAAGATCAATTCATCAGGCTTTCTTCTTTAATTGCTTCCGAAGGAAATTTAAAAGGTGAAGCGGTACTTACCAACGGAAACACAACAAATTGGACAGCCATCAAAAAAGCTTCACAAGAAAAGGAAAAAGAAACCGAAACGGATGAGATTCCAAAAGTATTTCCCGTTACCTATCCAAATAAGGCCTTTGGTTTAAAAAGCCTGCCCCAACAACAAACCATATTGTTTAAAAATGCCACGGTTTGGACCAGTGAAGATACCGGCATTTTGCAAAACACGGATGTTTTGGTAAAAAATGGAAAAATTGCAAGCATTGGTACAAATTTATCCGCATCGGGCGCAAAAATCGTAGACGCAACCGGGAAACACCTCACCGCAGGGATTATAGACGAGCATTCGCATATTGCGGCCGCCGCAATTAACGAGGCCGGGCATAACAGCTCTGCCGAAGTTACCATTGAAGATGTCGTTAACTCTGAAGACGCGGACATATACAGAAATTTATCAGGGGGCGTCACTACCATTCAAATACTGCACGGATCGGCAAACCCGATTGGCGGACGTTCAGCCATTATAAAACTAAAATGGGGCGAGGACCCAACCGGCCTTTTATACAAAGAACGCAGCAAGTTTATAAAATTTGCCTTGGGCGAAAACGTGAAGCAATCCAATTGGGGAGCTTCGCAGACCATCCGTTTTCCACAGACCCGCATGGGCGTGGAGCAGGTTTTTACCGATTATTTCCAAAGGGCCAAAGAATACAGTGAACAATGGAAAGCATACAATGCGCTTTCTTCTTCTAAAAAATCCAGAACAAAAGCCCCACGCTACGATGTGGAAATGGAAACCTTGGCCGAGATATTAAACAAAGAGCGTTTTATTACCTGCCATTCCTATGTGCAGAGCGAAATAAACATGCTCATGAAAGTAGCCGAGAAATTCGACTTCAACATTAACACTTTCACCCATATTCTGGAAGGCTACAAAGTTGCCGATAAAATGAAAGAACACGGGGTTGGCGGCTCTACCTTTTCTGATTGGTGGGCTTACAAATTTGAGGTAAACGATGCCATTCCCTACAATGCCGCAATTATGCACGATCAGGGAATTACCGTCGCCATCAACTCAGACGATGGCGAAATGTCGCGAAGGCTAAACCAAGAAGCCGCCAAAACTATTAAATACGGCGGTATGAGCGAAGAAGAAGCATGGAAAATGGTTACCATCAACCCTGCAAAGTTATTGCACCTCGATACCCATATTGGAAGTATTAAAGAAGGGAAGGATGCCGATTTGGTTTTATGGAGCGACCATCCGCTTTCGGTGTACGCTATTGCCGAAAAAACAATTATTGAAGGTGCCGTTTATTATGACTATGAGCAAATGCAGGAAGCAGAAACCCTAATCCGACAGGAAAAAAACGAGCTCGTTAATATGATGATACGTGCCAAAAACAACGGGGTAAAAACACAGGCCCCAAAAGTAAAGGAAGACGAAGCGTTCCATTGCAACACACTAATTTATCAATTGAAATAGCCTTAAAATGAAAAAATTAATATATACAGCCTTTTTGATGATAACCCACATCATCTTAGCACAGCAAACACCGGCATCGCCGCAAACATCATCCATCTTGATAACAGGGGCCACAATACATATTGGCAACGGAACCGTGGTAGAAAACGGGGCCGTTGGTTTTAACGATGGAAAAATCACCTACGTGGGAAGTGCCTCTGCTGTTGATAAAAATGAGTTTAGCCAAGTAATAGATGCCGTTGGAAAACATATATATCCCGGCTTTATTGCCTTAAACTCTACATTGGGACTCGTGGAAATTGATGCGGTACGGGCTACCGATGACGAGGACGAAATTGGTTCGCTCCTGCCCCATATCCGGAGTTTAATTGCCTACAATGCCGAGTCTAAAGTGGTGGAAAGCATGCGCCCAAACGGAGTTTTAATGGGGCAGGTCACCCCACGGGGCGGTAGTATCTCCGGAACATCCTCGGTGGTACAATTTGATGCCTGGAACTGGGAAGATGCGGCCATAAAGGTCGATGATGCCGTTCATATGAATTGGCCAAACAGTTTAAAAAGAGGGCGTCCATGGCGGGGCGAGGACCCGGGGTTGAAACCCAACGAAGATTATACCAAAGAAATAGACGGGATAATACACTTTTTAATGGAAGCCAAAGCATATCTGGCGGGAAACCAAAACCCCAGGAATCTGCCTTACGAAGCTACCAAAGGTCTTTTTGACGGCACCCAAAAACTATTTATTCATGTAGACGGAAAACGCGAAATTACCGATGCCGTTAATTTTGCCAAAAAAGCAGGCATTGAAAAAATAGTGGTTGTTGGCGGCGACCAAGCCGATGAAGTCAGCGGTTTATTGGCCTCAAATAATATTCCCGTAGTGGTTAAGCGCCCGCACCGGCTCCCGAGCAGTGATGATGAAAACATCAAACATACCTTCATGCTGGCCTCATTACTAAGCAAAGCGGGCGTATTGTGTAGTATAGACCCGAGCGGGAGCATGGAACGCATGAATACACGGAACCTGCCATTTTATGCCGGATCTTTTGCCGCTTATGGAATGGCCAAGGAACAGGCCGTACAATTGATCACTGAAAATGCCGCTAAAATAGCCGGGGTAGACAAGCTGGTTGGAACTATAGAAACAGGAAAGGACGCTACGTTGTTTATTTCAGAGGGCGATGCACTGGACATGCGGACAAACATTATCAGTAAAGCTTATATTCAGGGAAGGGACATTAGCTTGGAAACCCACCAAACAGAACTGTGGAAACGCTATACCGAAAAATACAGCAAAAAATAGTAATTACCCTAATATGTTCAACCTCATTTTTTGACCTAAACGTATAATACTATGATTATTTTTGGAACAAGGGGCATTAAGTCTACCATTAAATCCGGCGACTTTAACTGCCCCCGATGCGACACAAGCAAACCTTACAGGCACCGTAAGGTCACCAAATTTTTCACGCTTTATTTCATTCCTATAATTCCACTCGGAAGTGCTGGCGAATATGTTGAATGCAACCATTGCAAGGGAACTTTTATCCCCAGGGATTAAGCTATAAGAGCCTACCACACAAAACTGAATGCATGTGACCATCAACCATTTAATGGTTTTAATGATTTTAGCCGATGGAGAAATAGCTAATAGCGAGAAGGAAATAGTATTTAAAATTCTAAACAAATATATATCCATAACAATATAGATATGGGCCAATTGGAGGCGCTTATTGAAGAAATTGAGAACAACCCTGAAAAAATCGACACCTATTTAAAGCAAATTACCCCGTCTTTAAACGAACATGGCAAGGAAAATATTATATAATTTGCTTTTGCAGTTGCGGCGGCCGATGGCCATATCGGTTCATCAGAAATAAATTTAATTAAAGAAATGGCATAAATTATGGAAATGTCGCCAAGCCATTTCAAGGGCATTTTAAGTGAATTGACCCAACCGGACACCAATTTCAGTCAAAATTAACTAAGCGTTTTTATATTTTAGCCAAAGCCCGGTACAAATCGGCAACTATTAAAAAATAGGTGTTTTCCAGTTCTATTTGTGTCACTTTGGCTTTTACCAATTTGTTTTCACGGGTATTAATATAAAATATGGAGCTTTCGCCCAACTCGAAAAGCCTAACCTCTGCATCGAGCATTTGTTTATAATCGGCAATTAGGTCCATGTTCATGCCCATTTGTGATTGATACGACTCTAGCTCGGCATATTTGGACCTCACTTTATTTTGAAGTGTTTGCCTTTGAAACTGCAATCCATATTGAGCATTGTTAAGCTCGGCTTCTGCTATTTTCACTTCTGCCCTTTCCTTTCTCAACAAAATAGGGAACGAAAGCGAAGCCCCAATTTTATAATCGTCCCAATTATAATTATTAAAATAATTTGGTGCTGCTATATAGTTGTAATTGAGCCGCAATTTTGGCAAAAGCTTATTCGCCTTTAACTTGCGGTCCACCTCTTTCATGTCTATTTTAGTACTCAAGGCATTCAATTTTGGATGATTTTCAAGGTTCACCTCGGTGGCCATGGGATTAATGCCCAATACATCCAACATATTATCTTTTAGGTTTTCTTCCGGCACCATTTTTTCCGAAAGTTCCAAAGGGATATCATCCGCTGCCCAAAGATAATTAGAGAGGTGCAGCCGGCTTTTTGTTAATTTAAGTTCGGCCTGGTCCCGTTCAAGCTTGCGCGTTTTAAGTATAATCCCGGATTCTACACTATCTATTGGCGACAGCTCTCCAAGTTCGATAGCCTTTTTTATCCATTGTTGGCGTTCCAATGCATTATGGTAAAACCTTTCGTAAAGCATCACTTTTTCGTACTGCTGCTTCCAGTCCAGATATGCTTCAGATGCTTCAAAAAGTGCATCCATTACTGCCAAGGTCCTTTCGTAATCACCCAATTGCCGGTAAAGCTTTCCCTTTTTAACTTCCGCCATGCGCTCATTGATCCATAGTCCCTGACCAATAGGCACAGAAACCCCAATGCTTGCCAGCCCATCTTCGGGAACGTAATTTTCAGGGTTTAAATATTCCCCCTGATTTCTATCGAAAGCTGCCTTAAACTCTACCCCGTACCAGGTCGGCACTTTAAGGTTGCCGTTGAATAAGTTGTAATATTCTTTATCGTCGAAACGCTTTTTATAAAAATCAGCCGATATTTTTGGGTCGAAATACCCCCTTGCCTTTAATAATTTTGCCTGGGAGGCACTTACAATAAGATTTGCCTGCTTTACCAAAGGATGGTATTTTTTTACAATGCCCAGAAATTCATCATAGGTAAACTCTTCGTTGGCATTTTGAGCCTGTGCAATTCCCGTAAAGCACATAAGCCATAATAAGCCACACCCAATTATATATTTTCTCAGTTTTTGTTGCAAACTAAGTTTACTTGTTTGTTTTTTCTGCATTTGCTTTTGTATTTGCACCCGTTTGGGTCCTGTAAAAGTTGGGCGGGAACCCGTTTAATGTCCGCCATATTTCAAACCAAATAGGAACCGTGTCCAACAAGGCAAGGGTTTGTGTGCCCGCACCAATGCTCAATAGCTTTGGCCAGGGCTTATCACTCGGGTCGGGGGCTATTAATACCCGGTATTTACCATTGGCACTTATAAAATTCTCCTTGGCCACAATAACACCCCCAAAGGTACCGTACGAAACCCCGGGCCAACCGCTAAAAACAATTGTAGGCCATCCATCGAACCATATCCTGACCTTTTCTCCCTTATTTATTAAAGGATAATCCATAGGCTCCACATACGATTCCACGGCAATCTCAAAAGATGCCGGCATAATACTCACTATCGAGGCGCCTTCCTTGACCGTTTCCCCTAAACCCGATTGTAATGCCCGGTTCACATAACCCGTTTGGGGCGCGGTAATATAATACATGCCATTACGGAGCTTGTAATTGGCAAATTGCGACCGGAGTTTGCTTACATTGGATTCGGTATCAAATTGGGTGCTCAATGCCGTTTGGCGGTCGCTGTTTGCCTTGGCCAGTTTTTCCGAATAGGATGCCGACAAACGGGTAAGCTCCATTTCGCTATTGATCAATTCGTTCTGGCTTGCCAAAAACTTATTCTCTTGTGTTATTATCTTGGCCTGCATTTGCTGAAGCTTAACCCTCTTTTCTTCAACATACGTCATAGGCTTTAGGCCTTCTTCGTTTAAATTGAATGCCCGCTGATATTGAGTTTCGGCAATACTTAACTGCGTTTTTATGGCTTCCAGTTCCATACTGTCGCTTTCTACTTTAAGCCTACTTTGTTTTAATTTATTATCGGCCTGTTTAAGTTTAAGTTGTCTTTCCCTTTTAATGGCTTGAATTTGCTCTCCAAGGGCTTCCACCTTGGCCATGTACGATGCAACAGCATTTTCCTTGGCCTTGACCTGGCTTTCGGTATTCTCGATAAGGTTGGGGTCCAAATACTCCGATTTTGTCTCGGAAATGTATAAAATGGTATCGCCCTTTTCTACATAATCCCCTTCCTGCACATACCATTTTTCTATCCTACCGCCAATAATGGCATGCACCGTTTGTGGCCGTTGTCCGGGTTTGAGCGTAGTTACAAAACCGCTTCCGCTTATATTTTGCGTCCACGGCAGGAACAAAACCAAGATCAATGCAATAAACACACCCCAAACAACTTTACGGATGATCTTATAGTGTTTGTTGTCGGCAAAAATCTTCATGGACTTAAACCTGCCAACATCTATATAGTTATGGATTCTATTATCTGAAATATTCAACATAGCTTAATTTTTTAAAGTACCTTGTTCCATATAAAAACTCTTATTGCATTTTGACTTCCAATAAGGGTTCTTTGAAATTACCACCAATGTCCAGGGCTTGTCTTTGGCAGTCATGTAATCAATAATTTCTTTAGCAGAGTCCTTATCTACATTTTCCAAAGGTTCTTCCAGAAAAATCATCCTGGGATCGGAAAGGACACAGCGGACCAATAATATTTTTTCGACGATGGAAGACGAAAGCTGTTTTCCCCCCGAGTGGACCTTTGTGTCCAATCCGTTAGGAAGGGACTTGATATATTCTGCCAGCTTTAAATCTTCCATTACCGACACTATCCTTGCAAGTGAAATATCGGGATTTTTACAGGTGATATTCTCTAAAATAGTCCCTTCAAAAACATTGTCGTTAACGTTTATGGTACTTATGTTAAACCTAAAATCTTCCAAGGAATACTTTTTATAGTTAGTCCCATTGATATATAACATGCCCTCTGTGGGTTCTATTACACGGCTTAAGAGCCTGGCCAGTGTTGTTTTTCCCGATCCGTTGGGCCCTTCGATAAGAATACGGTCGCCTTGTGCTATCTCCATGGAAACGTCCTTGAGCACAAACTGGTCGGAATCGGGAAACTTGTACGACAACCCCCTTGTTTCAATAGCTATGGGCTTTTCGTTTAATTTATACTGCCCTTCTTCCTCTGCATCCAACTCGATATCCATGACCTTTCCTATTTTTTCCAACGATGCCAGCACGTCGTAAAACAACTCTGTGCCCGAAAAAAGTTTTTCAACGGCATTGGTAATATTCAGAATAATAATTTCGGCGGCCACAAACTGACCAATGTTCATTTGCTGATTTAATACCAGCAAACCGCCAATAATAAGCAGTCCTGCCGTCATAAGCACCTTAAACCCGGTAAGTTGTATAAACTGTCTCCTTAAAATATCGAAGTGGCTTTCCCTTCCTTTTAAATAACCGCCAACCAAATCATCATTTTTGTCGAGGGAAAAATTAAAAACCCTTTTGTTTTTGAAGCTCATATGGTTTCTTGCTATTTCCTGCAACCAATGCGCTACCTTGTATTTATAGTTAGACTCCTTCAAACTTGTTGCCACACCCGAAGAAAAGTTTAACCTGAATATTAGGTATAACAACACAATGAGCATCATGCCGAACAGAATGAAAAAAGAATGGTATAGCGATAAAAGGATAATGCCGAAAATAACCTGGAGCGCAGCTCCGGAAATATCCAGCAATAATTTTGAAACGCCCTTTTGGACATTGAGCGTGTCGAAAAAGCGGTTGGCAAGTTCTTCCGGCAAATAAGGGTAAAGCTTGCTGAACTTCATTTTAGGAAACCTATAAGCAAACTCAAAAGAAGACCGCACAAAGATCTTTTGTTGCAAATTTTCCGTTATACGGTATTGCATAATCCTAAAAACCCCGACCATTGCTACCCCCAGAACCACAATAATTACCAGCACTATCCAAGACGTGCTTACCTTTCCCGCCTGAAGGAAATTAACAATGGATTGTATCCCCAAGGGAAGCGACAAACTGATTACCCCGGCAAGGATGGAATACAAAAAAATCTGGTATATATCTTTTTTATCCACTTTCAGCAAGCCTCTAAATCTTTTAAATGGTGTCATAGCAATATTTTATCAAGGGTTTTAATATAAAACGATGCGACTTCCCCATCATGACCGGAAAAATCGGTAATCGCTTTAAAGTGTTGTTTAAAAAAATGCTGGTTAATGGTACCAACAACTATGGATGAAGCCAATGTTTTACTGTATGGATAATCGGGCTTAACTTCAGATATGATATCGGCCAGCAAAAGGTTTATCCTTTTGTAGACCAAAAAGAAACCATCCTTGTTTTCCTTGTCCACTTCCTTGGTGAGAAATGTTTTGGAATACTCGGAAATTATAATCCTGTTAAGTATGGCCTCATCTATATATGCCGTTGTCTCATCGTCCTTTACTTCGGCAGCAACCACTTCAATTACCCTATGCAGTTTTTGCAGGGGGTCGGCAATGTTCTGGATGGAAAACAACATCCTGTATTCTATCCAGGACCAGTACCAGGAAGATAAATACAATAACAATTTGTGCTTGTTCTCAAAATAGCGGTATACCGAACTTTCATTGGATCCTATGCATTGCCCCAACCTTTTAAAGGTGAAGGATTCAAACCCTATCTGGTCGATAAGGATAATGCTATACTTAAGGATTTTCCTCCCTAATTCGGAAGATTCAGGGTCCTTCAGGTATAATTTATCATTAATTGTAAAACGTAAATTTCCAGGAAATTCCATTTAATTTTCAGCATTTTAATATGAAAGCGCACAAAATTAATAGTAACACTATTAACTTATGTATATTTAACGTTAATTAACAGTAAAAAAACGGGATTCTCAAAAGCGGGGTTTTTAATTATTGATGTAAAAAAATAAGGCCGTTATATTTGAAATATCGTAATGTATATTTTATAAAATCATTCATGCCCAATGAAACTCAATGCCAAATAGGAATATTGTTTTCCGGTGATTTTAATTTATTTTTGAAAAAAAATAGCGTTGAAAGAAATTACCAGCACTCAAAACAATCTTGTAAAACAAATTTTACAGCTCAAGGAAAAATCCAAAGAAAGGCGCAAGTCAGGACTTTTTGTTATTGAAGGACAACGGGAACTCAAACTGGCCCTCAAGGGAAATTACAACATACAAACCCTTCTTTTTTTTGCCGATATTTTTTCTGAAGAAAATCTGGACGCTTTAATCAAAAAACTTCCTTCGGTAGAATTTATTAAAATCTCAAAAGAAGTATATCAAAAACTTGCGTATAGGCAAACCACAGAAGGAATTTTGGCCATTGCCCAAAGCAAACCGCATAGCTTAAACAGTTTGGATTTAAAAAACGCAAATCCGTTAATTTTGGTGGCCGAGGCCCCAGAAAAACCCGGAAATATCGGTGCATTGCTCCGCACGGCAGATGCGGCGAATTTGGATGCGGTAATCATTGCCAATCCAAAAAGCGACCTGTACAACCCGAACATCATCCGTTCCAGTGTAGGTTGTGTCTTTACCAATAAAATTGCAACGGGCACGACTTTGGAGATTATTGAATACCTGCAATTAAAAAAAATTGCCATCAACTGTGCCGCCTTGACGGCACCGGTAAATTATAGTACTTTGGATTATACCGTTCCAACCGCCATTGTTGTGGGAACCGAAGCTACCGGACTTAGCGGGGAATGGCTCGATGCTTCCAGCCAGAACATTCTTATCCCCATGCAAGGCGAAATCGATTCCATGAATGTTTCGGTAGCTGCCGCCATCGTTATTTTTGAGGCAAAAAGGCAACGTGGTTTCTTGTAAATCTCAGAAAAAGTCCATGGCCTAAAAAAACAATCCTATTTTTGTAGCATCCAATTATTTAGAAGATGACACCACAAACCATTTTTTATAGCATCATAACAATCCTGCTGCTCGATTTTATCGTTGATAAGATCCTGGATTACCTCAATGCCAAGAATTTCGACCGTCCCGTCCCAAAAGAATTAAACGATGTCTATGACGAGGGCGAATACAAAAAATCGCAGGCTTATAAAAAAACCAATTACAAATTTTCCAATATCAGTTCCCTGTACTCTTTAATGCTTACACTGGCCTTTTTCTTTTTGGACGGGTTTGAATTTGTGGACAAGCTTGCAAGGGGCATCAGCAACAACGAAATAGCCGTGACCCTTATTTTCTTCGGGACCATTCTATTGGCCGGTGATATTTTGACCATACCCTTTTCTTATTACCATACTTTTGTCATCGAAGAAAAGTTTGGCTTCAACAAAATGTCAAAAAAAACATTTTTCCTTGATAAGCTAAAAGGATGGCTGATGATGATCGTCCTGGGCGGCGGGATACTCTCGCTCGTTATATGGTTTTATATGCTGACGGGTGCTGATTTTTGGATATACGCCTGGGCATTGGTGGCTGTTTTTACCGTTTTAATAAATATGTTTTACAGCAACCTTATAGTCCCACTTTTTAACAAGCAAACCCCCTTACAAGATGGGAGCCTACGGTCAAAAATAGAAGCATATGCCCAAAAGGTCGGGTTTGAGCTGGACAATGTTTTTGTGATAGACGGCTCAAAGCGCTCTACCAAGGCAAATGCTTACTTTTCGGGGTTTGGCAAACAAAAAAGGATAACCCTGTTCGACACTCTTATAAAAGATTTGGAGGAGGATGAAATTGTAGCGGTGCTCGCACACGAAGTGGGGCATTACAAGCGCAGGCATATTATTTTCAACATTACCGCATCGGTCGTATTAACCGGTTTGACCTTGTACCTCCTTTCCCTTTTCATCAACATTCCCGAACTCTCCTTGGCCATTGGCGTTAAACAGCCCAGTTTTCATGCAGGTTTGATTGCCTTTGGTATTTTGTACAGCCCCATTTCGGAAATTACGGGACTTATCATGAACTATTTTTCCAGAAAATTTGAATACCAGGCCGACGATTATGCAAAAGAAACCTATGCTCCATTACCGCTGATCACATCCCTTAAAAAGCTGTCCAAAAACAGTTTGAGCAATCTAACCCCGCATCCGGCGTATGTATTTGTGCATTATTCGCACCCTACATTACTGGAAAGGTTTAAAAATTTGAGCGCACAACATTAATATATAGTGTATTCTCATACCTTAGAAGCGCCCTTTTCTGTAAATAAACTTGTTAACATCTCCATGAGAATAGGGCATGGAATTTGTTGTTAAATAATAAAGATTATAGTATTTTTAGTATATGAGGGTATTGGACATAGAAAAAGAAAACAAGCAGATCGCCAGGCAATACAAGGAATTGTTGCGCATAAGTTACCAAACACTTTCTGATGAAGACAAAAAATTGATCAGGTTGGCGTTTGATACGGCCGTTGATGCACATAAGGACCAACGGAGAAAAAGCGGCGAAGCTTATATTTTCCACCCAATTGCGGTTGCAAAAATAGTGGCACAGCAAATAGGGCTGGATGCAACTGCCATTGCGGCAGCTTTGTTGCACGATGTGGTGGAAGACACTTCGTATACGCTCGAAGATATGGAACGCCTGTTTGGTGAAACCGTGGCCAGGATCGTAGACGGCCTTACCAAGATTTCACAAATGACGTCCGAACAGGACATTTCCCTTCAGGCCGAAAATTTCAGGAAAATGCTGCTTACCCTAAACGACGATGTCAGGGTAATACTCATAAAAATTGCCGACCGCCTGCACAATATGCAGACCATGGACTCCATGGCCGATCATAAGCAGGTAAAAATTGCATCGGAAACACTGTACATTTATGCCCCGCTCGCCCATAGGATTGGGCTTTATAACATAAAAACCGAACTGGAAGACCTTGGTTTAAAATATACCGAGCCAAATGTCTACAACGACATCTTGAGCAAAATGGAAGAAAGCAAGGAAGACCAGGAAGCCTACATAAGTTCATTTAGCAATGTTATCAAGGAAAGCCTTGATGATGAAGGGCTGAATTATGTGATCAAAGGACGGCCAAAATCCATTTTTTCCATCCGCCGGAAAATGAAGGCCCAAAACGTGGGCTTCGATGAAGTATACGACAAGTTTGCCATCCGTATTATCTACAAAAGCGACCGCGAAAACGAAAAGTTTCTCGCCTGGAAGATATATTCCATCGTCACAGACCACTTTAGGCCCAACCCGACGCGTTTGCGCGACTGGATCTCTTCCCCAAAAACTACCGGGTACGAAGCACTGCACATTACCGTGATCGGTCCCAAGGGCCGTTGGGTGGAAGTGCAGATACGAAGTGAGCGCATGCACGAAATTGCAGAAAAGGGATATGCGGCCCACTTTAAATACAAGCACGGCGACCAAAAAGAACAGGGAATTGAAATTTGGCTCAACCGCCTGCAGGAAGCCTTGGAAAACGCCGAAGGAAATGCAGTGGATTTTGTTGAGGAATTTAAACTGAACCTCTATTCGCAGGAAATTTTTGTTTTTACCCCAAAAGGCGAATTAAAATCATTGCCAAAAGGGGCCTCCCCACTGGATTTTGCCTTTAATATCCATACGGAAGTAGGCCTGAAAACACGTGGGGCAAAAGTAAACGGTAAGTTGGTCCCGCTCAGCAAAGAATTAAAGAGCGGCGATCAGGTAGAGATCATTACTTCCGAGAGTTCAAAACCAAATGCCAACTGGTTGGATTATGCCACAACGGCCAGGGCCAGGGCCAAAATAAAATCTTCCCTGAAAGAAGAGAAGAAAAAAATTGCCGAAGAAGGCAAGGAAATCCTCCGTCGAAAATTAAAGCAGCTTAAAATTACCCTTAACGAAAAAGTGGTAAACGATCTGGTGGTCTATTTTAAACTGAAAACCAGCTTGGATTTATTCTACCGCATCGGGATCAGCACCATAGACAACCAGATGCTAAAGGATTTTGCCGCCTCGCGAAACAATACCTTCATTAATTTCTTTAAAAATAAAATGCGCAAGCCCGCATCTTCCGAAGAAATTAACAAAGAAGAAATTACCACCAATTACGACCAGCTTGTTTTTGGCAAGGAGGAGGAAAAACTGGACTATAAATTTTCCAATTGTTGCAGCCCCATCCCCGGAGATGAAGTTTTTGGTTTCATTACGGTAAACGAAGGCATCAAGGTGCACAAGAAAAACTGTCCCAACGCCATTACGCTCCAGTCCAATTATGCATACCGGATTATTCCCGCAAAATGGATCGATTCGACACAACAGGAGTTCACGGCCATTATTAAATTGGACGGGATAGACAATTTAGGGCTGGTAAGCAACGTTACCAAGGTAATTTCCAACAACATGCACGTAAACATGAAAAACATCAACTTTGAAACCGAAGGCGGTGTTTTTTCCGGAAAAATTACCGTGGAAGTTAAAAATAAAACCATCTTAAAAAAATTGTTAGAAAACTTGAAAAAAATTAATGGTATCGATAAAGTAAGACGAATTTAATTTTAAATACTACATTTGTAATCTAATTCGTAGAATTGATCATGGCGAACGACAAAAACCAGGAAATCGTTAAAAACGTGTTCACCAAATTCTTGGAAGAACACAAGCACAGGAAAACTCCTGAACGGTATGCTATACTGCAAGAAATATACGATAACAAGGAACATTTCGATATAGAATCGCTCTATATAAAAATGAAGAACAAGAACTATCGTGTAAGCCGTGCTACGCTTTATAATACCATAGAACTTCTCTTGGAATGCGGACTGGTCAGAAAACACCAATTCGGTCAAAATCAGGCCCATTACGAAAAATCGTATTTTGATAAACAGCACGACCATGTTATTTTAACGGATACCGGGGAGGTAATGGAGTTTTGCGATCCAAGGATACAGAACATCAAAAAAACGATCGAAGAAGTTTTCGACATAAAAATTCAAAATCATTCGTTGTACTTTTACGGTACCAAGAACGAAAAAAGCTAATCATCTTATTTAATTACAATGGCAGTAGATTTACTACTAGGTTTACAATGGGGAGACGAAGGAAAAGGTAAAATCGTAGATGTCCTCACCAAAGATTATGATATTATTGCACGTTTCCAAGGCGGTCCAAATGCAGGCCATACACTTGAATTCGACGGCATCAAACACGTATTGAGAACAATTCCCTCTGGTATTTTTCATGAGAACTCCATCAATGTAATCGGCAACGGCGTTGTAATAGACCCTGTAGTTTTTGTTAAAGAACTGGAAGGTTTACACCAATTTGGCATTGATTATAAAAAGAAACTGATCCTATCGCGAAAAGCACATTTAATATTGCCAACCCACCGCTTGCTGGATGCCGCTTCGGAAGCCTCCAAAGGAAAGGCTAAAATTGGTTCCACCCTAAAGGGGATCGGTCCTACATATATGGACAAGACCGGCAGGAACGGATTGCGTATCGGCGATCTGGAGCTGGACGATTTTAAAGAACGCTACAGGGCACTGGCAGACAAGCACGAGGCCATGATCAATTTTTACAACGTTGATGTACAATACGATTTGGAAGAACTTGAAAAAGAATTTTTTGAATCGGTTGCCACACTTAAGGAACTTACCTTTATCGACAGTGAGGAATTTTTAAACCAGTCGCTTAAAAACAATAAGACCATTTTGGCCGAAGGCGCACAGGGCTCCTTACTGGACATCGATTTTGGCACCTATCCCTTTGTAACCTCTTCCAACACGACCGCCGCGGGCGCCTGTACCGGACTTGGCGTGGCCCCGAACAAGATCGGTGAAGTATTTGGTATTTTTAAGGCGTATACCACCCGCGTGGGAAGCGGTCCCTTCCCCACTGAACTATTCGATGGTGATGGTGAGAAAATGGCCAAAATAGGAAACGAGTTCGGTGCCGTAACCGGAAGGCCCAGACGCTGTGGATGGCTGGATCTGGTAGCCTTAAAGTATGCCGTTCAGGTAAATGGGGTTACGCAGCTCATGATGATGAAGGCCGACGTTTTAAGCGGGTTTAAAACATTAAAAATATGCACTGCCTACAAATACAAGGGGGAGACCATTCAACACCTGCCCTATAATATAGAAGAAGAAAACGTAACGCCTATCTATACCGAAATAAAAGGCTGGGACAAGGACCTGACCCAATTGGATGCAGCCGGTCAATTTCCGAAAGCATTAAACGACTATATTGAATTTTTGGAAAAAGAACTGAACGTGCCCATAAAAATTGTTTCAGTGGGACCGGACAGAACACAAACGATCCACAGATAAATAATTAGAAAGAACATAGAAAAACAAATTGTTTTTCAACCAAAAAAAACAAAGCCGATCTATGATCGGCTTTGATGTTAATGGTTAGCTAATAAAATAAATTTATAAAGATCCACAAACATTTTTAGTGTATATCCCACCATAACTTGGTGTGCAAATTATCTGGACCTTGAAACGATATCATATCAGCATAATTGGCAGCATTATTATCTGCAATAGAGGCATCATATGCATGCCTTACGGGAATCCTCGGGTCATTTGCATAGGAGGAGGGTACCAAAGCAGGCGCATCCAACCTTCGCCATTCGGCCCAGGCCTCGGGGCCGTTCAAATATAATGCCACCCATTTTTCATAAGCAATGTCCTCGATCCCCCCATAAGGATGTGCCGCGATATATTCTGTAATATCTTCAGTGGCAACCCCCCAATATTCCATAGAAGCGGTAACGGCCTCTTCATATAAGGTAGCGGCATCACTTCCACCAACATCCCAACCATTTGCGGCCGCTTCGGCCATGGCAAATTTTATTTGAGCTGCCGTATAGATTGGTGAAGGATAATCCGGTGTGTAAATAATTTCATTGTTAATAAAAGAATAGCTGGGAACATTCCCGTTTACATTTCCATTGGGGGCGCCAACATATCCAGCATCAATGGCATCAGGAAAGTTTGTTACGGTCGAAACACTATCTCTTGCCGGGGCGGCATATTCAAACAGTCTGGGATCTAAATTTTCCCTAAGTGATTCTACCATGGTCCGGGAAAGGATGTAATCCTCCCTTGTCCTGAAGTTATCCATCCACGGGCTATCACTGGCATCATCGGTACCGTAATGGTACTCAATGTTATCATCATTAGAAGTTACCAAAAGACCGGAAGCCGCTGCTTCTTCAAATTTTGTTTTTGCCAGGGAAGGGTTTACATGAGAAATCCTCAATGCCATTGTCATTTTTAAATTATTGGCAAAGGCCTCCCACCTGTCCATATCGCCATCAAATAAAATATCGCCACTAGGTCCCGAAGCACTATGGTCTATTAAGGATAATACGTCTTCAATTTCTGCAAACATAAAATCGTAAAGGCTTTCCTGCGTATCAAATTTTGGTTGCGGGTTTTCTATTCCCATAAACGCTTCGGACCAAGGGAGTGCCCCCCAACGATCTGTCATATATTGCAGAAAATAGGCCCTAATGGTTTTGGCTGTTGCAATTTGGTTTGCATTTGCACCGTAAATGGCATAATCTTCGGCAATTTCCGGATTGCTGTTGATGGCTATAATTTCATTTAAATCCTGTAACGGCCCCGTATACCAGCTGTCGTAACTATAGGTTAGCCCAGAATATCTTGATGAACCCGGGTATTGCCCTTCGGTAATGTGCTGCATATACAATATGGGTGTTTCATCGACTACAATATCCGGGATGCTCGATAAGGCATTGGTAAGCAATTGCGAGGTCACCGCGTCGGTCGGCCCGTTGGGGTTATCATTGGTATCGTCATAATCAATAGTATTACACGAACTGCACAATACAGTTATACATGCCACTATTTTTATATGTTTTATTATCGTATTCATCATCATTATTTTTTAGAAAGTTAAATTCAGGTTTAAACCTACGGTCCGGGTCATTGGTAAAGTTCCTCCTTCTGCCCAGTTGATATCGTTTCTCTTTTCCAGTTCCGAAGGGTCTATCCAAGGTTCATCGGCATAAATCAACCAAACATTGTTGGCATAAAGGCTTATGGAAGCGCTTGACAGGCTTATTTTTTCAAGCAATTCCTTGTTGAAGTCATATTTCAACCGAATGGTCCTTAACTTGATATATGTTGCATCGTGGAGGTTGTTTTCATAAATCGCACCAAGGTTCCCTGAATTATAGAGCACCTGTGGGTCTACATAGGCGTCAACCACTGTTCCATCGCTAATGGGGTTTCCCGATTCATCGATTCCCGTTTGCAGTACCCCAACTATATGCTCTCCCCCACCTTGAGAAACCGGATCCCTTTTAGGGTTTCCTAGATCGTTAAGTCCAGCTGTCTTGGCCGAAAGCCCCGAATGATCGAAATAGCGCTCTGTCCTGGAATAGTACTTCCCACCTTTTTGAAAATCAAACCCAAGGTTTAAGGATACATTTTTGTATCTGAAATTAGAGAAGATACCCCCGGTATAATCTGGCAACAAAGACCCCAAATATTTATTTTGTTGAATACTGTAGTAATAATTCCCATCGTTTTCCGTAAAGAGAATATTGCCATTTTCATCGGTGGCATAACCAGTTCCGTAGAACAATCCATATTCCTGCCCTACCCGTTCCTGTAAGCGTATACTGGATCCATAATCGCTTAAATCCCTGGCATCGATCCCGGGATAAAGATCATTGACCTCCCTCTTCAACGTGGCAAAATTTGCTCCAAGTGTCCAGGTTACATCTTCGCCGTCAATAATATCCCCTGTCAGGGCCACCTCAATACCATTGGTCGTTTGCTTACCGCTATTGACCGTAATATCAGAATATCCCGTGGCGCCGTCCAAAGGCACATTAATAGGAAGGTCTTTGTCTATCCTGTTATAATAAGTCAGATCCAACGAAAGCCTATTTCTAAAAAACTGCAGTTCGGCACCTACTTCAAACTCGTCCCTGGTACCTCCTTTTAAAATGGGATTTTCCTGAACATTGGAAACCGACAACCGCCCGTTTCCTTGATACAATGGATTTACATCATAAACATTCCTGGTAAGATACCGATCTGGAAAAAAAGGAGCACTGGCATAACCTGTCCGCAGCTTTGCAAAAGTCAGCACATCGTTTTTAGGAAGGATTTCATGTAGAAGAAAACTTAGGGACCCTCCGTAGGTATCCACCCGGTTATCGTCGTCCCTCGCTGTGGAAGACCAGTCCAATCTGTAAGAACCATCCAGATAAAGAAGGCTTTTGTACCCCAGGGAAGCTTTTGCAAACAGGGCATTTCTCTTTTCCTTTCCTATCTCGTTCTCGGCCGTAACGGGGTCTTGAGAACCGGCCAAATTATAAAAATCGGGAATCGTGAGGTCGCCATTGGTCGTACTGTATAACCTTCTGTAGTCTTCCTCTACTTTTTCACCGCCAACAACAACATCTACATCCAGATCGTCATTAAACAATCGTTTGTGGTAATTTAGCATCCCAAAGAAATCCTGTCTCTCCTCCCTTCTATGTTCTTCTAGGTAAAAAGCGGGATCCAACAGGCTGATGGTCGTTCCGCGGTCGTCTTCCAGATAAGAGTAAAAGGTCCTTCTTACATCGAAGGTAAATTCAAGGTCGTCCGTAATTTCATAGACAATCCCTACTTTACCAAAATAAGAGTTTTTATAATCGTGTTTTTCATTTTCATAAGAATGAAAATAAGGGGAATCCCAATACAAGGGCCTGGCATCTCTTGGCCCCCGGATGTTCCATGAAACTGCCTGATTGTTTCTCATATAATCACGCAGTCTGGTAAAATCGAGCTGTCGTTGCCACCATTGATTAAAATTAGACCCTAAGTTCCCATATCCCTGATCGGGATTGTTAACCCGGTCCCTGTCTTCTATATTGATATTGGCAACAAATTTTAATTTCTCCGTAACATTGTAAAAAGCATTAAAAGCTACTTTGGTGTATTTGTTACTGGAATTAGGGATGACCCCGTTCTGGTCTACATAAGAAATGGTGCTCATTACATTGTAATCTTCCCCGGCTTTTGAAAAAGAAACCGTGGTATTATTGGTAAGTGCAGAATCGTAGAAACTGCGTACATCGTTCGGGGATTGTGTCCAAGGGCGAAGTTCTCCAAATTCCGGGGTGCCGGGTATCCAGCTGTCCCAATGACGGACCATTTGCCCGTCAAGTCTGGGTCCCCAGCTTTCATCGGCCCAAAAATCCGGGTAAAGCTGTCCCTCAAAAGAAGCCCATGAAGCAGGATCCTGTGCGGGGTCGTAATGAAAAACATTAAATGTCTGACTATAACCGCCGCCGTATTCATTTTGATACTCCGGTAAAGCAGATACAGAACTAAGTCCTACGGAATAATTCACTTCAACCTTTGCTGCACCCACGGTGCCTGATTTACTGGTAATAATGATGACCCCATTCCTTCCCTCGGGACCATAAATGGCCGTTGCCGAAGCACCTTTCAACACCGACATTTCCGCAATATTATCGGTATTTATATCGCTGGAATTATTAATCCTAACGCCATCCACCACATAAAGCAGATCATCGTTTCCACGAAGCCTCACCCTTGATTCCCCAAAAGTAGAACTACTGTTTCCCACTACCTGGATACCCGAAACACGGCCGGCCAGTGCGTTGTTTACATCAGTTTCCCGGGCCTGCACCAATTGGTCGCCCTCCACCGATTGCTGAGAGAAACCAAGTGCCTTTTTCTCCCTTCTAATCCCCTGCCCGGTCACAACCACTTCGGCCAATGCCTGTGCGTCCTGTTCCAGTACAAGGTCTATTACGTTAGAAGCACCTACGGTACGTTCTTCCGGTTTTTGACCGACATAAGAGAACACCAGAACATCTCCTACGCTGGCCAAGATGGAGTACACCCCATCAAAATTAGTTTGGGCACCATTGGCGGTGCCCTTGACTACAACATTCGCTCCAGGTAACGGTAATCCGTCTTGATCGGTAATCGTCCCTGTTACGGTTTTTTCTTGCGCAAATGTAAATTGCACAATTAATGCTAGCATCAGCATTAAAAATACACGTAATTTAATTTTCATTGTTAATATAGTTTGAGATTAGCAGGGACTAACTTATAAAAGAAAAAGTTAAATCATTGAAGATATTTTATAGTTTTCAGCCAAAATGATAATTATTTTTAATGTTTTAATCCAAACACCTAAAAATTATCAGTTTTTTATTTTGACGTCCTTAAATTGTCGATTTGATATATTGTCACATTTCCCCATAGAATGAGTAGATTTATAACATCTTCTACATTTGGTTATAGTAGTCTTTACCTGCTTGATTTTATACTATAAAAAATTCATAAGAAGAAGTGACATTTGCTATTATCATTCAAAAAATTTCATTTTTATAAATTCTTCCCAACAAATCATCAACTAACTGAAAAAGCTTTATTTTTGATGCAAAATTCAGAGCTTTTGAAGATTTTAAGAACATATATATTTTTAATGCTGATAGCTGGCACCCCACTACTTTCGGCACAAGAAAAGAAAGAGATTACCATTGTCCACGGTGGGGATTTTAACAAGGATGAAGAAAAATATCCCGGGGCCTCAATCTTTAGCAAAGACGACCAACAAGTACAGTTTGAGCATCAGGGTATAGATCTTTGGTGCGATTTGGCCGTATATTACCAAAAACAAAACCGTATTGAAGCCTATGGAAACGTTTTCTTCCAACAGGGCGATTCCATTAAAATGAACAGCGAATACATTGAATATGATGGGACCTCGAAAATTGCCATTGCAAAAGAAAATGTAGAGCTGCGCAACAGTTCGATGACATTAAACACGGAAGAATTGGAGTTTGACAGGAATACCCAAGAGGCGTTTTACGATAATTTTGGTACCGTTAAGGACAGCGCCAATGTTTTAACAAGCAATAAAGGGCGCTATTATATGGAGATTGATAAATATGAATTTAAAAGCGACGTTAGAATAACAAATCCCGATTATATTATTAATTCTGCACGTATGGATTATTACACCAAATCTAAAAATGCATACATGTACGGGCCTTCCACTGTTACCGGAGAAGACTATAAAATGTACTGTGAAAGAGGGTATTACAATACCGTTGCAGAGACCGGGTATGGACTAAAAAATACCCGCATTGATTATAGCCAACGGATTATCTATGGCGACAGCCTCTATTTTGACAAGGCGACAGAATTTGCTTCGGCTACCAACAACATTAAAGTAATAGATACCGTTAACGACGGGGTTTTAAGGGGCCATTATGCCGAAATATACAAAGCGAAGGATTCGGTGCTGGTTACAAAAAGAGCCTTGGCCATTAGCGTTTTTGAAAAAGACTCCATGTATATCCACGCAGACACTTTGATGGTTACCGGAAAAGAAAACGAAAGGGTTATCCGTGCCTATAGGGATGCACGGTTTTACAAAACCGACCTTAGTGGCAAATGCGACTCCATTCACTCGGATGAAAAAACCGGCATTGCACAACTCATTGGCAAGATCCCGCCCAGTACCCCCGAAAATAAAATTTCGGCTTTCCGTCCCATTCTTTGGAGCGGACAGACCCAAATGACCGGAGACAGCATACACATCCTTTCTAACTTAAAGACCGACAAACTGGACTCCTTAAAAGTCTGGGAAAATGCATTTATAATCCAAAAAGATTCCCTGAGCGGCGTAAAATTTAAAGACTCCCTAAAACAGGGCTACAACCAAATTAAAGGAAAATATCTTTATGGGCTGTTCGAAGAGAACGAATTAAGGGTTGTTGACATTGTTAAAAATGCCGAACTTATTTATTTCCTGTGGAACGACAAAGATGAATTTGTGGGGATCGACAAACGAAAGTGTGGACTCATACAAATGATTATGGAAAACAATGAAATTGACAACACCACTTCTTTTATCGATGTTGAAGGAACCATCTACCCAGATGATGACCTTCCGGTAAACGGAAGGAAATTTAGAGGGTTTTATTGGCGCGGCGACGAAATGATTTTAAGCAAGGAAGATCTTTTTAGCGAAGAAGACAACAACATTGTACTTCCGGTGATAAAAGGCGTAAACAACCCCATAGATATCGATAACCCTGATTTGGCCCCCGGAGAAACCTTGAATAAGCCGGAAGACGACCAAAAGGCCCCCCAACAAAAAAGGGCCCGACCAAGCAAAAAAGCAACCTTGCCCAAACAAAACAAAGAAAAAGAAGAAGATACGCCGTCCAAATGAAAAAAGACTTCTTAAAATACCAGGCGCAAACAGGACCTGCACCACTGAGCATTGAAGTTTCACATGCAAAGGGGACTTATGTTTATGACGTCTCCCATAAAAAATATTTGGACTTTGTGGCCGGGGTATCCGCCAACACGCTCGGCCATAGCCACCCAAAAATAGTGGAAGCCGTACAAAAACAGGCTGCTTCGTACATGCATGTAATGGTCTACGGGGAATACATACAGAAACCCGCTGTGGAGTTCACCAAATTGCTTGCAAAATTACTGCCCGGGCCACTTGAAACCACTTATTTGGTCAATTCCGGCACCGAGGCTATTGAAGGGGCCATGAAGCTGGCCAAACGCGCCACCGGAAGAAGCGGACTTATTGCCGCAAAGCATGCCTATCACGGCAATACGCAGGGATCCATGAGCCTTATGGGCTTCGAGCCGCGCAAACAGGCATACAGGCCGCTGCTCCCCGGGATATCGTTTATTGAATACAACAATGAAAACGACCTGTACAACATAACCGAGGACACCGCAGGAGTGCTTTTGGAAACCATTCAAGGAGGCGCAGGTTTTATAGAACCTAAAAACGGCTACCTAAAAAAAGTTAAGGCACGTTGCGAAGAAGTCGGGGCACTTTTGATCCTGGATGAAATACAACCGGGGTTTGGCCGTACGGGCACACTTTTCGGGTTTATGAACTATCAAGTAGTGCCCGATATTTTGGTCATGGGAAAGGGAATGGCAGGCGGGATGCCGGTCGGGGCCTTTACTGCCTCGCATGACATGATGACATTGCTGAAGGAAGCTCCCAAAATGGGACATATCACCACCTTTGGCGGACACCCCGTTATTGCCGCCGCGGCCCTTGCCACGCTTCAGGAATTGACAAGTTCCAACTTAATACCGCAAACCCTTGAAAAAGAAAAACTTTTCCGATCGCTTTTGGTACATCCTTTGATTAAAGGAATTAGAGGAAAAGGGTTAATGTTGGCCATTATTCTGGAAGACCCGGAAATAGTTAATTTTCTGGTTTTGGAAGGCATGAAAAAAGGGCTCCTTTTATTTTGGTTGCTTTTTGAACCGAAAGCCGTTAGAATTACACCGCCGTTAACCATTTCTAATGAAGAAATTGAAGAAGGCTGTACCGCCATTCTAGAACTTCTGGAGGAGTGGGACAGCCAAAATGTTAACTAATTTGTTAATAACAATAAGGTTTTTGGCTCATATCGTAACGCTTCAAGCCCTAAATTTATTAACGTAGAAATCTAAAAATGCATCGCCTATGCCATTTAGTGCTCACGAAGACCATAACCTTCCATTAGCAAAATTTGAATCAATGCTAAAAACAAACGACGTTTATTTCTTTGATTCAGAGGATTTTCAAGACATTATTCATCACTATTTAAATTCCGGAAAAGTAGCTTTGGCAAAAAAAGCCATACAGATCGGGTTACAGCAACACCCCTCTTCTTCAGAACTTAAACTGTTGCACGTGGAGATCCTTGTTTTTGAAAACCGATTTGAAGCCGCCGAAAGGATTTTAAATGAAGTAGAGGCCATTGAGGCTTCCAATGAAGAAATTTATATCCAAAAAGCCAACATCTATTCCAAGCAGGACAACCATCAAAGAGCAATCGAGCTGCTTCACGAAGCCCTGTCGATGACCGATGACGACAATGCCGACATATATTCGTTGCTCGGTATGGAATACCTCTTTCTGGACGATTACGAGTCGGCCAAAGATGCTTTTATTCAATGCCTGAACGAAGACTTTGAAGATTATGCCGCTCTGTACAATGTTATTTATTGTTTTGACTTTTTGGAAGATTTCGATGGGGCCATCGAGTTCCTGAATTCCTATCTGGACCAAAACCCTTATTGCGAAGTTGCATGGCATCAACTGGGAAAACAGTTTGTTAGTAAAAAAATGTACAAAGAAGCACTTTCCAGCTTTGATTTTGCCATTTATTCAGACGATACCTTCATTGGTGCCTATCTTGAAAAAGGCCGGGTACTGGAGCGCTTAAAAAGGTATAACGAGGCCATTGAAAATTACGAGATTACCCTTGGACTGGACGATCCTACCTCTTTTGCCTATTTAAGAATAGGAAAATGCCACGACAAGCTCGGCAATTTAGAACTGGCCAAAAAATTCTTTTACCGCACGGTACACGAAGACCCCCTCTTGGACAAAGGCTGGATTGCCATTACCGATTTTTACTTCAAACAAAGAAACTATCAAAAAGCGCTGTATTACATCAATAAGGCCATCAATATAGATAGTGAAAATGTTCTGTACTGGAAGCGGAGTGCCAAAATAAACGAATTGCTCCATTTTTATGAAGAAGCCGATTTGGCTTATCAAAAAACCATAGAACTTGGCAATTACGAGCTGGAAACCTGGATTTCATGGTCGGATATCCTCTTAAAATTAGGCGAATACGACAGCGCTATCCATGCCTTGTTACAAGCACTGGAATTTTATCCGGAACATGCCGACCTGGAGTACCGTTTGGCCGGAATGTACTATTTGTCCTCCGATTCCCTAAAAGGCACCTACCATTTAAAAAATGCCCTGAAACACAACTACGAAGAACGGGATACCATGGAAATATTGTTCCCGGCCGTTTACAGTAGAAAAACGGTCAAAAATATAATCTGTAGTTTTAAAAATGCATCCCTATAAAATTGCTATTTTTGTTCGCCTAAGAACAACATATGCAAAGATCATTTTTAGACTATCTCGTTATAACCCTTAAAGGGATCGCCATGGGGGCCGCCGATGTTGTCCCGGGTGTCTCTGGCGGGACCATTGCCTTTATTTCCGGTATTTACGAAGAGCTCATTACCTCCATTAACAATATCAGCCTGGAGACCCTTCAAATAGTAAGAAAAGAAGGGTTCAAAAAAGCCTGGCAGCACATTAACGGAAACTTTTTGGCAGCGCTTTTTTTGGGCATAGCCATAAGCGTGCTCTCTTTGGCCAAACTTTTGGAGTGGTTGCTGGAGCACCATCCTATTTTATTGTGGTCCTTCTTTTTTGGGCTCGTTGTGGCCAGTATCTTTTTTGTGGGCAAACAAATTTCCAAATGGTCCATCGGTGTTATCATTGCATTCATCATTGGGGCGGCGCTTGCCTATTACATCACTACCATCCCCCCATCCCATGCAAGCGGGGGCTATCTTTATTTGTTTTTTGCAGGGGCTTTGGCCATTTGTGCCATGATACTTCCCGGAATTTCCGGCGCCTTTATTTTAGTACTTTTGGGCGCATACGGAACGGTCTTGGCGGCAGTCAACAACAGAGATTTAATAACCTTGGCCATTGTTGGCCTGGGCGCTGTATTTGGACTGCTAAGTTTTTCAAGGCTCTTAAAATACCTCTTTACCAATTACAAAAACAGTACCTTGGCCTTACTTACCGGTTTTATCCTGGGGTCGCTCAATAAAATATGGCCCTGGAAGGAAATCATGGAAATTGAAAAGTTTGGCGATAAGACCATTACTATAGACAGAAGCATCAGTCCGTTTTATTTTGATGGCGACCCCAAGTTAATGTGGGCAATAATTTTGGCATTTATTGGTTTTTTAACCATCTTCCTATTAGAAAAACTTGCTACGGTAAAAGAATAACGATGCAACAACCCACGCGCACACTTATGGATAAATTTTTCCTCTTTATCAAGGGGCTGGCCATGGGTGCGGCCAATAAAGTCCCGGGGGTTTCGGGCGGTGTGGTTGCTTTTGTGGCCGGTTTTTACGAAGAATTTATCTATTCCCTGCAAAAAATCAACTTAAAGGCCTTAAAACTTATCCTGAACGGGCGGTTTAAAAGCTTTTTTCAATACATCAATGGGCGCTTTTTAAGCTTGCTCCTTCTGGGCATGCTGGTCAGTTATTTTAGCGTCTCCAAAATACTGGATTATTTTATTGCACAGAAAGAACTGTATGTATGGGCCGCATTTTTCGGGATGATCGTCGGTTCTATTTATTACATTTCCAAGGATTTTCATCATTGGAGCAGAAAAACCGTTTTCTTTTCCATTATCGGCATTGCCATTGGCGTTTCCCTGAGCTTTTTCAACCCCGCCAAACAAAACGACAACCTGCTCTTTGTTTTTTTCTGCGGAATTATAAGCGTTTCGGGAATGACGCTGCCCGGGCTTTCCGGTTCCTTCATCTTAATTTTGCTCGGCAACTACGTATTGCTTTTGGTAGACTCGGTAAATGCCCTGTACGACACTTTTGCCGAAGTTTTTCAAGGAGATGTTAGCTTTGTAAATAATTCCGAGCGCATTGAAATGCTTAAAATCCTCATGGTTTTTACTTTGGGCTCCGTTACCGGGCTGGTAACCCTTTCTCATTTATTAAGTTATGTGCTAAAACACTATAAATACATTACAACGGCCATTATTTTAGGTTTTATCACGGGTTCGCTGGGCGTGGTGTGGCCATGGAAGAAAACCATTTACAGATTGGACGCACACGGTGATATCATGACAGATTCTGCCGGCGAAAAAATCATAGCAAACTACCAACGCTACCTTCCGCACATACATAATGGCGAAACATGGATTGCCGTTGGTTTTATTATTATTGGAATTTTAATTGTACTGGCACTGGACTGGTACGGGGAAAAAAATACAGAAAATGGATAAGCGTTTTGGATTATTAGGGAGAAATATTTCTTATTCCTTCTCTCAAGGGTACTTTACCGAGAAATTTAAGGAGCTGGGGCTTACAGGTTATTCGTATGTTAACTTTGATGTACAAAAAATAGAGGATTTTCAAGAAATAATAAACAGTACCAAAGGTCTGGTGGGCTTTAATATTACCATTCCGTACAAAGAAGCCATTTTTCCCTATTTAACAGCTATAGATCCCGAAGCCAAAGAAATTGGCGCCGTAAATGTGGTCAAGGTTGTGCCAAATGGCCTAAAAGGCTATAATACAGACGTACATGGTTTCAAAGAATCTTTAAGGCCCCACTTAAAACCATGGCATACCAACGCTTTGATACTGGGTACGGGGGGCGCCTCCAAAGCGGTTGCCCATGCCCTAAAAAGTCTGCAAATTCCATACAAATATGTATCCAGGACCGCTTCTAGTGGGAAAATTGGCTACGGCGACCTAAATGCGGCCACGATTTCCAAGCATACCGTTATTATTAATTGCACCCCGCTGGGGACCTTCCCCAATGTAGAGCAAAAGCCCGCAATTCCGTATCAATTTTTAACCGACAGGCACTTGGTGTTCGACCTTATCTACAATCCCCCACAAACCAGCTTTATGAAGCATGCACAAGCACAAGGAGCCACTGCCGTAAACGGACATGAGATGTTAAAGCTGCAAGCCGAAAAAGCATGGGAGATTTGGAATGAAAATTAGGCTTTTCGATACTGATTTTATAAAAACCCCCTCCGTTTTTGGTAATAAGGCGCCCGCATTCCTTCCTGTTTATAGGTCCGCATATTTGGTACCGAAAAAATCGTTATTGTTCCACACGCCTTTGTCAATTTTATGGTCTTCTTTTGCAATACCCCCATCTTTCATCAGCTATAGCGCATCTTTTTTGGCTTTATTCCATACTTTGGAGCCGATGTTTCATTTTTACGGTTGAAAGTAGACCTACAAGGTCGAAAAAAAGACCTTGCAGGAATTTATGATTTTATATTCAGCTTTCTTTCATCTTTTTCCGCAATATCCCATGCTTCGGCATTGGTGCAGTAGCTTCATTTTTAATATCCTGCAAAACCTTTCCTACCATATGGGTTTTTATCATGCACATGGGCAACCTTGCCAGGTTTTGGCTATTTGCAATACATCATTTTTACGCTTTTTATAAAAAATATTTCAGAAAAGGGAGACATCAACAGGAACATTTATAAAATAACCGGGAGTGCACGAAACAACCCCTGTGCAGCATGGCCATTTTCTATATTTATGGGACATACATGTTAACAAAGCCTCATTTATGGGGGATAACGCCCCCTGGATACGATTAAAATCTAAATATTTTATAGTTGCGCTTTAAAACACTTGGCTAATTTGTTACTTGTTAGTATCTTTCAACTTGAAAGTATTGACGAACCTTAAACATTTATAAAATGTTAGAAGAAAAAAACGATAACCTGCATCCCGATGCAGATGGAAACGAGAACGAAAGTAACAAAGAGGCCGCGCAAATAGAGGATCAAGAAGAAAGTACTGCCGAAAAAGCTCCGGAAGCAGTTAAAAGGGATGCTGCACAAGATTCTGGCGAAGATGAGGACGTGCACAACGAGATCGATGAATCCAATGCGGAGGATGCCGAAGATGAAGGGCATAAGGATCGTCATGAAATCCCTTTACTGGACTACCATGCCATGAACATGGACAAATTGGTGTCTGAACTTGAAAAACTGGTTAAAAAGGAAAAGATTCAAGCCATTAAGGCCCATGTGGACCAGATAAAATCTGAATTTGATTTAAAGTACCAGGAACTTTTAGAGCAAAAAAAGGAAGATTTTATAAACGAGGGCGGCAATGAAATAGATTTTAGCTACAGCACTCCCGTTAAAAAGCAATTTAACGAGGTGTATGGCGAATATAAAGAGAAGCGCAACCAGTATTATAAAAATCTGGAGCACCGCCTGCACGCCAACTTGGAAAACCGCCTGGCGATTATAGAAGAACTGAAAGGCCTTATTAACGTTGAAGAAAATATTAACGATACCTATAAGCATTTTAAGGAACTTCAGGACAGATGGCGCAATGCAGGCCCTATTCCACGCGTAAATTACAACGATGTTTGGCGCACGTACCATCACCACGTAGAGATTTTCTACGATTTTCTGGACCTGAACCGCGATTTGCGCGACCTTGACTTTAAGCACAACCTTGAAGAAAAGGAAAAAATAATTGCACAGGCCGAGTCCCTTACCGAAATGGGCGATGTAAACAAGGCGTTCCGCGAGTTGCAGCTGCTCCATAAAATCTGGAAAGAAGACCTGGGCCCCGTGGACAGGGAACACCGTGAGGATATTTGGAACCGCTTTAGTGCCGCCACAAAGGTCATACACCAAAAGCGTCAGGAGTATTTTAAGAACCAGGATGCCATTCATGAAGATAATTTACTGGTAAAACAGGACATTATTAAAAAGATAATGGACGTTACCCAGCATCCGGCGGGCAACCATAGCGGATGGCAGAAACAGATTAAGGAAGTCGAGGCTTTAAGGGAAGACTTTTTTAATGCCGGACGCGTACCATACAAGGTAAACGAGCAGACATGGTCTGCATTTAAGGAAGCGGTACGGAAATTTAACAGGAATAAAAACGCTTTTTATAAAAGTCTGAAAAAAGACCAGCAGCACAACCTCGACAAGAAAATAGAACTGGTAAAACTTGCAGAATCTTTAAAAGACAGTGAAGATTGGGAGGAAACCACCCCTATTATGAAAAAGATCCAGGCAGACTGGAAAAAAATAGGCCATGTGCCAAGGAAATATTCGGACAAGGTTTGGAACGAATTTAAATCGGCCTGTAACCATTATTTTGACCGGCTCCATGCCAGAAAGAACGAACATTTTAAAGAAGAAATGGAAGCCTTTGAGCAAAAGAAAGCATTCTTGGACGACCTGAAAGAATATCAACTTTCCGGTGACAAGGAAAAGGACCTGGAGCAAATAAAGAGTTTTATTTCGGACTGGAAAGCCATTGGCCGGATTCCACATAACAAAAAGAGCATTGAAGGAAAGTTTAACAAAATCCTGGATGCCCTCTTTAAAAAGCTCGATCTTGACAAACAGAAAGCCGAGCTTATAAAGTACGGGAACAAACTGGATCAGCTGGCCAACTCGGACAACGATTCGCTTATCCAGAACGAGCGTGTTTTTATTAGAAGGCGCATCGACGAGGCAAAATCTGAAATCCGCCAGCTTGAAAACAACTTACAGTTTTTCAATGCCGATGACAACAATCCCATTGTTATGGAGGTTAAAAAGAACATAGAAAAGCACAAAGACGACCTTAATTTATGGAAAGCCAAGCTTAAAAAGCTAAAAAATATGGATCAATAAATTGTATCTGCACCGATTTCCTTTAAAAAACGGCCTTGCTCCACCTCGAAAAGCAGGGCCATTTTTTTTATCAATCGATTACATTGGTATTTAGTCCCCTATTTATCAGATAAATACTAAAAAATATTTTTTTTTATATTAAATTTGAAACAGATTTGTTTCCCTGAATGAAATTTAAGCTACTCTTAATACCAATATGCCTATTATTTTGCCCCAACAGCTATGGCCAGGAGCAAAAAAAAGACAGTCTTGCGAAAAGAATTGCCCAGCAAAAACACCGCTCCATAGAAGAAAAAAGGGATACCGCATATATCAATCTTTTAAACAGGTATGTGGTTGCCAACTTTTATATAAGCAACGATACCATTAAATTTTATTCTGAAGAAAGTTTAAAATTATCCAAAAGCATACACTACACAAGAGGAGAAGTCGAGGCCCTTATCAACCTTGCATTTTATGAAAGCGAATTGGGGAATTACACGGAAGCTATTTCCATCGCACAAAAAAGCCTGGCCAAAGCCCTGAACTCCAATAACCTGGAACAAACATTAATGTGCTATTGCAACATAGCTACTTTCTATGAATATTCCGGCGACATAAAAAATTCGGTAGAGTTTAGCTTAAAGGGCATAAGTCTGGGCGAGCACAACGGGCATAAAAGCAAAGATGCCAAGTTGTACCTAAGCCTGCTATACGAAAACCTCGGGATTACCTATGGAATGCAACGGGAATACAAAAAGGCATTGGAGTTTCTATACAAAGCCCAAAAAATAAACATTGAAACAAAGAATACCCTATCGGAAGGGCAGACCCTGAGCAATATTGCCAGTTTTCAATTAAAGACCAGGGAATTTGAAAAAGGTTTAAAGAACATCGATAAAAGTATTCCCATATTTAAAGAGCTGGGCTACGACGACTGGTTGGCCTATGCCCTAAAGGTAAAGGGGCAGCTATATGTGGAGATGAACAAGTACGAACCGGCCCTGGATATTTTTATGCAATCGCTTTCCCTTTATGAAAAAGTAGAGGACAAACGGGAAAAAATATCCCTTTTAAACGGTATTGCCAGGACCTATAGCGGCATGCAGGAATACGACCTTGCCAAATTATATGCCGAAGAAGCGCTTGTTATTGCCAAGGAGTTAAATTCTTTTGAAGACATCAAGGAATGCTCTCAAACGCTTTCGGTCATTTACAAAAAAACAAAAGATTTTGAAAAGGCCCTTCAATACCACGAGCAGTTTAAAAAATACAACGACAGTATTTTTAACCATGAAAATACCAAAAGTATTGCCGCCCATGAAGCGCAGATGGATTTTATTGAAAAGGAGAACGAGCTTATTTTAAAAAACGAAAAAGAGCTCAACAAGCAAGAACTCTTCATTTACCTGTCCACTGGCGGGGTTCTTATATTGCTTACGGTTTTATTTTTTACACAGCGCAGCAGGAAACTGGAGCGCAAGCTCAACGGGCTATTGGCCAATAAAAATTACGATTTAAAAAAGAGGGAGCAGGAGCTCCAAGAGCTCAATGAAACCAAAAACAAATTCTTTTCGATCATAGCACACGACCTGCGGGCCCCGATTGCTTCCCTTAATTCCCTGATAGACCTTTTAAAGGACAACCAGATCAGTCCGAACGACTTTATGCAATTTGCACCGAAGCTCAGCGAGCAGGTAAAAAGCATATCCTTTACGCTGAACAATTTATTGGTCTGGGGACAGGCACAAATGAAAGGGGCCATTTCAAGGCCTTCGAAAGTTGATATTAAACACGAAGTGGCCGAGACCATGCTTTTGCTAAAAGAGCTTGCCCATAAAAAGAACATCGACATATACAATAAGGTTCCCGACAAGGCTTTTGCCTATGTTGACAGGGACCAAGTACAACTAATATTTAGAAACCTGGTCAACAATGCCATTAAATTCACGGCCGAGTCCGGATTTATTGAAATAATAGGAACTGAGCTTAAAAACCACTGGCAAATAGAAATCAAGGACAGCGGTATTGGAATTGCACAGGAAGTAATAGACAATATACTTTCAGACAAAACCCATTTTAGCTCTACCTATGGGACGCATAATGAAAAAGGAACCGGATTGGGGCTTAACCTGTGCAAGGAAATGATTAAAAAGAACCACGGGGAGCTCTGGATTGTTTCAAAAATAAACGAAGGCACCAGTTTCTTTTTCACCCTGCCAAAAATGGAAGGCTAAATGAAATAAAAAAGCACTTAACCGAGTTTTATTCATTCCGGATGATTCGACTGCTCAAGATGCTCCGTTTTTTGAGCAATAATGGAACGATGATGGAGAAAAAAACGATTCCGTTAAAACGCACCAACATGGATTCGAACAATAAAGCAATGAAAAGGGCCAGAAAGACCGAAAATTCATTATAGCTCCTTCGCATGCTATAGGCTAAAAAAGTAAAAATAAGCATCAAAGCAAATACCCCTACAACCCCCATTTGCAACCATGTTTCCAAAAACTGATTATGGGCGTTATACCGGTGCTCATAACTCTCATTGTATCCCAGCTGTTTATATTTTTGTACCAATTCCTCATGGGCGTCCCCTACCCCATAACCCAATAAGGGTGCCTCGTTGATCGCTTTTATGGAGGCCCTCCAGGAGAGCAGCCGCAAGGACTCGGAAATGGTAGGATTGTTCACCGATACTTCTTTTAATCCGCGGGCATTCAAATTGGAATTTAAATCAATGATGCGCGGGTTACTGAGAAACACCAACGTCCCCAATACAAGCACCAGTATCAACAAATTACGCCTCACTTTATCCTTCACCTTAAGGAGTAATAGCAAAGCCATGATAAACAAGGTAAAATAGGCCGATTCGGTGGCCAATAAAAAGAGATAAACAAATAATACGATCACCGTTAAAAGCCTAAAAATGGTATTTAGTTCTTTTTTCAGGTAATAACTCAGTACCAATAAAATGTACAAAGAGATATATCCGGGATTCACAAGGCTGGAGAACTGTACGTGCATAAAAAAGTCCCATCCTTGTTTTACATAGTCAAAAAAGGAACTATTGGGAGGAATATTCCCCAGAAATAAGAAAACGTCATACAATACCATTAAAAGGTTGATAAAGAAGGATACGATAAGCCCGTATAATAAAAAATCGAAAAGTTTACGGACCGAGAGCCCATCTTCCTTTACAAAAAGAAAAATAACCGGAAACAACAGCAATGTTAAGGAACGTTGGATAAGATACCAGCCATCGCTTACATTTTCAGTATAAAACATACTTAAAAGAAGCATCAAAAAATAAAGCGGGAAAAGCAACAATATTTTATTCTCCGATAGGTATTGTTTATCACCCTTAAAAATATTAATGCCCCCGCTTACAATGGCTACCGCAAAAAATGGCGTAGGATAATTAATATCGATAGGCAATAAAAAAAAAGCGATATAGAGACTGTTCCAAAACACACGTTGTACCAGATTACTGTTCTCGTCTTGATAAAACAACGTTTTTATATGTTGGATGGTGTTGATCAATATAAAACTATAATTAGTGGCTTATATTATGAGAGGATTAAATAAATATCACTTATTCTTATTCCTTTTCTTTAACCTTTCTCTGAAACTTTCAACCTTACGTTTAAAAAATATTTTTCTTTTTAGGTTAGCAAAGCTATAATCTAAGCGATAAAAAAGATATGCCAAAAATACTACGGTGGTAACTAATGCCAATATCATCCATAGATTGTTCGATGTACTCCCTAAGACTATCAGTAATACCACAAAAATAAAATTGAAACTGGCAATGATAAAACTAGCCTGCTGATGGGAAAGATTCAAATAATCTACCAAAATATGATGCGTATGGTTTCTATCAGGTGAGAAAGGACCTCTTTTACTTACTATCCTTAATGTAAAAACACGAGCTGTATCAAACAATGGCACTATTAATATACCTATTGCTACCAGTGGTGCGTTTTCTAATAAAAAAGGCAAATCTTTATAAGACGTAGGTTTTAAGGCAAGAAATTTAAGTGTAAACATAGCCAACATAAATCCAACGATTAAAGATCCTGTATCTCCCATAAATATCTTTCGGGTAGTAGAAAGATTATAACCAAGAAATGCTATCAGACAAGCATTCAAAGCAATGCATAATAAAGCATAAAAATACTCATTTGACATATAAAATATAGTGGTATAAAGTATTAAAATGACTATTCCTACCATTGCAGCCAACCCATCTATACCATCGATTAAATTATAAGCATTAATAATTGTAATCATAAAAAATCCACCAATTAATAAATATAAAAAATAAGGTATTTCATTTATATTTAAAAATCCATGCAATGAAGTAATCACAAAACTATCACTTGCTAATATAAAAGATACCGATACTATCTGTGCTATTAGCTTTGTCAGAGGAGAGATAACTACTAAATCGTCTTTTAATCCGATAATAAATAGTATAGTTAAACTAGGCATTAAATAAATGGCCTCATTATGCAAATCCCAATTTTTTAAAAAGAAAATTGCAAATACCAAACAATAAAAAAAAGCTACTCCCCCTAATGTGGGAGTTATCTTTTTATGAGAACTTCTTGAATTAGGGTTGTCCATTAGCTTTTTATATTCAACAACCGCAATTATTCTTGGTATGGTAAAATAAGTAATCAAAAAAGCTGCTATGAAGAATAAAATGGCTGTTTCTAAAAAGTTCATAATCATATATTAATTAGAAAGTAAAATTAATTAATAATAAAATCTAACATTCTTTTTGAGAGTTTTATTCTATCATAATCTAAAAGTATTTTCGTGAAATCATAAGAAATATTATTATTATACATATAATTCAGATTTGATTCAAAACTTTCATAATTTTCTGGTATAAATCCCTTTCCTACTTTATAATCCTCTACTATTTTCTTAGCCTCTCCTTCCACTCCTATTAAAATTGGTTTATTCATAGCGCATAGTTCAAAAATCTTGGAAGGTATAACAGATTTAAAAGTATCTGATTTCTTCAAATTTACAAGACCAATATCTAATATTGAAAGATAATCCCTTACTAAACTCTTATCAATATTATTAAGCATAGTAACATTATAAAGATTTAAATCTTTCTTTAATGACATGAGATTTTTTTTTTGAGCTCCATCACCGATTAATAGAAAATGATACTTATTATTTGTTACTTTACTTGCTGCTTTTAAAATAAAATCCAATGCATGAGCCATACCATGTGTCCCAATATATCCAATTATATATTTATTTTTTAAATCTAGTTTTTCTAATAACTCTTCATCTTTTTCTTTAGGTATAAATTTATCACATATGATTCCATTTTTAATCACCCCTATTTTATCCTCAGTTATCCCATGAGACTCTATGATATATTTTTTAAAAGAATCAGTGACTACAACAATTTTATGTGCAGACTTATACATTTTACGCTCCATATACTCAAAATATTTAAGAATATATCCATCTTTCATTGCTCCCACGGCTTTTATCGATTCCGGCCAGATATCTCGTACTTCCATTATCCATCTCTTCCTTTTCCAAAAAGCTAACCAACTTCCTGAAATAGCTGTAAAAAATTGAGGAGATGTAGCTACTATAATATCGGTTTTAATAAATAACCCCACAAGAAAAGAACTTATCATGAAGCTTATATAATCGAGTATTCTTTTGACTGTGCCCTCATTTGCTGTAACATAAGTCCAAACTCTTATTACCTTAATACCATCTATTATTTCTTTTTGAAATAGCTTGTTTTTATAACCATCAAATACTTTGCCCTTTGGAAAGTTAGGCACACAAGTAATTACTGTAACATCAACTCCTTGCTGAACCCATTCTTTACAATGCTCATATGTCCTTGTTGCTGGAGCATTTGTCTCCGGTATAAAATTATCAGTTAGAAATAATACTTTCATATACTTTATATACCATTAAAATTTATTTTACCTGTCGAAATAGTTGTCTCAAGCTCATTTATAAATATTATCTTAAGCTTAATAGCTTTTTCCTGAACATTAAACCCTAAAGAATAAAAATATTTTAATTGTTCAATCTTTTTTGAACCCTTAAAAGATATAGAAATATCGAAGTCTTCTATATAGATAGATTTATCATCTAATATGATATTTTCTATATTAGGATGGAAATGTAAATAGGCATATGATTTATATTTATCCGGTCCTATCAAAAAATCTTTTATAGAAATATTATCTTTTTTAAAAGAAAAAGATCTTTTATGGATTACTCCTATCTTTATATATCCATTATGAGATGCTTCAACAAAGTTATGCTCCTCCATCAATGATATTATATTAGCCCTATTCCCTACTCTAAATCCCCCCCAAACTTGAGATTGATTCATTTCATTCACGACTACAGTATTATGACTGGAAGTCGATCTCTGAATCTGTCTAATATCATTTTTTTCATAAGTAGATATTCCTGTATCGACGATTAAAGGCATTTTATTAACATATAATTCAAAATTAAAAGTATCGGAATGAGCATGTCCGGGTTGGTATTTAGGACCTATATTTCCAACATCTATGAATAATTCATATTTACTATTAGAAAATTTGCGGTATCCTGATTCTGTTAACAATATGGTAGACCAATTAAGACCTAGTGATGAAGCATAACAAAATAATTGCTCCGATCTGGGCGCAATATTATAAGTACTATCATTAACCATAGGAATACTTCCATCTTTATATGTAATTGTTTCTAACCAGCTTAACATAATTTCAGCTTTATTTTTTAATAAAGGCAAAAGATTATCAATCTCCCATGCATTATTTTTTACAAGCTGAATACAATCTAAAAGTCTTCGAAGCAATATTTGATGATACATAGGGGACAACTCAAAATGAGCACCATCAACTAAAATTTGTTCCTCTAATTCTTCTTGAATAATTTTTTTTGCTAAAAAATAAAATTCCTCATTTTCAAAATAATAAGCACCAAATAATAAAGAAAAACCATTTTCTAATAAATGATTTCCTAATAAATGATATTCGATATTATTCGACAATCTTTTATAATCATAATGTAAAAATTTATTAATTGTCGGGTCAATAATACTTTCTGCAGAGATAAATTTAATCCAATTAATGGCTCTTAAGGAGGTAGGATAAGGCTCTTTACCATCTTTTATAAGGTGGTATTTTAAAATATAATCCCGTATTAATTCAATTCTCTTTATAGCAGTAATTTCAGGTTGATTAAGAAAATCAAAATAATTCAAATTGTATGTCCATAATTTCCCATACTTCGAATAGTTCCAATCAATTGATTCATTGAATTTATGCGCTATGTTCAAAAATGTAAAAGTTCTATTTTTTTTTAAAGTAGAATCACTAAAAATAAAATTTTTCCATACCAATCCATCAATAACCAAATTAATATTTTTATTGTCAAATTGTTGCTTAATAATAAAGTTTCTTAGCCTATAGAATATTTGGTAATATAATTGCTTAGCTTTAAGATACTTTATAGTATTATAAAACATTTTTACTAAATCAATAATTCTTAACATTATCAAGTAACTTTATTCAATTAATTTAGCTTAAAAATAGATGATATATTTATTTGTCATCCTTATTATTAATTAATACATGGGGCGTAGCAGGTATCTTAATTCGATATAAAAGACAGGAGAAAATTAAAAAAGGTAAAATCCCTCCTTGCCTACTTAAATATGATTCAGTCATACAGCTGCAAAAAAATATCCAGACTACACTAAAAAGAATCCAATTCTTATACAGAAATGAATATTTGAATAACTTCCAAAATAATAATAATAAGACTCCAAACCCCAAACATCCAGAAATCAAAAATACATTTAAAAATTCATTATGAGGGTCTCCTACATTATTAATTGCCAATTTTTTATAATTCAATTCATGAATCATATTAGACATTTCATCTTTTACATCACCAATACCGTATCCCCAATAATTACGATTTATTAAAGTAATAGCACTGTTAAAATATTGAATTCTTTCTATTGTACTACCTCCACCGTTTACTAAATCAATTCGATGTATATTTCTCAACATAGTATCGAATCTTTTTTTCATAATGAGTCCTGTTAAAAATAAGACAGATAGAAAAAAAACTGATATAATTATTTTAAACTTATAATTTCCCTTAATAAAGAAAATTACAAATATTGCCGAAAATATGGAGATAAGGATTAAAATAGACATTTTAGATTGAAATAATAAAACTATTATTATAAAATAAAAAATCATTAACCATTTTATGCGCTTAAAGAGTAGAATATTTCCAAATAAAAATACAATTGATAAAAGCACTGATACAGAAAAATAAGCTCGATGTACTTCAAAATCATCCATTATAGTACTGAAAATAAATAGAAAGGCATAAAACGGATATTTTATATTAGGAGAATAAATCGACATAAACTCTAATATCCCATTTACTAAAAAAAAAGAAGATGCTAACATAGTGCCGAGTATATACATCTTGAGGTAGAAAATTAGTTTTTTATATGTGAGTTCAATATTAAGAAAAAGGAAAGGAGCCACTACAAAAAAAAACCTTCTTTCTATACCATCAAAACCAGACTTTAAATCTTCAGTCCAAAAAATAGAAAGAGATAATGCAAAAAATAGAATTACAAATATTGAATAATATTTCCATGAGCTTCGAATTCTAGCGATAAAACTTCTTTTATCAAACTTTATTAAATTAATAACAAAAATCAATACTAATAACGGTGGTAAAAATTTATTGTCAACTGTCAATAAAAAGAAAAGAAGTGAAACAAAAAAATGTTCTAAGTTTGACAAAGAAAATTTCATTTAAATCGTTGTTTTAAAAAAGTTAATCGAATTCATAAAACCATTAAACATATTATTAACCGAAGCTTCTTTTCTAATTATTTTATATGCATTTTCTGACAACTTCTTTAATTGATTTTCATCATTTAGTATACTAAACATTTTATTCTCTAATTCTTTCGAGCTATTCACTATATATCCATTTACTCCATTCTTTAAATAATAAATTTCCGGACTATGATTCACATTCAATGCTAATACTGGTAAGCCCCAATACATTGCCTGATTCACACCTAAGCCATTGGTACCCGGAATACAAAATATATCGGCACATTTAAACAACATATTTATTTTTATTTTATCATAAATTTCTCCTAAATATTCAATATTATAATTATTTTTTACCATTCGCTGATAATCTTCTGAAAAACCACTACCAACAATAACTAAACCTATATTTGAGTCTTTTCTATTTTTAAAAATATCTAGTAATATATCCAATCGCTTCCGTTTTTGAATTCTACCCACAAAAAGCACTATTTTATCATATCCAAGATTAAATTCTTTTTTTATATCAGATTTAGATACTTCTATTTGAGGTATCTCATCGAAGTTAATTGTGTTATTTGCAATAAAAGTCTTACTATGTAAACATGTAGGTATGTATTTCATTTCATTTGGTGAATACAAAAGGATAGAATCACTAAATAACTGAAATGTATTATATATTAGTTTTTTCAATTTATTGTTTGGGTCTTGTAAACTCATTCCATGGCTCCAATAAATAATCTTAATTTTCTTACATTTACAATAAATTAAAAGCAACCAAGAATTCATGTTATATATATTCCAAAATAATATAATACAATTTGGAGCTTCATATTTTATGTTCTTAGCGAGTTTAAATATATTATAATCATCTATTACATAATTATTAGAATCTTCAGTCTTCAAAAAAGATTTGTTATTTGAGTAAATCAACAGTTTAAAACCTCTTTTGTCAAATCTTTTGGCAAATTCTTGATATAATGAAATCCTGTAATGTAACATTGACTCACTTATCAATAAAATTTTGTTACTCAAACTCATTTTTTTCTCGTATTATCTCTAACTATTTTAACCGGATTACCATAGGCGATTTTATTACTTGGAATATCCTTATTTACTAAAGAATTAGCCCCTATGATAACATTATCTCCGATTATTATTTCTCCAAAAACTACCGAACCAGTCCCTATGTAAACATTATTACCAATCACAGGTACTTTCTTTTCTCCAATATTTCTGCCAATTGTTACATTCTGTGCAACAGTACAATTATCTCCAATTTTTGCATTCTTATGTATTATAGTACCCAAACCTAAATATCCAATTTTAAAATTCTTACCTATTGATGCTGAAGAAGGTAAGAATGTAGAAAAAATCAGTCTATTTATCCAAGTCAATAATGCTCCAAGAATAAAAATCTTTTTTCTATAAAAAAAATTCCCTAATCTATATAGTAATACTGGTGGTCTCTCCATTTTTTTTTATGTCATATTTTTTACTAGCCAAAATTGAAAAATATATAATTACAACTATGTAAAATATATAATCTTTGAAAAGCTCATTTAAATTATTTGATATCATAATAAAACAAACAATATAAGCATATAAAATTCTACATAATAAAATGTAATCCTTATTTAACTTTTTAAACAACCTTAGACTACTAAGAATAAAAATCAATAGAACAGTATAGACAATTAAAGGAAAAATTCCAAGTTCGGTTCCAATCCATAAATAGCCATTATGTGTAGTTATAGAATGTTGCTTTTCAAATTCTCCCATACCCATACCAAATATTGGATTAGCTTGTATATCGTTTATAGCATTTTGATATGTAATTGTACGTTCGCTTCCCTCTTCTAGTTGTTTTGATGTCCTTTCAATGTATTTCTTTTTAAAAACATTAATGAAATTAGTTGAAAATGATATTATCGCAATAAATAAAAAAATAGCTCCTAAAACCTTAAAAAAAGTCTGGATAATAGTTCTTAACTGATATGATAAAATTTTAGGGATGAGTAATAAAAACAATAAAAAAAGTAAATTCTGTCTACTGTTTGAAATAATTAACATTATTAAAATCATGAAAATATTTAATAAAGATAATTTTTTTATAAAAAAATTCGATTTCATATAACTTAAAGCATAGGCCACTGAAAAAATATTCAAAGCTATTAATCCATAAAAAAAACGACTAGTTCCCGATACCAAATTAGAATTAAAATAATTTTTAACTATACTTATTCTAGTGTTAGAATCTAATAAATTAAAATTTGCATTACTTATTAAAAAAAATAAAACAGATATAGTGGTAATCAATCCCAAAACCCAAATAACATCTATAACTATATTGTACTCTATCTTATTATTTTCAAAAATAGTAGCCAACATGAGGATGTTTAAAGTAATTAAAATGATAGTTATTAATGATTTTATTTCAGTCCCCCCACCAATAACAAAATGAATTATTAAATTCAGTACCGCCCAAATAATTAGTATTATAAAAAACAAAATAATAGGAAGATATAATCTTGAAATCTTAATATTCCTTTTCATTATAATAGAGTCAATAAATAAAATACTAACAATTAAAGTAGCTATTCTGGTAGTAGTAAGGAAGCTAAAAAAAATCTGGGCCTCAAATGTAAATAAGACATAAATGACCCCTATCATAAATGAAAAAAAATAACTTCTATTAATCATCTTTCTTAATTATATCTCTTATTTTTTCCGCTCCAATTTTCCAATTATGATTTAATAAGAAATCATCAAATAAAAACTTTTCAGAATTAATATTATTAAAAACAGCTTGAATATTAGAAAAGTCTTCAGTGATTGTAGTGCCTATTTTATAGGTTGAAACTAATTTTGCAGAAAAAGTACCATCAATAGCAATTATTGGTATTCTTGCTGAAACAGTACTATAATAACTTAAAGGCACGGACAAATCAAGATTTGATTTGAAAACAAAAGATATTCTTTCTAATAGCCTTTCATCAAGATTAACATAACCATTTATAAAATATACATTTTCACTGTTTTTCATATACTCCAGAATTATTGACTCATGTTTATTTAAATAATTTTCTATAGGACCGCAAACTATCATTTTTAAATCGAATCCATTTTTTTTAGCAGACTCAATCAACATTGGTATCTTTTTAAAATGAATTGTTTTATAATTAATAGATCCAATTGTAAGACCAAAAATAGTATTATTCGAATGACTTCTAATATATTGATTGATTTTATTAATAAGCTCTATATCTATTTTCTTTTCAATCGTTCCAAATGTAATAAAATCAATTGAAGAGCTCTTTAGTTGATCTTTGGCACTATTTACAAGTAAAGAATCCATTACAAAAATAGTTCTTGCAAATTTCTTAATAAGGAATCTTCTAATTTCAGAAATATATTTATAATGCACATCTGTTTCTCTATCTATATTATGACATATCCAAATTATTTTAGTACCTAATAATTTTGCTAAAAGCATTGTTATGATTTCAGAAAAAAATCGTAATATAGTCTTATAAAATTCTGGATAGTCATTTAAATATCTAAAAATTATCGCACTAGGCTTATCTTTAGAAAGTTCTTTCATATAAAAGAATATCCAATTTATCGGAGAGCCACGAAGAGTATGAACAGATACTCCCATACTTCTCAATTCATTACCCCACATTTTGGACTTAATATCATCTTTTTGAATAAGTATTTTCATTAAAAATTAATATTATCAAAAACATTTCAATTTTTTCGCAGGTACCCCGCCCCATACTTGATTAGATGGAATATTTTTATTTACTACACTTCCTGTCGCAATAATAACGTTATTTCCTATAATAACCCCTTTTAAGATTGTAACTCTTGCTCCGATGTATACATTGTTTCCTATTTTAATTTCTTTAGATTTTGATTTTTGACTTCTAAAAGGAATTGATCCATTCGTCAAGCCATGTTCAGACGTATATATAATTAATTGAGGTCCAGATAAAAAATCATCTCCAATAAAAATTTTGTTAGCTCCATTAATAATTGAGTTAGGACCTATCAAACAATTATCTCCTATGGTTATGTTTTGATGACCGACTATGTTGGTTCCACTCCTTATGTAAGATTTGTTTCCATATGAAAGAAACATTCTTTTCCAAGCAAATTGCCTAATTCCTTCAAAAAAACAATAAATCACTCTGTGCTCCGGATAATTTGGCATCAACATGCATAAGCGATTATAAAATAAAATTTCAAATGTTTTAATTTTATTTCTAATTATTGACATATTAAATAATAATTAAATATTGTTAATAATATACATATACAGCCAATACAAAAAACCATTAATTTATTAGTTGAACTCATAAACAATAATCTAAATATTATATTAGCATTATACATCAAAACAATTAATGAAGATATAACATAAATCATTAATACATTAAGAATTGAAAATTTAAGCAAAAAACCAAAGATAAAAAGACAACCCAATTTTACTACAGTTAAAACTAAATGTTGAATAAATGAAACATTTTGTTTGTCAAGAATTTTTAATATATATCCCAATGGATTCAAAACCATCGAGAAAAATATAAGGGGAGATAATATATATATATACTTATATAATTCACTCCAATTATCACCTAAAACAAAAGGTATAAAATAGAATGAACTATACACACAAATCACATAGGGTATGCCTAAAACCTTAGATATTTTAACAATATTCTTTATAACAAAACTATTGATATTATGGTTTAAATTATATTTTTCTGTTATCTGCTGATTATAAACTTGAATATAAGAGCCAACAAAAACTTGGCTAGGTGAAATTAATAACCTTTCGGTCATCGAATATAAGCCGGTAATAACAGATGAAAATCCTTTATTAATCAGTAATACTATTCCATGCTTGGATAAGGTGTAAACAAAAGATGTTGGTATATCATATAAGGGAAACTTATAGTATAAAGATAGTAATTTTCTACTCCTATCATATTTTAAAGAAAGATCAGAAAAAAAATTTCTTCTAATTATAAAAACGGCAAATAATGAACTTATAATATTTCCTAAAAATAACCCTATTAATCCAAAAAAATACCCTATGATAATATTAAAAAAAACCCCAGATAAACTCTTGACAATTATACTTAAAGATATTTTTTTATACTGTCTGACTCGTGTATACCAGACAGTATACACCTTATAAGCAGCAAATCCAAAAATACTTAAAGGGAGGTAATATAGATACTTAATCAACTCAGTATTTAAAATAAATACTTTTAAAAAATTCTGTAAAATTAATATTACAATAAAACATAAACTGCTAAATAATAACGATAAAACTAAAGAAATTTTTACTAAATCAAATGCTACCAAATCGGATTTTGGAAGTAATATAGCCATCTCATATCTACCCGTAGAAATTGTACCTAAAATATTAACTAATGAGAAATATATAGCAAATACTCCAAAGTCTTCGGGAGTAAAAATACGTGTTAAAATAAAGGTTGCTATAAAAGGAATGGCTTGACCAATCAGGGTTCCACTCATTAAAGTTATAACGTTTTTTCCGAACTCAGATTTAAAAATCCTATCAAACATTCCAATCTCGATAAATTACATATTTCATCGTCTTACTTTCAAATTCTCCCAATACCAATTTACGGACTCAGTAATACCATCTTCAAATTTGTAATATGGATTATATCCTAACATTTTTTTAGCTTTTGAAATATCTGCAAGTGAATGCTTAACATCTCCTTTGCGTTCAGGACCATAAACAGGTTTGACTTCGCTTATTCTTTCATCATAAAAAGATAATAATTCACGTAAAGTCACATACATTTTATTTAAACTTATGCTTTCTTCGCAACCTACGTTATAAACTGTATTTAATGATTCCTTCGTTTTAGATAAGGCGGCTAGCTGATTTATTTGAACTACATTATCGATGTAAGTGAAGTCCCTGGAATGTTCACCAGAGCCATTAATAATAGGACTTTTTAAGTCAATTAACGATTCAATAAACTTTGGAATTACAGCAGCATAAGAACCTTTAGAATCTTGTCTTCTACCAAATACATTAAAATAACGCAAACCAATGGTCTCTAATTCATATATATTAGAAAAAACCTTTGCATATAATTCATTAACATATTTTGTTACTGCATATGGTGATAATGGATTACCAATAATCTCTTCGATTTTAGGCAAACTTGGATGATCTCCATACGTAGATGAGGAAGCAGCATAAACAAATCTTTTAACTTTAGCTTCTTTTGAAGCATTTAGCATATTTAAGAATCCAGATACATTCACTTCATTAGTTGTTATTGGATCATTAATTGACCTAGGCACAGAACCCAATGCTGCTTGATGTAACACATAATCAATACCATCAACCGCACTTATACAAATCGAATAATCTCTAATATCGCCTACCACTAAGCGAAAACGATTATTTTCATTAAATAGCGATATATTTTCATACTTTCCTGTAGAAAAATTATCTAAACACACTACTTCATTATTTTGTTGTAATAATTGTTCCACTATATTTGAACCAATGAAGCCAGCTCCACCTGTAACTAAAATTCTTTTATTTTCAATTTTTGATTTCATTATTATAGTCTTTTCGTGACCTTAGTTTTCGGAAAAAAACCTTTAATATCATATACGATTGAATTAGCTGTAAGTTTCAAAGTATCTAAATCAAGTAATTCAAACTCTTTATGACCTACCGCTAAAATAATTGCTTCATATTTAGTTGTTATTTTGTTTAATAATTTAATATGATAATATTTATTAACATCATTTCTATCTGCATATGGATCATATATGTCAACATCTAACCCAAAACTTTTTAGTTCATTGAAAACGTCTACAACTTTAGTATTCCTTACATCTGGGCAATTTTCCTTGAATGTTATACCTAAAATTAAAACTCTAGCTTGCTTTATTTTCAATTCACTTTTCACCATTAGTTTTAAAACTTCATTAGCTATCATAACACTCATATTATCATTTATTCTTCTTCCCGCTAAAATTACTTGAGGATGATACCCTAAACTCTCTGCTTTATGAGTTAAATAATAAGGATCCACTCCGATACAGTGACCTCCTACTAATCCCGGTCTAAAGGGAAGAAAATTCCACTTACTCCCAGCAGCCATAAGAACTTCTAATGTATCTATATTCATCCGATTGAATATCAGTGCTAATTCATTTACTAGTGAGATATTCAAATCTCGCTGAGTATTCTCTATAACTTTAGAGGCTTCTGCAACTTTTATACTTGGAGCTTTATACGTTCCTGCCTTTATAATTGAGTTATACAACTCATCAATAATATTAGCAACTTTAGGAGTACTCCCTGAAGTGACTTTAACTATATCATAAAGTCGCCTTTTTTTATCGCCAGGATTAATTCTTTCAGGAGAATATCCACAATAAAAATCTTCATTAAATATCAGTCCACTAACTGATTCTAATATTGGCACACATTCCTCTTCTGTACAACCAGGATATACAGTAGATTCATAAATAACAATATCCGATTTTTTTAAATATTTACCAACTAATTCTGTTGCTGACACTATTGGACGAAGATCTGGTTGTTTGTATTTATCTATAGGTGTAGGAACAGTAATTATATAGATATTACTATTTTTTAAATCTGATTCAACATTACTATAAGCTAATTTATTTGAAACTTCGGATAAATCATCTAAAGAGACTTCCTCTGTTATATCCCTATTACTATTTAATTGTTCTATTCTCAATGGATTTATATCAAAACCGATTACATCAAATTGATTTTTCGCAAATTCAACCGCCAAGGGTAAGCCCACATAGCCCAGTCCAATTATAGCAATTTTATATTTTTTATCATCCATTTATATTTTTTTAAATAATTAATTCATATTTTTTTTTCAATACCACAAAAATCCAACACAATTTTATCATTTGATAAAGTCAATCCCTTAAACTCATCATGAGCTACCAAAAATGCTATTATATCAGCTCTACTTACTGCTTTTTTATAATCGGTCAATTTAAAAACCTTATGCTCTTTAATATTAGGCTCAACAATAAAATATTCTTCATTATTGGCATTCTGCAATACTTTTTGCGCTATATATTTGGCAGGTGACTCTCTTAAATCATCAATATTTGGTTTAAATGCTAAGCCCATTAAAGCTATATTTGGTTTTCTTCCATGCTCCAATTCAAACCCCAATTTAGCGGTTTGTATCTTTTCGGCACACCAAAACGATTTATAATTATTAATTTCTCTAGCCTTCCCTATAATCTGTGATTCCATAGGATAATCTGCTACAATAAAATATGGGTCTACAGCTATGCAATGACCTCCTACTCCACATCCTGGCTGCAAAATGTTCACTCTTGGGTGTTTATTTGCCAAATTGATTAACTCCCAAACATTAATATCTGCTTTGTCACAGATTAACGACAATTCATTAGCAAATGCTATTTGCACATCTCTTGACGAATTTTCTACTAATTTACACATTTCTGCAGTGCGGGCATTGGTTTTGTGTAAATCTCCTTTTATAAATTGGCGATAAAAAGCTATCGCTTTTTGAGTGGATTTTTCATCAACTCCTCCAATCACTCGATCGTTGTAAACTAGTTCGTGCATCACATTTCCTGGCAATACTCTTTCGGGACAATATGCAATATATAATTTCTCTTCTAGTTCGGGGCGTTCAGAATAAATTAATTGCATCATTTTTTCTGTAGTTCCGATTGGGGAGGTTGACTCTATAATATACAAATCACCTTCCTTCAACAAAGGTATAACAGCTTCGGTAGCCGCTTCCACAAAAGATATATCGGGTTCGTTTTTATTTTTAAATGGCGTTGGAACAACAATTAAATATGTATTTGCTCCTACTGGTTGTGTTGATGCTTTTAAAAAGCCTCCTTTAACGGCTTGGGCAACTGCATCATCTAATTCCGGTTCTATAATATGTATTTTTCCGGCATTGATTGTTTCCACTACTTGCGGATTTATGTCAACTCCATGTACATAAGTTTTGTTTTGGGCAATTAATGCTGCTGTTGGCAATCCAATATACCCAAGGCCTACCATTACAACTTCTGGCTTATCCATTTGAAATTTCTTTTATAAAATCTACAATTCTTTTGCATGCTTTACCGTCCCCATAGGGGTTATGCAGATTACTCATTTTATTATACACATCTTCATTCTTTAATAACGAAGTTGTTTCCTGGATTATTTTATGGCTATTCGTGCCCACCAATAATACTGTACCTGCCTCCACAGCCTCAGGACGTTCCGTAGTGTCTCGCATCACTAACACAGGTTTGCCCAGACCCGGTGCTTCTTCCTGCACCCCTCCACTGTCTGTTATTATTAAATAAGATTTTTCCATTAACCACACAAAAGCGGGATACGAAAGGGGATCAATTAATTTTACATTAGGAATCCCGGAAAGTAATTCATATACCGGTTTTTGCACATTCGGGTTTAGATGTACCGGATAAACAATCTGAATATCGGGATTCTGTTCCGCTATTGCTCTTAAAGCCTTGCATATATTTAAAAATCCTTGCCCATGATTTTCCCTCCGGTGACCCGTAACTAAGACCAGCTTCTTCTCAAGGTCGATTGTTTCTCCAAGCTTTTTAACTTCATCATCCATAAATCCAACCGATTTAATCTTTTCAACACTAAAAAACAATGCATCTATCACAGTATTTCCCGTTATTAAAATCGATTTTTCAGCCTTGTTTTCTTTTAACAAATTTTCTTTTGATGTTTCCGTTGGAGAAAAATGATAATTTGAAATCATGCCGGTAACACATCGGTTCATTTCCTCTGGAAAAGGAGACTGCATATTGAAAGTCCTTAATCCTGCTTCCACATGGCAAACTTTTGCCCCTGAATAAAACGAAGCAATACTTGAGGCCATGGTAGTCGTGGTATCCCCATGGACATAGACATAATCCGGTTGAAAATCTTCTAAAATTACTTTTAGACTAGTAATAATATCCGAAGTTAGTGAATATAAGTTCTGATTGGGCTTCATTAAATCTAAGTCATAATCTGGTTGAATCTCAAAAAATTCAAGTACCTGATCCAACATTTCCCTATGTTGAGCTGTTATACAGACTCTAGTCTCAAAACTATCACTATTTTTTTGAAACTCCTTCACCAAAGGTGCCATTTTAATAGCTTCTGGTCGGGTTCCAAAAATGATTAAATTTTTCTTCATACGAGACATTTAGTTCCTTTAATTTATATCCCTATTGAAAAAGACTTAAATCCAATTTTTTTTAGCTCCTCCCTATCTAATAAAAATCTCCCGTCAAAAATAAAAGCTGGTTTAAGCATGTTATCATAAATTCTTTGCCAATCACAATCTTTAAATTCATCCCACTCAGTCATAATAGCAATTGCATGTGCATCTTTGCATGCTTCATATGAATTATTATGTACCTGTACTAATAAAGAATTTTCATCTTCACTTCTACTATTTAAATAATTTAAATCGGCATAAATCCTATTCGATTCAACTTTCGGATCATAAACCGCTATGTTAGCTTTTTCTTCCAATAATTGATCTGCTACATATATAGCTGCTGACTCCCTTGTATCATTCGTATCCTTTTTAAAAGCCCAACCTAACATAGCTATTTTCTTACCAGATACCGTATTATATAATGTTGATAGTATTTTAGATGCAAATCTACTTTTTTGATGATTATTCATTAAAATTACTTGTTCCCAATAATCAGCCACCTCATTTAACCCATAACTTTTAGCAATATAAACTAAATTAAGAATATCCTTTTGAAAACAAGAACCACCAAAGCCCACAGATGCATTTAAGAATTTCGATCCAATTCTACTATCCATACCCACTGCTCTTGACACCTCTCTAACGTCTGCTCCTGTACTTTCACATAATTCAGAAATAGAATTAATGGAAGACACTCTTTGTGCTAAAAAAGCATTTGCTACCAATTTAGAAAGCTCAGATGACCATACGTTAGTAGTTAATATTTTATCTTTTGAAACCCAACTAGCATAAATATTAACTAATGCATTTATTGCTTCTATCCCTTTTTCATTCAGTTCTCCTCCAATTAAAATTCTATCAGGATTTAATAAATCTTGTATTGCAGTTCCTTCAGCTAAAAATTCAGGGTTTGATAGTATTTGAAAATTTACCCCTTTACCGGTTTGAGACAATATACTCTTTATAGCTTGAGCCGTTCTAACTGGAAGTGTTGATTTCTCAACTACTATTTTATCAGTTTTAGCCACTTTCGCTATCTGTCTAGCACAAAGTTCTATATACTTCAAATCTGCTGCCATGTCCTTCCCCTTCCCATAAGTCTTCGTAGGAGTATTGACAGAAATAAAAATCATTTCTGCCTCTTCAATTGCTTTATCAACATTTATAGAGAAAAAGAGGTTTCTTCCTCGTGCTTCTTCAACTACTTTATCTAATCCAGGTTCAAAAACTGGCAATTTATTTAAATTATCACTATTCCAATCCGTTATACGTTGCTCATTAATATCCACAACAGTCACTTTAATCTCTGGACACTTTTGTGCTATAACTGCCATTGTAGGACCTCCTACATAACCTGCACCGATACAACAAATTTTACTTATTTTCATTAAACTTTTTAAGATTTCTTTTACACTTCGCACAAAAATACAATAATCCTACATTTCACCAAGCCTTTTTAGACTTATTACTATAAGCTATTATTTGTGTTGTTACAATGCTATATTATTAGAGTCTTCAGTTAAAAAAGCAGTTTTGAAATACCATGCATTTTAATTATTTTTCAGATACAGTTTGTTAATTTTAACTCTCCTAGTAAGAGAAAGATTTTTCATCCGCAACTAATGACGGAATTCGAAATGGTTATAATTTATCAAATTCACTTCAACACACTATATACAGGTCTTTTTGCTTTCATCTTATAGCTATTATCACTTACTATTTTTAAATCTTTTTTAATTTCATTATCCTTTAAAATATCTACAGCAAACTCATACCAAGTCATCTCCTTTTTACCAGAAAAATGACGTATCCCGTAGCCTTTATCATTACTTACTATTAAGCTCATAATATATGTAGCTAAGTTTTCTGTATCTGTTGGACATCCGGTTTGACTATCTATTACTCGAAGCTCCTTTTCTGTTTGGACTTTTTGTAAAATGGTTCTGTAAAAATTCTTACCAAATTCTTTACTGTATAGCCAGGAAGTTCTTACAATAAAATAGTTTTCTGTTATTTCTTGAATATATTTTTCCCCTTGCAATTTTGATTTTCCATATTCATTAATGGGGTTTGGTTCATCATTTACTGTATATGGTGTTCCTTTTTCGCCATCAAACACATAATCGGTTGAGATATGAATTAAGGTTGTTCCATATTCCTTACAAACCTCAGCTAATTTCTTAACACCTTCTGCATTTACTTCTAATGCTTGTTCGGGTTCTTCCTCTGCCTTCTCTACATTGGTATAGGCTGCACAGTTAATACAGTAATCTGGATTGTATTTTCCAAAAGCACTTTTTATAGAAATCTTTTTTGTTATATTCAGTTCTTTTGATAAACAAAAAATAAATACCACATTTTCGTAATCGCCTTTGTATTTCTGAATAGTAAGTCCTAGCTGACCATTAGCTCCAGTAACAAGAACAGTAATTGGATGTTGGGTATTGGGTATTGACATACTCTTCTTCATTTTTTACTTATTGTTATAACTCAATCATCCTTCGAAAAGCCCAGGATGACGACTGGGAGCAGCTAAAATGGCTCTTCTAAGGGAGGTAATTCTTTATCTTTTTCTGAAACAATAATTTCTGATTTAGGAAATTTCCAATTTATTTTTAAAGTTTTATCATTGAATACAATTCCGCCTTCCGATTCTTTATGATATGGAGCATCACATTTATACGCAAATTCTGAAGTTTCACTCAAAGTAATAAAACCATGACCAAAACCTCTCGGAACAAATAGCTGCTTTTTATTATCTGCAGATAATTCTATTGTTTCGTATTGCCCAAAGGTTTCAGAATCTTTTCTTAAATCTACAACAACATCCAATACTTTTCCCTGTAATACTCTTACTAATTTAGCCTGTGCATATTCGCCTTTTTGAAAATGAATCCCTCTCAATACACCTTTTCTAGAAAAAGACTGATTATCCTGAACAAAGTTTATCGCTTCTCCTATTACTTGTTCAAATTTTTTCTGATGAAAACTTTCATAAAAATAACCTCTATCATCGTAAAAAACTTGTGGTTCTATCACAAAACAACCTTTTAATTTGGTTTCTTTTATTTTCATTTACTCTTTTATCTGTTATGAAGTTATGGCGCTATTTGTTTTTAGTTATTGAATTGTCGCCTCTTGAGATTTCCGCCTCTAAAGGAATCTGAAATAACCATGAATCTTTCAACATCACTTCAACATACTCAACAATTTTTTGCCATAACCACTTTTTACCAATGGTTCTGCCAAAGCTCTAAACTGTTCTTTATCTATATAACCCATTTCAAAAGCTGTAGCTTCAATAGAACCTACTTTTAACCCTTGTCTTTCTTCTATTACTTCTACAAATTGCGATGCCTGCATTAAAGATTGAAATGTTCCAGTATCCAGCCATGCAGTCCCACGGTCCATTACACTTACTTTTAACCTTCCTTTTTCTAAATATACCTTGTTAACATCTGTTATTTCCAGCTCACCACGTTTACTGGGTTTTATATTTTTTGCTATTTCAACCACATCATTATCATAAAAGTAAATGCCTGGTATTACATAATTGGATTTAGGTTCTAGTGGTTTTTCTTCAATGCATATCGCTTGATTGTTTTTATCAAACTCCACGACCCCATAGCGTTCTGGGTCGTGAACATGATATGCATATACAATTCCTCCATCCGGGTCAACATTCTCCTGCAATAATTTATCGAAACCTGTTCCGTAAAATATATTGTCCCCCAAAATCAATGCTACTTTATCAATTCCTATAAAATCAGCCCCTATAATAAAGGCCTCTGCCAATCCGTTCGGGTGTTCTTGTGTGGCATACTCAAATTTACAACCATATTTTTCACCATTTCCCAACAATTCTTTAAACAAGGACAAGTCCTTTGGGGTAGAAATAATTAAAATTTCCCTTATCCCAGCACTCATCAATGTTGAAAGCGGGTAATAAATCATAGGTTTGTCATACACGGGCATTAATTGTTTGCTTACCGCCAATGTTAATGGATGTAACCTTGTTCCCGATCCGCCCGCAAGTATGATTCCTTTCATTTTTTTTAACTTTAAGCTTATTTATATATCATATATATAGAAAAACACTACTATTTATATTGTTTCTTATAGTAATTTATATAATCCCCCGTCGTAATATTTTCCAACCACTGTTGATTCCCCAAATACCAATCAATAGTTCTCTCCAACCCTTCCTCAAAGGTTACCGATGGCTTCCAGCCCAATTCTTTATTGATTTTAGTGGCATCTATGGCATAACGTAAATCATGTCCTGGCCTGTCTTTTACATAGGTGATTAATCTTTCCGATTCACCTTCTGCTCTTTTTAATTTTTTATCCATCAATTTACATAAAATCTTCACCAAATCAATATTCTTCCACTCGTTAAATCCTCCAATATTATAGGTTTCTCCGTTCTTACCTCTATGAAAAATTAAATCTATTGCTTTTGCATGATCGATAACATAGAGCCAATCCCGTGTGTAATTTCCATCACCATACACGGGTAGGTTTTTTTTCTTGATAATATTATTGATGAATAATGGGATTAATTTCTCCGGAAAGTGATTCGGACCATAATTATTCGAGCAGTTACTGATAACATATGGCAATCCATAAGTCTCCCCGTAAGCCCTGACAAAATGATCGGAGCTTGCTTTGGATGCTGAATAGGGAGAGTTTGGATCGTATGAAGTTTCTTCTGTAAACAGTCCGCTTTCGCCCAGAGATCCATATACTTCATCGGTGCTGATATGATAAAAACGAGCCCCTTCCCGGCTATCCTGATGCGTATCCAACCAAAGTTTTTTAGCTGCATTCAACAAATTCATCGTGCCAATAACATTTGTTTTTACAAACGCTAATGGATCGGTTATGGAGCGATCTACATGACTTTCGGCCGCCAAATGGATAACCCCATCAAACTGGTATTTATCAAATAAATTATAGATAAAGTCGGCATGGGTAATATCTCCTTTTACAAATGTGTAGTTTGGTTTACCTTCAACATCCTTTAAATTCTCCAGGTTGCCTGCGTATGTCAATGCGTCTAAATTGACAATTTGATAATCGGGATATGTATTTACAAACAATCGAACCACATGGGAACCGATAAAGCCGGCTCCTCCGGTTATTAATATTTTTTTGGTATGTTTTTCTACGCTCACTTACGTTCTTCTTATAATCTTGCGGTCACTATTTTCTTCGGAAGAAAGCTTTTCACATCATAAATAATGGTCCGCGGACCAGATTTTAGCGTATCGAAATCCAAATCGGCAAACTCTTTATGTCCAACCGCAAGTACAATGGTTTCGTACCTGTCGGTTATTTCATCAATCAAATCAACATCGTAATACTTTTTAACTTCTTCCTTGTCGGCATAGGGATCGTATGTATCCACATCGAGTCCGAAACCTTCCAGTTCTTCAATAACATCGATGACCCTCGAATTTCTTACGTCCGGACAGTTTTCCTTGAAAGTTATCCCTAAAACCAAGGCTCTGGCATTTTTAACCGGAAGCTGGTCTTTCACCATCAATTTTACAATTTTATTGGCTATAAAAACGCCCATATCGTTGTTAATACGCCTTCCCGATAAAATCACCTGCGGATGATATCCCAAATGCTCAGCTTTATGGGTCAAGTAATACGGATCTACCCCGATGCAATGTCCGCCAACCAATCCCGGCCGGAATGGCAAAAAATTCCATTTGGTCCCTGCGGCTTCCAATACTTCAACGGTATCCACGCCAATCCTATCAAAAATAAGGGCTAGCTCGTTTACCAAGGAAATATTGATATCGCGCTGTGTGTTTTCAATAATCTTGGAGGCTTCGGCTACTTTTATGCTCGATGCCTTATGTGTTCCTGCTTCTATGATGGCTCCATATAGTTTATCGACTTCCTCGGCGATTTCCGGGGTACTTCCGGAAGTTACCTTCATAATGTTCCTAAGCCTTCTTTGTTTATCGCCCGGGTTGATACGTTCCGGGGAATATCCGCAGAAAAAATCCTTGTTAAAAGTTAATCCACTTGAAGATTCCAATACAGGCACACAATCTTCTTCGGTACATCCGGGATAGGTAGTGGATTCGTACACGACTATATCACCTTTTTTAAGGTGATTCCCTACAGTGGTGCTCGCAGAAATTAAGGGGCGCAAATCCGGCTGTTTAAAATCATCCACAGGGGTCGGTACAGTAATTATGTATACATTGCAATCGGTTAGATCGTTTTCATCTGAACTGAACACCAAACTTTCTGCTATTTGTAGCTCGTCATTATTTACTTCATCGGTTACATCCTTTCCCTGTTTAAGCTCGGAAACCCTTTTTTGATTGATATCAAAACCGATTACCGAAAAACCTTTAATGGCAAATTCAACGGCCAAGGGCAACCCTACATACCCAAGACCTACTATGGCAATTTTATATTTTTCTTTCATGTATGTAAATTCAACTTTTGAAAATTTTATTTTGAAACCTTATTATGTAAATACGGTTGTTGTACCCAATTTAGTTGATAAAGGATCCGTATTTTTCAATAATACGTAAAAATAGGTTTTCTAAACGAAATTCATGAAAGTGTTAACAAAAGCTTTGGGCTTTCTATAAAAGAAAAGAACAGAAAAGTATGGGAATCCCTCATAAACTTTTCTGCTCTTTCATTGTTTTATACAATCAAGCTAAACACTTGATAATCTTCATAACTTACACAATCATCCCGGCGGCTACGGTCTGGTTGGTTGCTGGGTCGATTAAAATCAAACTTCCCGTCATCCGATTTTCCCTATAAGAATCGAACAGCAATGGTTTGGTCGTGCGCAGTTTTACCTTGCAAATATCATTCATCCCCATTTCTTTGTCTTCACTACTCCTTCCAAGGGTATTGATGTCGATTTTATAGATAATTTCTTTTACCATGGCCATTTGTTCATTGGATGTATGGCGTACCACATATTTGGTTCTTGGCTTAGCGGCTTCATTGTTCAACCAACATAGCATTACTTCCAGATCCTGTGAGGATTCCGGTTTGTTTTTGGTACGCACGATCATATCGCCACGGCTGATATCAATATCGTCTTCCAAAGTAATGGAAACAGACATAGGGGCATAGGCCTCGTTTACTTCTTCTTCAAAGGTGTCGATCGATTTTATCTTGGAAGTAAACCCGGAAGGCATGACCGTAATCTCATCCCCTTTTCTAAAAATCCCGCTTGATATTCTCCCTGCATACCCCCTATAATCCCTATGTTCTTCATTTTGTGGGCGGAGTACGGTTTGCACCGGAAAACGGGCATCCACTTTGTTGATATCACTGCTGATATGCATGGTTTCCAAGGTATGTAACAAAGGGGCCCCCTGATACCATTCCATATTTGCCGAACGTTTTACTACGTTATCTCCCAATAAAGCACTGATAGGAATAAAACGCACGTCTTTTACCAATAATTTTGAAGAAAACTCTTCGAATTGCGATATGATATCATTATATACTTCTTCTTTAAAATCAACCAAATCCATTTTATTGATGCATACAATAATATGGGGTATTTGAAGCAATGAAGCAATAAAGGCATGTCGCTTGGTCTGTTCAATAACCCCATGGCGTGCATCTACCAATATAATGGCCGCATTGGCGGTGGAGGCCCCCGTAATCATGTTCCGGGTGTATTGAATATGCCCCGGTGTATCGGCTATAATAAATTTCCGTTTCGGAGTGGTAAAATAACGATAGGCCACATCAATGGTAATCCCTTGCTCCCTTTCATCTCGAAGGCCGTCGGTAAAGAGCGCTAGGTCCACGCCTTCATGTCCTTTCTTTTTACTGGTGTTTTCAATAGCCTCCAACTGATCCTCAAAAATAGATTTGGAATCGAACAATAACCTTCCTATCAAGGTGCTTTTCCCATCATCTACACTTCCGGCAGTGGTAAATCTTAATAATTGATTGTTATCTATCTGCATTTTTTCTCTTTAAATCTAATCTTAAAAATATCCCTGTCTTTTTCTATCCTCCATGGCTGTTTCAGAACGCTTATCATCCGAACGGTTTCCCCGTTCGGTTTGCCGCATTGCCGAAACCTCCTGTGCTATTTTGGAAACGGTATCAGCTTCGCTTTCAATCCCTCCGGTAATGGTTATATCCCCAAGTGTCCTAAAACGGATCTTTTTGGTTACTACTTCCTCGTCTTCTTCCAATTGTAAAAATTCGGAATATGGAATCCATGAATTGCTTCTCCAAACTACTTTACGCTCATGCGCAAAGTAGAGCGAAGGAATCTGTATGTTTTCACGATTAATGTAATTCCAAACATCCATTTCCGTCCAATTGCTTATCGGAAAAGCCCTAAAATGCTCCCCTTCAAAATGTTTTCCATTAAAAAGGTTCCAAAGTTCAGGACGCTGATTTTTTGGATCCCATTGCCCAAAATCGTCCCTATGTGAAAAGAAACGCTCTTTTGCCCTTGCTTTTTCTTCATCACGTCGGCCTCCACCAATTGCACAATCAACTTTGTTGTCCTCAATGGCATCGAGCAATGTAGTAATCTGTAGTGCATTCCTGGTAGCGTTTTTACCTTTTTCCTCGGCAACGCGCCCTTGATCAATGGACTCCTGAACGGAACCTACAATTAAACGTACGCCCAAACTCTCTATTAAATCATCCCTAAATTTAATGGTTTCAGGAAAATTATGACCGGTATCCACATGCATCAGTGCAAATGGGATTTTTGCCGGATAAAAGGCCTTTTTTGCCAAATGTGTTACTACAATGGAATCCTTCCCACCGGAAAATAAAATAACCGGATTGTCAAACTGTGCCCAAACTTCACGCAGTACATATATGGCCTCCGATTCTAACTCGTCTAAATAATTTAAATAATACTTACTCATTCTTAATTGAGTTCTAACTTATCCTTAATTTCTATATATATTTTTTCGACAGCTTCCTGTATACTGTCCTTTTCGGTAATTTCAACCGCTGGTTTCTCTGGTTTTTCATAAGGCGCGGACACACCCGTTAAACTGTCCAATGTTCCGCTTTTTGCCTTTTCATACAAGCCTTTTTGGTCTCGCTTTTCACAAATATCAATGCTCGTATTCACAAAAACTTCGACAAATATATTAGGTTTTATCGTCTTTTCTACATATTCTCTATCTTTTTTGTAGGGTGATACAAAACTTGCCAAAACCACGGCCCCGGATTCGAGCAACAGGCGGGCTGTCTCGGCTACTCTTCTAACATTCTCAGAACGATCTTTTTTACTGAAATCCAATCCTTTGCATAAACTACTCCTAATATTATCTCCATCCAATACCATTGTTTTTATTCCCCGGGAATGCAATTTTTGCTCCAGGGCATCGGCAATGGTAGATTTACCAGAACCAGACAATCCCGTAAACCAAACAAGCAAGGAATTGTGCCTGTTAAGTTTATTCCGGTCTTTTTGGGTAACCTTAAATTGATATGGAAATATATTTTTCTCCATTTATGTTGTACTATTGTTTCTTTTATCCAGTCCAAAATTTATTCTGTACCAGGTCCTTTCATGTAAATAATACAAGACCATCTTGGTAATCACTTCTGCAAAACCAATTTTGAGCCCGGTAAACGGGTCACCGGAGATAATCCATGCCAGCACCATAGTATCAATGGTTCCCAAAATCCTCCAGGTAACGGTCTTCAATAGATGCCGTTTTTTACTATCGGGGACATTGGCCTTAAACCATATACGCTCATGAAAATAATACAAAAACATTTTTGTCACTACTTCGGCCAGGCCTATTTTAAGCCCTGTAAATGGGTCTCCGGAAATAATCCAGGACAATGTAATTGTATCTATTGTCCCTACCAGGCGCCATGTTATAGCTTTGGCTATATGTCTCTTTCTGGTTTTATCTTGCATTTAATTTACAATAAATGACGGATTTATCAGCTCTTTTTTGTTATATCTTAACGGATCTTGGGTTTCTGCATTCAAAACCCGTAATCCAACGGCGCTACAAAGGGCATGTCCAGCAGCCGTATCCCATTCCATCGTAGGGGAATACCTTGGGTAGACTGTTGCTTTTCCTTCTGCCAACAGGCAAAATTTCAGCGAACTCCCAACGGATACCATTTCTACCTTTTTCGATCCCTTTTTTATAGCTGATATGATTCCTTTTGTTGCTGAAGACATATGCGACCTACTTCCAACGATCTTTATTATTGATGAATTTTTTTCGGGTCCCGATAATTCTTGACCACTAATGAAGAATTCTTCTGATGGATTATCAAGAATGGTTTTATATGCCTTCTCTTTTGGAACTATTCCATAATATAATGCTTTGGTCACCGGGACATATACGACCCCCAGTATTGGTTTTTGATTCTTTACCAAGGCTATGTTTACCGTAAATTCCCCATTTCTTTTTACAAACTCCTTGGTCCCATCCAGTGGGTCAACAATCCAGCATTGTTCCCAATGCTTCCTAATTTTATAGTCAATTATACTGTTTTCTTCGCTTATAATGGGAATTCCCGTAGTCGACAAAATTTGGGTGATAATTTTATTGGCTTGTTTATCTGCTTTGGTAATTGGGGAATTATCTGCTTTAAGGGAAACATCAAAATCAGCACCATTATAGACCTCCATGATATTCATGCCTGCCCGGACCGCTGCTTTAATAGCAATTTGTATTAATTTATTCTCTATATTCACTTGTTATATGCAGCTTTTTTTATAGGAATATCAAAAATAGCATAATTAAAAAGCACGGCAAGTTATATTTTACTATATGTTTTAGGACATCTGTTATATGCTTTGGCCGAAGTGTTTAATTATTGATGGATTGAATCTTTAAAATATTATCATATACCGGATATTGTTTTTGTTTCCAAATGCTGCCTAGAACGGCACATCATCGTCCCCACCGGAAAAATCATCATTCATGGAACTTCCAAAGGCCTCGTCGGCACTGGGAAGGTCTTTGGTGATAAATGGATTTTCTTCCCCTTTGTTCATTTTTGATTGGAATTCGAACGGGGAATCAAAATCATCGAGGTTGTCGAACTTACCGAGCTGCCCGATAAACTTGAGTCGGATGTTCTCCAAGCCCCCGTTACGGTGCTTTGCCACGATAAATTCTGCCTGTCCCTGTGTCGGGCTTCTTTCTTCATCGTCCCATTCCTCGATCTTGTAATATTCGGGCCGGTATATAAAAGACACAATATCGGCATCCTGTTCAATCGCCCCAGATTCACGAAGGTCGGACAAAAGCGGTCGCTTACTTCCGCCTCGGGTTTCCACGGCACGCGACAACTGGGAAAGTGCAATAACGGGCACGTCCAGCTCTTTTGCCAAAGCCTTTAGGTTTCTGGAAATGGTAGAAATCTCCTGTTCACGGTTCCCTCCTTTTTGACTTCCCCCGGCGGTCATTAATTGCAGGTAATCAATAATAATCATGCGAATTCCAAACTGAGAGGCCAATCGGCGTGCTTTTGCCCGAAGGTCGAAAATAGAAAGCGATGGGGTATCGTCAATAAAAAGTGGTGCTGTTTCAAGCGACTTCACCTTTACGTTGAGCTGTTCCCATTCGTGTTTTTCCAGTTTTCCGGTACGCAATTTTTCTGAAGACAGGCCGGTTTCAGAAGAAATCAGACGGGTAATCAACTGCACGGAAGACATTTCCAACGAAAAGAAAGCAACGGGGATATTGGAATTTACGGCAATATTTCTTGCCATGGAAAGGGTAAGGGCTGTTTTACCCATCCCCGGACGGGCCGCCACGATAATCAAATCACTGGGCTGCCAACCGGATGTTAGTTTATCCAATTTGTCAAACCCTGACGGGATTCCGCTGAGCCCTTCTTTATTGGAGATTTCTTCAATTTTCTTCTTTGCCTGGATTACCAAACTCTGAGCGGTTTCAGAAGATTTTTTTATGTTTCCTTGTGTTACTTCGTATAATTTGGCCTCGGCATTGTCCAAAAGGTCGAAAACATCGGTTCCTTCATCATAGGCATCTTCTATAATTTCACTTGAAATCTTTATAAGGCTGCGCTGGATAAACTTTTGTAAGATAATTCGGGAATGAAATTCAATATGTGCCGAAGAGGATACTTTTTTGGTGAGCTGGATAAGGTAAAAATCGCCTCCCACGGACTCCAGCCTTTTATTTTTCTTCAATTGGGCCGAAACTGTTAATAAGTCTATCGGCTCGGAGGTTTCAAACAACTGCACCACGGCCTCGTAAATATATTTATGGCCGTCTTTATAGAACGCATCGGGATGCAAAATGTCAATTACTTCATCCACCCCTTTTTTATCAATCATCATGGCCCCCAACACAGCTTCCTCTAAATCAATGGCTTGCGGAGGTATTTTACCTTTCTCCAGCTGGATGACATTTGATTTATCAACTTTAACTCCATGTATTGGGTTCACTTTTTCCATGAATGCGAATGTATATAATTGTAACCTGAAAAGCGGTTAAAAAGTATCTTTGGTTTTTAACTGGTCATCAACAATTTAACTGTTGATAACTTTTAATTCCTGTTAATAAAGGTAAAAAAAACCGAAGCAAAAACTTCGGTCTTAACATTAAGGTAACAAACACGGGGTTTTAATCTTTAAAGACCCCCATGTTGGCATATTTATCCATACGTTCTTTTACCAACTGGGCTGGGGATAACTTTTTTAACTCTTCATAAACCGAAGCAATTTGAGTTTCAACCGTTTTAAAAGTTGTTTCCCTATCGGAATGGGCACCGCCCAATGGTTCTTTAATAATATCGTCCACCAAGTGCAGTTTTTTCATGTCGGTAGCGGTTAATTTTAAAGCATCGGCAGCTTGTTCTTTATATTCCCAGCTCCTCCAGAGTATGGACGAGCACGACTCCGGTGAAATTACAGAATACCAAGTATTCTCCAACATCAGTACGCGGTCTCCTACTCCTATCCCCAAGGCACCGCCGGAAGCTCCTTCGCCAATAATAAGTACAATAATAGGCACTTTAAGGCGTGTCATTTCCAGAATATTCCTTGCAATGGCTTCTCCCTGCCCCCTTTCTTCGGCTTCAATTCCGGGATAGGCACCGGGAGTATCAATTAACGATACCACGGGAATACCAAATTTTTCGGCCATTTTCATCAATCGTAATGCCTTTCGGTATCCTTCGGGGTTGGCCATTCCAAAGTTCCTGTACTGCCTTGTTTTGGTATTGTACCCTTTTTGCTGGCCGATGAACATATAGGTCTGATCGCCTATTTTGCCCAATCCGCCAATCATGGCCTTGTCGTCTTTTACGTTCCTGTCGCCGTGGAGCTCCAAAAACGTATTGCCACAAATAGCTTTGATATAATCAAGGGTATATGGCCTTGAAGGATGCCTTGACAATTGAACCCGCTGCCATGCAGTCAGGTTTTTATAGATGTCTCTTTTGGTCTTTTCTAATTTTTTATCCAATTGCTTGCAGGTATCGGAAACGTCGATATCGCTTTCCGATCCAAGAACTTTACACTTATCAAGCTGTTCTTCAAGCTCTTTAATTGGTAACTCAAAATCTAAATACTCCATGAGTTTTGTTTTGAAAATTTATTAGCGTACAAATATAAAACTTTATACTATTTAGCCTGCCCGATAGGCCGTTTTCTTTTTAACGAATTTTTTAAAATCCCGTTTACCACCACTGTCATAATTATTATTACGGCCCCGATATAAAAACCGTGGCTCATTTTTTCTGATGCCCCCAAAATTACAAAAGCCAGTACAATTCCGTACACAGGCTCCATGTTTATTGTTAACATAACGGTATATGGACTTATAAGCTTCATCACTTTTACCGAACCTATAAATGCATAGGCGGTACAGATGCTTGCCAAAAGTAACAAATACATCCAATCGGAAGCAGAAAGCTTGAAAAATTCAGCAGAAAAACTTCCGGAGAACAATAAATACAAAGTAATAAACCCTACACCACTGCCGAGCTCATAAAATGAAATAACCGATGGACGGTACTGTTTTGCCAGTTTTCCGTTGATTAATGAAAATGTAGCAGACAATAATGCCGAAATAAGCGCCAAGCCTATCCCGAGCATGTATTGGGTTTCTACATTGAAAATAATAAACAAACCGGCAATGACCACAAGTCCGAACACAATTTCGTACCAAATCATTTTCCGCTTGTAAAAAATAGGCTCCAGAACGGCCGTAAAAAAAGCGCCCGTTGAAATGGTGGCCAAAGTTACGGATACATTGGAGACTTTTATTGCCTTAAAAAAGGTAATCCAGTGCAGGGCAATGACCAAACCAGCAATAAGCATGGTAATAATTGCTTTTTTGGGTACTTTTAAAGTGAACTTGTTAAGAGCCACGTACAGCCATACAAAAAAGGAGGCCAACAGCATCCTGAACCAAACCAACGGAATAGCGTCTATGGTTATGAGCGCGCCGAGCACTGCGGTAAACCCCCAAATAAATACTATAAAATGTAAATGGAGATAGTTTTTTAATTTATCGTTTAGCATTGTTTAAGAGATAGATGGCCAAAACACCAAATAAAATATTAGGAATGGCAACGGCCAATAAAGGCGAAAAGTCCGATTGCTCGGCCATGGTGCCGAAAACCTTATCAAAAAAGATAAAAATAAAGGCCAGGGAAATCCCCACTGCCAAATTGACCCCCATACCGCCCCTTCGCTTCATGGAAGATACAGAAACGGCAATAATGGTTAATATAAATGCCGAAATAGGCAAGCTCCAGCGTTTGTATTTAACCACCAAATAGGTGTTGATGTTTGGCGCTCCCTTTTTGCGCTGCTCGTCAATAAACCTGTTCAGTTCGAATAAATTTTTGGTTTCGGCAACATAGGAAACCGGGGTAAGGTCGTCCAGATCGAAATCGAAAACCGTGTCCAGCCTGTTCTGCTTTTCAAGAATGTCATCGTTTTCGCCAACCCCCCGCTTTATATAACCACTTAAACGATAAATGCTGTCTTTGTCTATCCAGCGGATATTGCTCGCCTTGATTTTATATTTTAAGGTATTTCCATCGAAATGCTCCAAAGTGAAGTTGTACCCGATCTTTGTGCTTGGTGTAAAACTGCTCACATATATATATTCATCGTCGTTTATCTGGTTAAAGAGATTGGTGGTCTCGCGGCCCTTATCCCTTCCTCCTTTTAAATATTTTATCCTAAAGTCGTTATAACCTTCACTGGCTTCGGGCACTATAAACATGCCCATGATAAAGGAAAAGATAGCGATAATGGTTGCCCCTATAAAATAAGGCCGTAAAAACCTCCAAAAAGATATGCCCGAGCTTAAAATGGCTATAACTTCTGTATTATTGGCCAGTTTGGAAGTAAACCAAATAATGGACAAGAAAAGAAATATAGGAAACAAAAAGCTGGCAAAATAAAAGGTAAAATCGATATAATAAGAGATAATGGCAGCCGTTGGTGCCTCGTTATCTATCATTTTATCTACCTTTTCGGATACATCGACCATGATGCCTATCGGGATAAACAGCATAATCATCGTAAAAAAGGTAAGCAAGTACCTCTTTAATATATACCAATCTATTATTTTCACCTATTTTTTTATTTCTTTTTTTATTACATCCCGTTCACGAACAACTTTATGCTCAGTAATTACGCTTACAGCCGTTTGTCCATTTGCTTTACCATACCTTCTTTCCACCGGGAAAAATCTCCCGCTAATATATGTTTTCTAGCTTCACGAACCAACCATAAATAAAATCCTAGATTATGAATGGTGGCAATTTGCTTGCCTAGATATTCATTGGCGGCAAACAAGTGCCTTAGATATGCCTTTGTATAATAGGTATCTACATAGGTGATGCCCATATCATCAATAGGAGAAAAATCGTCTTCCCATTTTTTATTTTTTATGTTGATGGTACCATGTGCCGTAAAGAGCATTCCGTTCCTCGCATTTCTTGTTGGTATAACGCAGTCGAACATGTCAATCCCCAGGGCAATATTTTCCAAAATATTGATGGGTGTCCCTACCCCCATTAAATAGCGCGGCTTGTCTTCTGGCAAGATATTACAAACTACTTCGGTCATGGCATACATTTCTTCGGCAGGTTCCCCGACCGACAGGCCACCGATAGCATTTCCCTCGGCCCCGGCATTGGCAATATATTCTGCCGACTGCATCCTTAGGTCTTTATAAGTAGACCCTTGAACAATGGGGAAAAGCGCCTGCTCGTACCCGTATTTAGCGGGGGTTTCCTTAAAACGGTTTATACACCTGTCCAGCCAACGGTGTGTCATGTGCATGGAACGCTTGGCATAATTGTAATCGCATGGATATGGGGTGCACTCGTCAAAGGCCATGATAATATCGGCCCCGATGGTGCGCTGAATGTCCATAACGTTTTCTGGGGTAAAAACATGATAAGACCCATCAATATGACTTTTAAACTTTACGCCTTCCTCCTTGATTTTCCTGTTTGAAGACAAGGAATATACTTGGTACCCACCACTGTCGGTCAAAATATTCCTGTCCCAGTTCATGAACTTGTGCAATCCGCCTGCCGCTTCAAGAATGGGGGTTTTGGGGCGTAGGTATAAATGATAGGTATTCCCCAGGATAATATCCGGGTTGATATCTTCTTTTAACTCCCTTTGATGCACTCCTTTTACCGAGGCCACCGTTCCAACGGGCATAAAAATAGGGGTTTCAATGGTACCGTGCCCAGTTGTTATTTCCCCAGCCCTTGCCTTGCTACCGGCATCGGTTGTATGTAATTTAAAATCCATTTAATCAATTAGGTGCTGGTTGTTGGCCAAGCTTGGAAATGCTTCAGTTAAAAGTTATAACACCTCTTTCAACGGCCAATTACCATACAATTACTATGCTTACTTATCAATTTAAATCTGCAAAGATAATCAACAAAACAGCTTCAACTTCATAAATAACACTTAAAACCTTTACATTTAAAACAAATATGGCGAATATGTGTACAAAATTACTTTGCTGTGGATTTATAAAGGTTTATTTTTGTTATGATAATTAAATTTAACAATCACAAATGCCAGACACACAACAATTAAACAATTTGACTACCCAAGTAAGAAGGGATATTGTAAGGATGGTACACAACGTAAACTCCGGACATCCCGGCGGTTCTTTAGGTTGTACCGAATTTTTTGTAGCACTTTATAACGAAATCATGGATATTAAAACAGACTTCAATATGGATGGTATTGGAGAAGACCTGTTTTTCTTATCCAACGGACATATATCGCCGGTATTTTACAGCGTACTTGCCAGACGCGGTTATTTCCCGGTAAAAGAACTAAATACATTCCGTCTAATCGATTCACGCCTGCAAGGGCACCCTACAACGCACGAGGGCCTTCCAGGTATACGTGTGGCATCGGGGTCTTTAGGGCAGGGAATGTCTGTTGCCATTGGGGCGGCATTGGCAAAAAAACTGAACAAGGACAACCATACCATATTTAGCCTACACGGCGACGGTGAATTACAGGAAGGACAAAACTGGGAAGCCATTATGTATGCCGCCGGGAATAAAGTAGACAACCTTATTTCTACCATAGACCTTAACGGCCAACAAATAGACGGTGCCACCAAAGATGTACTTCCAATGGGGGATCTGAAAGCTAAATTTGAAGCTTTTGGTTGGGACGTCATGGAAATTGAAAAAGGAAACGACCTTGAAGCCGTAATTGCCGGACTAAAAGAAGCCAAAAGCAGGACCGGAAAAGGGAAACCGGTATGTATTTTACTGCACACCATTATGGGACATGGTGTAGATTTTATGATGGGTACGCACGCATGGCACGGGAAAGCCCCTAACGATGAACAATTAGAGAAAGCATTGGCACAAAATCCTGAAACGTTAGGAGATTACTAAACCATTGTTTGAAAACTGATTGTTAAACACAGAAATTAGAAAAATGAAAAAATACACATATACAGAAAAAATAGATACCCGAAGCGGTTTTGGAGCAGGATTAACAGAACTGGGACGTACCAACCCGAACGTAGTGGCACTTTGTGCAGATTTGGTAGGTTCGCTTAAAATGGCAGATTTTATCAAGGAAAACCCCGAACGTTTCTTCCAGGTAGGAATTGCTGAGGCCAATATGATGGGAATTGCCGCAGGTTTGACCATTGGTGGCAAAATACCTTTTACCGGTACTTTCGCCAATTTCTCGACCGGGCGCGTTTATGACCAGATACGGCAGTCTATTGCTTATTCTGATAAAAACGTAAAAATATGCGCTTCCCACGCAGGGCTTACCCTTGGTGAAGATGGGGCCACCCACCAGATTTTGGAAGATATCGGACTTATGAAGATGCTTCCCGGAATGACCGTTATCAATCCTTGCGATTTTAACCAGACAAAAGCTGCGACCATTGCCATTGCCGAACACCACGGGCCCGTTTACTTACGTTTTGGAAGGCCGGCCGTACCAAACTTTACGCCCGCTGACCAAAAATTTGAAATCGGAAAGGCCGTTAAAATTAACGACGGTACCGATGTAACCATTATTGCGACCGGACATTTGGTATGGGAAGCCATCTTGGCCGGTGAAGAATTGGCCAAACAAGGTATTTCTGCCGATATTCTTGACATACATACCATAAAACCTTTGGATGAAGATGCTATTTTAGCCTCTGTTGCCAAAACAGGTTGCGTGGTTACTGCTGAAGAACATAACTATCTTGGCGGCCTTGGGGAAAGCGTTGCCAGAACACTTGCCGTTAACAATCCTACACCACAGGAATTTGTTGCAACACAAGATACTTTTGGAGAAAGTGGAACCCCCGCTCAATTGATGGATAAATACGGATTAAATAGTGAAGCAATTGTTAAAGCTGTTACAAAAGTGTTAAAAAGGAAATAAACTGGTCAACTTTTAGTTTATACTCCTGATTAACATCTTAAAAAATAACAACAATTATGAAAAAAACATTTTTAATAATCTGTTTATTAGCAGGTTTCACAAGTTTTGCACAATCTGGGTCCGGTTTTGGACTTAAAGGAGGTTTGAACTTTAACTCCAACGGAGATGCTTCCATAGGCAGTGACATAGGAAATATAGGGTCTGACTCTCAAGTTGGTTTTCACTTGGGCGCCTTCGGGAAATTAGATCTGGGAACACTTTATTTGCGACCCGAGTTGGTATATACCAAGACCAACTCTAAATATGAAGAAGGCGGATATGACAGTAAATTCAAAATGAGCAAACTGGATATGCCTCTTTTGGTCGGGTTGAATATAGTAGGACCTTTACATGTGTTCGCAGGGCCTTCTTTACAATATATCCTTGATACCGATTTGGAAGATGTAGAACTCGAAGATGTTGAAAACGACTTTACCGTTGGTGTCAACCTGGGAGTTGGCGTAAACCTTGGTGAAAAGTTGGGTGTTGGCCTACGTTACGAAAGAGGTTTTAGCGATAACGAAGCCGATTTTGCAGATATTCCGGAAGGAAGAATAGATACCAGGCCATCTCAACTTATTTTAAGTTTATCAGTTAAGCTTTAAAAAAAGGTTTTTAATATTTTTTCAAAAAGGTTGCTTTATGAGGCAGCCTTTTTTGTTTTCTATCTTTATGATGGCATTCTGGAGATTGATAATAATTTAGTTTATCCAAACTTTCGGATAACCTTATGGAAAATGCCATCAGACCATTGGCCCTTGGTTATGTATAGTAGAATATTATGTAAAGCAACTGGAGTTGCTACCTTTACTCGGACATAAAATTTAAGACTGTTTGTTATAAAACAAATATCTTAGAAACATGAAAAAACGATATTACAGTCCTGAATTAAAAGAACAAGTTGTTCGCTTAAGTTATCAGCTAGAAAATTATTGTTAATAAAGAAAGCCAAACATCCATAACGGAATCTTGTTCTGGGAACCATACAAAATATCGTCGGCTACTATGTATGCGTTCTCCACCAATCGGATTTGTTTTTGGTTCTTTCCCTTGCTCCCTATTTCAAAAGTAAATCTGTCATCCACCATAAAATCTCCCTGTTCTGTATATCCAAGTGTATGCCTGTAGGCCAATTGGTTAGAAAAAAAGGTTTCCCGTAGATTCCCTTTATTGGCATTTTCCCGTGCCAGCAAATAGATTAGGTTGGTATTATCCAAGTATATTTTGGAAGGTTTCTGTAGCTTACTGATGCCTTGGGTATTTTTAAACAGGTTTTGTGTCAATCCAATTTCATCTAGATAATGCAGATATGACAATAAAGTGGCCCGGTTGATACCGATTTTATCGCTCAATTTGCTGACATTGGGAACAAAGGGAACCGATTCGGCTATGATCACCAATAGCTGTTTTATCTTGGCCACATAGGCCAGTTCTACATGCCGTAATAACGGTAGTTCAATTTCCAGAATCATATTGACCACTTCTCCCAGGCGCATTTCATATAGATCGGACTGTTCCAAATAGAAAGGATAATAGCCATGTTTAAGGTATGGCTTAAAATATTGGAACGGCTTTATCATTTCATTGATCCTTTGCGCTTCTTCTAAATGGTTTTCCATGATTTGATTCAGATATAACTTATCAAAGACCGCTCCTGTCTCCACCCCTATATACTCCCGAAAGGAAAACCCCTGCATGGTGTACACCACAGCCCTTCGACTTAGGTCGGCACGGGCATTCAGTATTTCCATAAGCAATGACCCCGTAAAAACAATTTTCAATTCCGGATAACTATCATAGATATTTTTCAATTCTTGTGCCCATCCGGGATATTTGTGGACTTCATCCAAAAAGAGGTATTTCCCTCCTTGGCGTTCAAAATCACGTACCAAGGAAATCAGAGAATGGTTGTTAAACCAGATATCATCCAAGCTTACGTATAAGGTACGGTTCAGTTCTCCGCCAAGATGTAATTTGATATATTGCAGTAAAAGAGTGGTCTTTCCAATACCTCGTGCTCCTTTGATTCCTATAAGCCGTGCCTTCCAATTGATCTCTTCCATCACCGATCTGACAAAATTAAGGGAAGTGTGTTTTAATTTTTGCTGAAACTGTTCAAATAAAAAATCCATTTTGTTAGTTGTGATATACAAAAATAGCAATTATTTGTTTGTTCTAATAAGCAAAGATAAAATATAAAAGAATTTATTTTTCGCCACCTATTGATATGACCTATGGAGAACTATGATTCACCCCAAAAATCAGACAGTAGGTTAAGTTAGAAATTTTTTAATTTAAATTTACTGTATCATGAGTAGAAGAAAGCACAAACTATGTGTCTATATAGAAGAGTAAACATCACAATCATAGTTTAATGATGTTGTGGTATGCATGGTTAAAGAAAAAAAGCCTCCAAGACAAATAAGTCTTGAAGGCTTCGGGTAATTATCCAAATTATTGGATAAAGTTGCTAACCACTATTTTAAATTACGAACATTATTAGGGTTCTCGTTTAATTCCACCCGCCACCAAGGGCACGGTAAACATCGACCATGGCATTCATCTGCTGCATTTTGGTCTCTACCAGTTCAAATTTGGATTCAAGTGCGTCGCGTTGCGTCATCAATACTTCCATATAATCTGCCCTTGCCGATTTAAAAAGTACGTTGGATATTTCAATGGATTTTGTAAGCGCCGCTACTTCCTGTGATTTAAGGTCATAACTCTTTTCTAGATTATCAATCTTGGCCAACTGGTTTGCAACTTCTACATAGGCATTCAATATGGTCTTTTCATAATTATAAACCGCCTGTATCTGTTTGGCATTGGCATTGTAATATGTGGCCTTAATTTCGCTCCTGTTGATCAAAGGGGCCGTTATGTCTCCGGCCAAAGAATAAAGCAGGGATTCGGGTGCCGTGAACAAATACTTGGGATTAAAGGCCTGAAAACCTATTCCCGCTGAAATATCAAGCGATGGATAAAACCTTTTTTTGGCCACTTTTACATCCAGCTTGGAGGCTGCAAGTTCCAGCTCGGCCGCTTTTACATCCGGACGGTTTTCCAACAATTGCGACGGAACCCCCGTACTAATGGATTTCATTGCCAAATCGTTAAAAGCAACCGGGTTTCTCTCAATGTGCTGTGGGTACCTACCGGCCAGAAAATTGATTTTATTTTCGGTTTCCGTTATTTTTTGCTGGATATCGTACTGAAGGCTCTTGGTCTTTAACACCTCTGCTTCAAACTTACGAACGGCCAACTCGGTAACACGGGCAGCCTGTTTTTGCAGCTTTACGATTTTGAGCGCATTGGTTTGGATTTCCACGTTTTTGTTCACAATATCCAACTGATTATCGAGTGCCAATAATTCGTAATACGAGTTGGCAATCTCAGCAATCAGGTTGGTCATCACAAAGTTTTTGCCCTCTACGGTAGATAGGTACCTGCTCACGGCGGCTTTTTTTGCATCGTGAAGCTTTCCCCAGATATCAACTTCCCAGGAAGCAAAAGCCCCTACCATAAAATCCGGTAGCGGCTCAGGCATTTCTTCCCCGGGTCTGATGTCGGTGGTAGCTTCGCTAGCACCCTGACTGGTATATCTTGCTTTTTTGTCAAATCCAGCGGCACCGGTCAACCCTATAAAAGGCAGGTACTCCCCTTTTTTGGCCCTGATTTCGTTTCTGGCTATCTCAATTTCCTGTAAGGTAATATTGAGTTCCTGATTGTTTTTCAGTGCCACGTCGATAATCGTGTCCAGATAAGGATCTGTAAAATACTCGCTCCACTTTATCCGGGCCGTATTTAAGCTATCGCCCGACTGGTTTTTATACTGATCGGGAACCACCGTTGTATCTTCCTGTACAGTATCCAAGGTCGGTGCACAGGAATAGAGGGTCGCTATTGCAAAAATCCCCACCCAATATGCCTTTTTACACTGTAACATAGTTCGTGTTTTTTTATTCATCGTCTGATTTTTTCATTAATTTTTTCAAAAGCTTGTTTATTTTTCGAAGGCTGGCTTTCATTTTACTGTCACCTTCGGTCATTCTCATGAACTCCTCTGAAACAGGCTCTGTGTTTTCATCTTTAATGAGATCGCGACCATCCGACATTTTTGCAAACACGAAATATAATCCCGGAATAACCATTACCCCTAGGATGGTCCCTATAAGCATTCCGCCGAGGGCAGATCCGCCAATGGTCCTGTTCCCTATTGCACCTGCTCCCGTTGCAATAACCAATGGTATCAATCCGGCAATAAATGCAAAGGACGTCATTAAAATAGGCCTGAACCTTACTTTGGCGCCTTCAACGGCCGCATCTATTATGGAAGCTCCCTGTCTGCGCTTTTGAACGGCAAATTCTACAATTAATACCGCATTTTTCCCCAAGAGGCCGACAAGCATAATAACACCGATCTGTGCATACACATCGTTTGAAAGCCCCATGAGCTTAAGCAACAGGAAGGAACCAAATACCCCGACCGGTAAGGAAAGGATAACGGCCAACGGTAATAGGAAACTTTCGTATTGTGCCGCAAGTACCAGGTATACAAATATCAATACCACGGCAAAAATATAAATGGATTCGTTTCCTCTGGAAGCTTCATCATATGAAAGGCCTTCCCAAGCAATATCGTAACCTCTTGGAAGGGTTTCGGCCGCTACTTCCTTAATGGCATTAATGGCATCCCCAGAGGTATACCCCTTGGCCGGAAGCCCTCTAATGGCGGCAGAATTATAAAGGTTATATCTTGTGATTTCATTAGGCCCCAATTTCTTTTCCATGGTCATAAAAGAAGAATAAGGAACCATTTCGCCTTCTTCATTTTTAACATAGAGTTTTTCCAGGTCGGATGGCATCCCCCTATATTCTGGTGCTGCCTGGGTATACACTTTAAAGAACCTACCGTATTTAATAAACCCTTGTTCGTAGGTACTACCAATTAGAATATTTAGGTTTTCCATGGCTTTTCCTATGGAAACCCCTTTTTGCATGGCGGCCTTGTTATTAATTTTTAGTTCGTACTGCGGATAATTGGCTGCAAAAAAGGTGAACAGCCCCGTAATTTCTGGACGCTTGCGAAGGGCATCCATAAAATCGTTGTTTACCTTCTCAAACTCATGAAAATCGGTTGAACTAGTTTTATCCAGCAAACGCATGGAAAAACCTCCGGACGAACCAAAACCGGGCACTGCCGGCGGTTCGAAATATTCAATAACCGCACCAAGGTCTTTGGTTTCTTCTTCCAGCTCTTCCATAATTTCATGAACGCTATGCTCGCGCTCGGACCATGGCTTGAGGTTGATAAGGCAGGTTCCCGCATTAGATCCCCGACCTTCGGTCATGATCTCATATCCCGCCAGGGAAGAAACCGATTGTACCCCGTCCATTTCCTCGCAAATCTTCTGCAATTTACGGGCTACTTCATTGGTCCGCTCCAATGTTGCTCCCGGAGGGGTCTGAATAATTGCATAAATCATCCCTTGGTCTTCATTAGGGATAAATCCTGCCGGCAACACCTGATTGGTGAAAAATATCCCCACACAAAATGCTATTAACATTCCGAAGGTAATTACCCGCCGGTTAACTATTCGTTTAAGGACGTTTACATATTTTCCGGTAAGCCTGTCGAATTTACCATTAAACCAGTCTATGAATTTATCAACGGGCGATTTTCGCTTTGGCTTGCCATGATTGTTCTTCAACAACATCGCACAAAGTACCGGGGTAAGCGTAAGTGCCACGACCGCCGATAAAATAATGGCCCCTGCCATGGTAATGGAAAACTGGCGGTAAAATACCCCCACGGGCCCGGTCATAAACGAAATAGGTATAAACACCGAAACCATCACCAGGGTAATTGCCACAATGGCCCCTCCTATTTCGCCCAGTACCGCATATGATGCCTTGTATGGCGAAAGGTTCTCCTCTTCCATCTTAACGTGAACCCCTTCAACGACCACAATGGCATTATCTACCACAATACCAATGGCCAGTACCAGCGCAAAGAGCGTGATAAGGTTTATGGACAGTCCAAAGAGCTGCATGATAAAGAAGGTACCGATCAAGGATACGGGTACGGCAATAATCGGGATGATGGTAGACCGCCAATCCCCCAAAAACAGGAATACCACAATGGCCACCAAGATAAAGGCGTCGCGGAGGGTATGTATTACCTGCTCAATGGAAGCATCCAAGAAGTTGGATACATCATAACCAATTTGATAGTCTACCCCGGGCGGTAAATCTTCTTTGAGGTCTTTTAATTTTTCCTTTACGGCCTTAATAACATCGCTACCATTACTACCAAAAGTTTGTTTTAAGACAATGGAAGCGGACGGGTGCCCGTCCAGATTTGAGTAGATGTCAAAAAACTCACTTCCCAGTTCTACATCGGCGACATCCTTTAATTTTAAAATCTCTCCGTCTTTATTGGCCCTAATGATGATATTTTTATAATCTTCCGGTTCGTTATACCTTCCTTTGTATACCAGTACATATTCCAGGGCCTGTGCTTTTTTGCCCGAGCTCCTACCCAGACGCCCCGGTCTGGCTATAATGCTCTGTTCGTCCATTGCTTCCAATACTTCTTCGGCAGAGACTTTGTATGCCCTCATCCGGTCCGGTTTCAACCAAACCCTCATGGCATACTTACGGCTCCCCAGTATTTTGGCACTAGCTATACCTTTAATACGCTGTATTTCGGGTACAATTTTGGTATATGCATAATTATAAAGGAACTTTTCGTCGTTGTTTTTTTCCTTACTGAACAGGTTTACGTACATTAACATACTTGGCTGTACGGGGGTGATAACCACCCCTTCCCGCTGTACCAGTTCCGGCAACAGGGGCATTACCTGATCGACACGGGTCTTAACCCTTACCACCGCTTGGTTGGGGTCGGTTCCGGGTTCAAAAATAATACGCATGGTCCCTTCCCCTGCACTGGTAGCATCAGAAGCTATGTAACGCATTCCCTGAACCCCGTTGATGGAGGTTTCCAAAGGAATTAAGGTCGATTTTACCAACACATCCGCACTTGCCCCCGGATATGCTATAAAAACATTGACCGTGGTCGGTGCTATCTGTGGAAATTGAGAGATCGGCAATTGTTTTATGGCCAGTAAGCCCACAAATACAATAACCACCGATATGACAATGGCCAATACCGGTCTTTTTATAAATTTACTAAACATTTGTTGTAATATTATGGGTTAACTTACTCTGCATACATATCCAAACTTGCCAATACCTTATCCGGTTTTTCAAGCTCGTAATCAATTTTTTCTCCATTTTTAACCATTCGTATACCTTCAAGCAATACTTTATCGTTTACAGACAACCCTTTGTCTACAATAAATAAATGTGGTAATTCTGCTTTTATGGATATTTCCCTTTGTTGAATTTTATTGTCCTTCCCTATGACAAAAACATATTTTTTGCTCAATACCTCAAAAGTTGCCTTTTGTGGTATTATAATGGCATCCTTGTATGGGACCTTCATTAAAATACTTCCAGTTTCGCCATGTCTCAAGAGTCCGTCGGGATTCGGGAAAGTTGCCCTAAAGGGGATGTTCCCCGTTTCGTTGTCAAAATCTGCTTCAATGGTCCCTACTTCACCCGTTTGCTTAAACAACTGGTTATTGGCCATCAATAAATTAACCTTTACCGGATTGTCCTTGCTCACCTTGGTCTTGTAATTAAGATATTCGGCCTCGGGCACATTGTAGTATACCCACATTTGGCTATTATCCGAAAGACTTGAAAGCAGTTCTCCTTCATCAACTAAACTTCCTTGTCGCACATGGAACCGGTCTATAATACCATCGAAGGGTGCACGGATCTCGGTAAACTGTAAATGTGCCTCGGCCAGCGCAAGTTCTGCCTTGGCCTTATCGTAAGTGGCCTTGGCCATGGCCAGTTCATTGGGGGCCACTACATCGCTATCGGCCAATTTCTTGGTGTTTTGATATTCGATTTCAGCAAAATTGGCCTCGGCACTGGCTTTTTGCTTTTCAGCTTCATAAATTTTGGGCATGATCTTAAACAGTAATTGGCCCTTTTTTACAAACTGGCCTTCGTCCACATATATCTTTTCCAGATAGCCCCTTTCCTGGGCACGTAGCTCGATATGCCTGATGGATTGTATCTGGCACACGTAATCATCTGTGATCAAGGTGTCCATTTTAATGGGATTGGTAACCAAATATTTGGTCTGGTCCTCGTTTCCTTTTTCCTTTTTAGAGGTACAGCCGGTATGCCACAACAAGGCACACAAGCCCATCACCATGAGAATTTTCTTCATAATAATTGCTTTTTTTAAAGCGTTACAATTTGTAAATATTTAATTAATAGGTATATAGAAATACTGTCACAAGCCTTTTTGGTCAATTTAAAAGGAATGCACGTATTAAAAATTGAAGATCGGGCAATTAATTATTTGCCCAATTTGAAAAATTTATAAATCAAATTCTGATTACACGGAATACGATATACCATCTAAAAGATGATAAATAAGAAGTCTGCTTATCTAGAAATGTAGTTTTTCTATTGTTGAGAAAAGCATATTTATAAGCATTCAGTTGCCATAAGGAAGTAAGGTAATCGGCAATTTCCGAATCCTTTTTAAAGGAAATCAATTCTTCCTCGGTAACCTCGCTCTCGGTAATTTCGATCTTATGGTCCCTTTTTTCCAGGCCGGGAGAAAACGACACTGCATTTGGATCGTGGGCATCCTGCAGTACACAATAATTGGTATGGGTAAAGTTTTCAAGGCTTCGGATAGAGGAATAAGCAACTGCATCCTGAGAAGAATGTGCATACAGCTGGCCAAAACCACTTATAAGGATAACGCACAGCGATATAAAAAATTTGAGTAGTAATTTCATATCCGGTGCCAAAACTAAAAAAAGTCGTTTATACAGACAAGCCATTCACCGTTAAATATTAGTAAAAATAAGCCTGATTTTTTATCATTTTATCACGCCAACGATTTCGTAAACAAAATAGGTTTATAAGGTATTAGAAATCAATTTAATTTACAGGCTATCAATACTTATATTTTTACCTGTTCGCCAAAAGCATAAGTTAGGGTCAGCATGGGGCCGTTGTACCCCCATTTAAAAAACCCGTCCAAGCGCTCTTTTTCAACATCTACCCTAAAATTAAGGCTGTTGTAGCCTGCTTTAAGGCTTATATTGTTGTGAATATTGTACAAAAGGGAGATATTGGTACTCAATACCCGACCTTTAATATTATCGATGGTCAAGGATAGATAATTGGCATTGGCATAAAGTCCAAATTTTTTGGACAACTGAATATCGGTCCAAATACCGATATCGGGGATAGGCGCCGTAAAATCAAAATTATCGCTTACTTCCGCGCTCCCGGTTTCCGTATCGACCTGCATGCCCACATCGCCAAAAATCACATGCGACCCAATAAGCGCCCCTATTTCATAGGTTGGTTTTGCCACAAAGGCATAGCTATAAAAAAAGCGGACAATACTGACGTCAAAAAAAGCGGAAACCCTGGCATTTACTTCATAGGTATGGTCTTTAAATTCCAGTTTACGTTCCAGCGTATGCGTAGATTTTCTGTTTAAATAAAAGTATTCCAATTCGAAACGCGATCTTTTGGAAATACGCCACTGCCCGTTCGCCATAAAAGAATAGCTAAAATCGTTAAAACCCAAATCGTCTTCAAGGTCAATAGTCGTTCCAAAATCCCTTTCGTTGCTTCCTACCATAATCTGGGTGTTGTTTATAGGAAAGAAAGAACCAGCGGTGATATTAAAACGCCTTGCTCTCCATGGGGGCATCTCAAAAGTATTTGCCTGCTGAAGATTTGCTGAATCCATGGGAAAAACACTAAGGTTGTTGTATGGAAAATCTTTCATTTGACCATATGTTGCGCAACCCAAAACTAGCATTATAAGGCATAACAATCGTTTCATGTTTTCTATATTTAATCTTCTTCTTAAATTTTATTCTTACTATTTCCCTATTGAAATAATTTTCTCGTTTAAAGTTGTCATATCAAGCTTCAGAAACATAAAAATCAACGCTTTATTAAGTAACGATAAATTATTTTTTCTATACTAAAGGTAAGTACTTATTATTAAAAAATAACTGAAAAAACGTAAAAAATAAGAATTCTAATACAAATTATATTGAATAATTATCATCTTCCACATGAAGGAATTTACATCGTTATAGAATTTCAACCTTAATTGTTATAAATCAAAAAAGTATAATGTCCAGGATTTAATGCTTTGGTATATAAGTTATTGGCATTCTCCGAGATTTTATCATTAAACTCAACCTTATTGGCATTCAAATAGAGGGTAGCCGTACTATTATTGGGTATAATAACCTCATATTTTACAATTCCTTCCCGGGACGTTTCCCAGCGGGATAGTATTTCACCTTGTGGCCCTTGAAATCTGGCTTCAAAATTTTCAAGCCCGCTTACCATATTTGGTTTTAAGATAATATGTTTAAACCCGGGAGCATTTTCATCGGGCAGGATTCCACCAAGGGATTTATAAAACCATGCACTGATTGCCCCGAACATAATATGGTTTTTTGAAATATCAGAGGCGGCATCTATATTCCAATTTTCGTATAATGTAGTGGCACCGTTTTTTATCCACCATCCCCATGAAGGATAGGTTTCCTGTGAAGCCACTTTATAGGCCAGATCGGCATGACCGTTTTGACTTAATGCCCCTAAAATGGTTTTGGTGCCCAGCAAACCGACATCGATATGATTTTTGGCTTCTAAAACCGCTTCTGCCAATTGCTTGGCTACTTTTGGCTTTAAGGAGTCCGGGACAATCCCCCAATAAAGCGGTGCGCTTAGCTCGGTTTGGTACCCATTTCCATAGATACCCGTTTCTGTATCCAAATATTTTTGATTGATGGCCTTTTTAATATTATTGGCCAATTGTGCATACCTCTGGTAATCTTTCTCTTTTCCAAAATGTTTGGCTGTTTTGGCCAATATATTTGCATCTACATAATAATAAATTGACGATGTGAGTTCTTTGGGCGTAACCGATTTTACCGGAACCCAATCGCCCAATCCCCAGTCGGTCAATCCTTCATCGTAACTTATTGACGTAATATAATCTACATACTTTTTCATGGGCTCGTACATCATCTGCAAAGCCTTATCATCTCCATAAAACCGATAGAGCTCCCAAGGGATAATGGCAATGGTACTGGTCCAATCGGGACCATTGCCCCAATCGTAGCCCCACCCACCCCAGGTAGGGATAATGGAAGGTAAAACGCCATTGGATTGCTGTTCATCTTTATGATCCTGCATCCATTTTTCGTATACGGTAATGGCATCAAAGTTATACAGTCCCGTTTCTATGTTGATATGCGCATCGCCGGTCCACCCATTTTTCTCACGTTGCGGACAATCGGTTGGATATCCAAAAAGGTTTGACAGGTATGAATTATTGGTCGCCTGCCATATTTTGTTTATGGTTTCGTTGGAAGTATGGATGCTCCCGATCGGCTTTACATCGGTATGCATAAACTCTCCTTTTAGATCATTCTTTTGAAGATCTATTGGGGTATTGCTTTTCACCTCGACATACTGAAACCCTTTATAATTGAATTTGGGCATAAAGACCTCTTGTATACCCCCGGACAATGTGTAAATATCCGTTTGAAAAGGGTCCGAGTTATCCTGCGGACGGTAATGTACATCGATATTGGACATGTCCGGATAGTCCAGACTGTCCAATTGTTCTGCATGGGACACCCATATCCTGGCAGCTATTTGGCCGCTTACCTGAAGTTTTGTGACCCCTGAAATATTCTGCCCCAAATCAAAAATGTAATGTTTGCCGCCGAGTCTCCTCATAGAGACGGGCGTTATCTCCTGTATGTTCCGAATTGGTGGAATAGCCTGCGCCACAATGGTATTTGAAGGCGCCTTGACTTCCATGGAATTGCTCCATGAAGAATCATTAAAACCTGCTTTGTCCCATCCTTTTTGTTCCAAGAGGGCATTGTAATGTTCGCCCGTGTATATACTGTTAAAAACTACCGGGCTTAACGCGGTTTTCCAGCTTTTATCGGTTGAAATAATTTCTGTGGAACCGTCTTGGTACGTCAACCGTATATTAAGACAAAACCGGGGCCTGTGCCGCCATCCTGCTTTGTCAAAATTCCAAACTGCCGTTGATTGATGATTGTACCAACCATTGCCCAACAATACGCCAATGGCAGCCTTACCATGCCGGAGTTCATCGGTCACATCATACGTTACATATACATTACGCCTGTCGAACCGGGTATAGACCGGGTCCAAGCGGTGATTGCCTACTTTCTGCCCATTGATGTAAAGTTCGTACAATCCGGCGGCTACAATGTATGCCCGGGCCCTGACCACTTTTTTGTCAAGGGTTATTTCTTTCCTGAAATACGGGGCAGGTTTTAGGTTGACATCTTCGGTATCGGTAATCCATTTACCCTTCCAATTATTGGTAGACATCATCCCGGTCTCGAAATGCGAGATGGCCAGATTACTTTCCTCACCATTATTTCCCACTACCGAAATACCCCAATAATACTTGGTAAAGGGTTTTAGCATCCGGCCCTTATAAACTATCAGGTTATCAGATGCAACACCATGTTCGTCCCACAAAATATTCCCACCTTCCACCAGGGACAAAGAATCTTCAGCTACATATATATGATATTCTTTTTGCGATAATTCAGGGGTATCGGTTGAAAGCGTCCAGGAGAACCTCGGTTTGGGGGTATCTATTCCCATGGGAGCGGATAGATGTTCCACCTGAAGACGGTCCAGGGATATTTTATTTTTCTTTTGACATGAGCAAAGACAAATGGCACATAATAGTGGAAAGAGGTAACGCATGGGAAATTCTATTTTTGAAGTGAATTTATCATTTTCTTTCCCCTTTACAAAGAAAACCACTGATTTTAATAGCAAGCTATGGTTTCTTCCTGTTCCCCTTGTTAAAGGTTATTAAATTAAATAACTCCCGCATGCCTTTATATACCTTATGGCCATAGCGTGCTTCCAGATCCCGGGCCGTGAGCCGTGTGGTCGCAAAACACTTTACCTTATGCGTTCTGAACAACCGGTTCCTGATCAGTAATATATCGCCCATTACATCACGGTTGTCCCCGGCATAATTTCCCATAGGTTCCGATCCCAGGTTATCAAAACAATAAAGACGGTCGTCTTCATATTGCCTTGTAATATGGTCACCTATGCAATTAAAGCCGAACACGATATTGTGACATGGGATAAGCTCATAAAACCGCTGCCCCGGTATTAAATGCCGTATCAGCTTTATAAGACATGACTTGCCACACCCTTTTGGGCCCGATAAAAGTATGCCCTTGTCCGGGTCGATCCCGAGTCTTTTACAACTTCTTGTATCCCTGATAAGATAGACCGATAATTTATATAGTGTTGTATGGTTTTTTGGATATATCCTAAATTTGCTCCCAAACAGCATTTTCCCCCTGGCCTCTAGGTAATTTAAAATCCCCTCAAAATCATACAACAGCAGACCGCCCCTAAATTCACCGAGGCGATAGGTGTCCTTACCTTCTTTTATAATCAGCGGATGGCGCCTTTTCATAAAGATATACTATGGCTATTGGATGTTCCTTACCTTCCCTATCGGGTATTCTCCGATAGGCTTCGAGAATAATGAATGCCCGGGTCCTTAAAACCGGCAATTGACCATGTTGTTCTCCAGGATATTTATAATTTGCTGATATTCGTAATACAACACCCCTCCAATTTTTGAATAAGGCAGGGTCCCGTTGACCCGTAAGTTTTGAAGTGTGCCGGACGATATCCCCAACAACTGCTGGACCTCATTGCTTTTCAACCATTTTTTTTGGGATTCGCCGCCTTCATAATTCAATATTTGTTTGATTTCATTGATCAGTTCCGTTTTAAACTGATACAGGTCTTCATTGGTAACTATCTTTCTGCTCATAATTTGTGGTTTAAAAAGCAAAACCGCCAAAGGTAAAACCTTAGATACTACACATGACGGCTTTGCAGTGATTTAACTTTCCGACACAAACTTGAAAGGTTTTTTTAAGAATCATTCGTAAGACACCCGTAATTACGTATAAATTTTAACACATTTAATTTATCCGGGTCTATGGCAATTTGTAACCTCCCCTATAAAAAGAAACCCCGTAAAAGCAATAAATTAGCTTAAAAAACATAAAGGAAATAAATCCGTAAACTGAAGGTAATTACGAACTTATTTCCTATTATCGAAGTATTTGCAATACGTTCCATATACGGGAAAGGTCCCCGGTGCTTGTAAGTACAGCAACGGGCATACCGTAAAATTACCACCAACCGCCATGGGATACTACCCATACTTTAAGCCATTTATTTTTACTAAAGGGTATTGTCCGCTACAATGCCTGGTCTCTTCCCCTGTTCTCCCTCTTTTTTTCGGGTCAATGTTTTATCGTTTACTCTTGATGGCCTTGGGTTCAGGCAAGGGCACAAATTCTTTGTCATCATCGGGTATTTTTGGGAAAGCTACTAAATTTTGATTTTTCCAATTTTCTTTGGCACTTTCCAAAACGGACCTGTCAGAGTTTACAAAATTCCAAAACATAAAACGTTCCTCTTGAAAAGGCTCCCCTCCGAACAGGTAAAGTGTTGTCTGCCCATTGGTCTCGAATTCACATAAGGAAGCATTTTTGGCTATCATTAATTGTTTGCTACCGTAGTCATTGCCCTCGATTTTTACCGTCCCGTCAAGAACGTACATTCCGACTTCTCCAAAAAGCCTATTGCCGATATCTATTGTTTGCGGCTTCTTGGTTTTTATTTCTATAAAATACATGGGACTGTGCACCGGAACGGGCGATTCCCTGTCCTTTATCGACCCGGCAATCAGTTTATAGGCAACCCCTTTATCTTCCCAGGCAGGAATGGCATCTTTATCTATATGAAAAAAGGAAGGTTCGCACTGTTCCAAATGTTTTGGCAATCCGATCCATATTTGAAATCCGTGCAGGTACGTATCCTGCCCCCTTAAATATTCGGGTGTCCGCTCCGAATGGACCACTCCTTTTCCCGCAGTCATCCAATTAACCTCCCCGGGTTTTATTTCTATTGAATTGCCCAGACTATCACGATGAAATATCGCACCGTCAAATAAATATGTCAACGTGGAAAGTCCGATATGCGGATGTGGCGGGACATCCAAATTTTGATATTCTTTTAAACAGGCGGGGCCCATATGGTCTATAAATAAAAATGGGCCGACTGCTCTTTTTTGTCTAAAGGGAAGCAGCCTGCCTACCATAAAATTACCGATATCGGCTGCTTTTTCTTCTATAATGAGACCTACGTTTGATTGCATATCAGGCAAATTTTAATTTGGATAACATTTGATCGGCAATACTATCTGAGTAAACCCCATAAGCATTGACCATGGTTCCTTTTAACCCGTACTTCTCAGATGAAATGGCATAGAGAATGGAAGCATTCTCTGCGCTGGAATCATCCCCTTCGATACGAAACCATTTATCTATTTCAAATTCATCATGAAAGACCTTATAGGCTCCCTCGCGACATTCAAGGCAATTTTCCTTTAGGTTGAAATCTTCTACATAACCTTGCTCCTTTAAGCCGTTTATGCCTTCGATCAAATTGCTGTAACTTTCCATATCCTTATCATTTTTTTAGTTGATTTTCAATACGTTTATCCGGTATTAACCAAATGGCCGCAACTACAATAAAACAGCTTATCCCCATAGAGGGATAAAATACCGCCAATACAATTCCGATCAGATATAACACTACCGAGGCAGCTTCCTTTCTTTTACCGGTCAAGGCGGAACCTATAACAGAAGATTTCCCGTCAGAGCCCGTACTGGCATTTTCCAATAGTGCATAAGCAATGGCGCATAATAACAGATTCATGCCATAGAGAATTACCGGATTTTTCTCAAAATGGTTTTCTCCCATCCAAGCCGTTGTAAAAGGAACCAATGAAAGCGTAAAAAGCAATAAGAGGTTCGACCATAGCACTTTACCATTTACCCTTTGTATGGCCTGGAACAGATGGTGATGGTTGTTCCAGTAAATACCGAGATAGACAAAACTTAAAAGATATGACATAAATTTTGGCAATACGGCCGATAAATGGTCCCAGCTTGCACCCTCCGGAACTTTCATCTCTAATACCATGATGGTGATTACAATGGCCAAAACCCCGTCACTAAAGGCTTCCAATCTGTTTGTTTTCATAATTTATCGTATGCGTTAAATCGTTTATCCACGATACGTTTCCATTGAGGGTTCTTCTTTATATAAGCAAATACATAAGGGCAAAAAGGCAGCAATGTTTTATTGTTTTGCCCTAACCAATGTAATGTTTTTTCAACTACAGCAGAAGCTGCCCCCGTACCGGAGAGTTCCGGTGCTGCTTCGGTATGTACCAGTGTTATTTGGTTTCCTATTTCGCCATAATTAATAAATGCAAAATATCCATCTACTTCCATCTCGAAACGCTTTTTTGTTTCATTTTTTACCAGTGGTATATTCTTGAACCGTTCTTTCATATTTTTTAGATAAAATGAGCTGTCAGGCCTGTACCCGACAGCTCCTGTTATAACTTAATCTTCTAAATAACCGAACTTCCCTGTATTGAAATCGTTGAAAGCTTCGACCAATTCCTGATGTGTGTTCATCACAAAGGGGCCGTGTGCGGCTATAGGTTCGTTTAATGGAGCGCCGCTTAATACCAATACTACGGCATTTTCGGTAGCTTCAACGGTAAAATCTTCTCCGTCATTGGCCATTAACGCCAAATTATCGGCAGCAACCGTCTCGGTTTCATTTAGGAGTATTTCCCCCTCGATAATTAAAAGTGCGGTATTAAAGTCCGAGGGCAGCTGAAATTCGGCTTTTCCGCCCTTGTTCAAACGGGCGTTATAAATATGCAAGGGGCTAAAGGTGTCAGCACTTCCCTTTATCCCTTTGTATTCCCCTGCGATGACCTCCACCGTCCCTGCATTGTCCGCAAGCCCGACTTTTGCCATTTCACTATTTACAATCGATTGGTACTTCGGCCTGCTCATTTTATCCTTTGCAGGGAGGTTTACCCAAAGCTGCACCATCTGGAAAACACCTCCTTTTTTACTCCACTGGGTTTCATGGTACTCCTTGTGCAGCACGCCACTTGCCGCTGTCATCCATTGCACATCGCCCTCTCCTATAATACCCCCGCCACCCGATGAATCGTGATGTTCCACCTTTCCATGATAGGCGATGGTAACGGTTTCAAACCCCCTATGGGGATGGACACTGACCCCTTTTGGCCTTTCAGAAGGGGGAAACTCAAATTTTGCATTGTAATCCAACATAATAAACGGGTCCATCCGTTTCATATCCATCCTGGGATAACTCGGTATAAAATTATGTACCCTAAATCCGTCACCCACAAAGTGGGGAGCGCTTGGAGTAGCTATCATTTCAATAGTTCTTGGTTTCATTTTTTCTCCTTTTTTGATTTATAGTACAAATTTACAGTGACTGCTTCCGACCTACATTGATGTAGGTTAAGAAATAACCTGTTGTTCTTTGGCCAGTTCCTTTCGTACCCGGCTCAGGCTTTCTGGCGTTATGCCGAGATAGGAAGCAACATAGGTTTGGGGAACCCTAAGCAAAACATCGGGATACGATCGGACGAAATCCAGGTATCTTTCCCGAGCGGTATAACTTTGCAATTGCGTCACACGTTTTTGCAGGCCCGCAATATGCCTATGCAGCAACCGTGTATTAAATTCAATAAATGCAGGATTGCTTTTTGATAGCCTTTCAATTAATTCCCTTTCGACAACAAGCACTCTGGCATCCTCTATTGCCTGAATGAAGTAGGAAGAAGGCCTGTTCAGATACTCACTTTCCCTATTGGAAACAAACCAATTTTCAGGGGCAAATTGAAGTATGTGCTCCTTGCCTTTTTCATCGATTGAAAATTGTCTGAGCAGGCCATCTTCCACAAAATAAGAACTACCGGTGGATTCCCCCTCACGCAACAAATAATCCCCTTTATCGACAGTTCGTTGACTGCAATTGGACAAAAGCTCCTGCGTCGGCGGTTCAAGCACCTCCATGTTACTGGTCAGGTATGTTTTAAACCTAAAAATCTTCATTTTTTAAATTACAGTTTCCATAAGAATACTAAAATACGCTTTATCGTCTATATTTTGAAAATAAAAGGCGCTTTTCACAGGTATTATCTGTAGAAAACAAAAAAGCGCCCTATTATAATTCTGCCTTATCTATTTTTTGAGAAAAAAAGAATTTTGATATTTGTGCCAAGTATTCAATCCTTGTGATATCAAAGGGAATCGGATCGGCTGTCTTTTTAAAATCGATACGTACCGAATCTTCCTTTTTTAAATTAGGATGTAACATTATTTTAACTAACTCGTCTTGAAAAAAAAACAACGAATGAAAAATAGGACACTTAAATTCCTCTTATTTCTTAACCTGGCAATTACTATAGGCCTGGTTATTTATATGGCAAACAACCGGAAGGTAGAAATTGACCTATCCAATGAAATCCTAAAGGTCAAAGGTCTGGTAGTTACTGATTCTACAGGTGTTGCAAGGGTTATTATCGGATCCCATCTCCCCCCTGCCCAATCCTTTGGTTATCGATTTTACAGGGGTGACAATTCAGGGGTCTCCGGGGTCATGCTCTATGATCACGAAGGACAGGAAAGGGGCGGTTATGTGACCGATGATTCCTATGGGAACGTATTTTTGACCCTTGACTCCAAAATATCCCAACGGGTGTTGTTTATGGCAGAACCTCAGGGAGCGGCCACCCTTAAGATGTGGGGTAAAAATGCAAATCAGATCAATCTCGGGACCTCAGACGATGGTACCTGGATGGATGTTTTAGATAATGGAAACAAACAAGAGTTAATCAAAACCGATCAACAATAAATGAAATTTTATAAAATAGCTACCTTAGTGTTTCTATCCCTGCTTTTTACGAATTGCAAACAGAGAATCACCATAAAGAAAAGTAAATTCACGGGTATCAATCCGGTATCCTATACCGATGTTGTGTTTACATCAAGCCGTGATACCGTATTTGTTTCAACCTATGATGGAAAAATATATGAGCTCATCAACCAAAAAAACAACAGAAAACAAATAGCCGCTATTGATGATGAGATATACAACATGGCCTACAATGCCGAAAAAAATGAAGTGTATGCCGCTACATTACATCTTGGTATTGTCGTTATTAATACTTTAAGCGGCGCGCTTATCAAAAAAATACCACTGAAAGCAAGCTGGGCATACCAGCTTTGTTACAATCAAAAAAACGGTATCCTGGCCACTTTTGATTTTAAGGGGAACCACTATATATGGGATACAGAAAATGATTTTAAACAATTGGACACGCCGGCTGAATTAAAACAAATGCGTCCAAAATATATCACCGATAACGGGGATATTTACTTTGACGGGCGTATGAATAAGATCCTCGTATGGAATTATAAAACAAACGAAATCAAACAACATACGATAAAAGGGAAGCTGGCCGATGTCGATAGTGAAGCTAATTTTTTATTAATCGACGGCAAGGAGTTCGGATATTACAATACCGCATCAGATAGTTTATATTATTCAAAAAAACACCCCGACTGGCCGATTTATCTCGCTGATAAAGATACCACGGTGAACGTGCCCTTGAACCTGGAAGTGATTACAGGCTTGATGACCAAGGGTCATCTATATACCTATGGCCTGGACAAATCGATCAGGAAATGGAACAAGCCGTCCGGGGCGATTGTAGAAACATATTCAAAACATAGGGCGACCCCGAGCGCCATGGATATCACACAGGACCGATCACAACTGGTAACCGTTGACCTTAAAGGCGGCATTGAATTTTGGGACCTATAAAGACCTCGGGGATATTGTGATAGGCCGGTCCCCTCGCCTGGCCTATAGGGCATCATCCGCATCCATGCGGTCATTGAACCGGTCGATCAGTTCCTGTAAAAAACGGGCCCGGTTTCCCTTTCGGGCCTTTATATCGGAATAACTTTTATAAACGGTATCCATCCGTATATCAAATAACCTTTCAAAGGCTGCAGTAATCCCCTTTAAGTCCTTTCTCCCGTGATTAAATACCCCACTGGAATACAGGGCATAGATAAGTTCTGTTAAGGCAGCTTTGGAAGCGGTCCAGGACAACCTTAGGTCCGGAAGGGATGTGGATGCCAGCTGTGTGCGGTTTGTTGCCCTTATCTTTTTCATTTCTTTTTTTAGATAATCAATTAGCATGTCATGGCCTAAAATAATGGCCACCACATTATCATGGCTGGTAGAGAATTCACTGTCCATAAAGGAGCCTAACGCATCCGGGGCCATGCGGATGTTCGATTTATTCCTTAAAAAAAATACGTCGTCAAAAATGGTCGCTCCCCTTCTGTAATAATTGTAAAATTCGATATTATCAGTGAAATAGGACTGTAGTTCTTTTATCGCATGTTGTAAATAACGCTTTTGAAGTTTGCTGCTGCTCATTGGCCGTTTACTCTCCAGGTCATATAACTTTGTATAACAGATGAACCTGCTCACGACACGCGGTTTAATCCGTCGAAAAAAATCTTTTTCTTCCGCTTTATTAACAAAATCCCTTTCCAAGACCATTCGCCTAATCCGCCCTACAATCCCTTTGGTAATCTGAATTCCTTTTTCCGCTCTTATTAATACATCATTTTCATTGATTTCCATTTGATTTAGCCGATTTTCCAACTCATTGAGCAATTTCTCATAATCATTCATATACAGGTAGTTTTTTGCTTTATGAAAAGGCCGGGGGTGAGGTCCAAAAAAAATGAAGGAAGGAATTTAAGGGCTCCAATTTACCTTTCTATGGGCAATAAAAATTATATGTAATGATCCTTTTTTTTATCTGTTTATACCAGTGTTTTAACATTTTCTCCATCTACTTTTATCACATTGAAAGCCGCTTTTTATGTATGGGCAAATATCGCCGCTCATACCTCCATAGTGCACTACGGATTAGCAATAGGCCGCATTGACGGCCCTGACATCTAATGATCCTTTTTAAAATATTAAATCATGAAAACCGTAGGCACGATACTGCTTTTGGCAGTGTCCATGATGGTCGTACAATCCTGTACGCCACCAGAAGACCTTGCCGATGAGCAACAAACCTCCAGCAATATATATGCTACTGGGGATGAAGTGAGTATTCCACCCGATAATGAAAAAGATTGAATACCGATTTTAGTAATGCGGATCGGTACATTTTAATTAATCTTTATATCCGGAAAAAGCCTTCAACTGTATTTGTTGAGGGTTTTTTTATAAATTTGTTTTTGCAAAACATTCCAAATCTTTTTGATTGCTGGTAGACTAACATACTGTCACTGTGTTTTTCTTCTTGTTATTGTTGTTTCTTTTTTTTCTTGTAACCAAAAAATATCCAAAGAACAAGACCATGAGGACAAGGTATCCCTATGGCTGCATCAAACACAGAACGACAACCACTCGCTCACTAAGAGAAAGTTTTATTTGGACAGTGCTTATACCTATGCCAATACCCTTACCAATGACTCCATAAAGAAATCGTATTTGGCGACCATTGCCTACCGGGCCTTTCAACTAAAAGACCCCGAACTTTTCATGGCTGCGAATCAAAAAACCTTGGATCTGGCTACTAGCTATGGGGACAATACGGTCAAAGCAGATGCTCATTGGAACTATGGCGCATTTTACCTTCAAAAGGAATGTTATGATAGCGCCTACTATCACTATAATGAGGCCCTGAACCTTTATCAAAGAATCCCTGCTCCATATTATACCGGTAAAATGCTGTATAATATGGCCATCGTACACAGCCGTATCAAAGATTATACGGCCTGTGAAGTACTTCTTTTCCAAGCTATTACTATCCTGGAGCCGCTTAAAAAACACAAACAGTTATACTATTGCTATAACCTATTGGGAATTGTCTATTACGAGCTCAACGAACCTGAAAGGTCTATTGAATATTACACAATGGCCATGAACAATCTCAGGAAAATAGGCTGTACAGAGCTTTTAAATGCCCATCTAAACAATAACCTGGGGATTCTTTTCCAGGACCAGAAGCAGTATGACCGCTCCCTTTTTTACTTCGATAACGCTTTGAAGATGTTAGATTTAAAAACCACAGACCCCGCTTTATATGCCCGTCTTAAAGACAATGTTGCCTATACCCGCTTATTAATGAAAGATCCTACCATAAATGAAAATGATTTTTATCCGGCTCTGTATCTACGCGATAGCCTAAATAAACAGACCGGTGTTGTGACCAGCATGCTGCACCTGGCGGCATATTTTGCATTTAAAAAAAATACGGAACGGGCCATTTCACTGGCTAAAGAAGCATTACAGAAAGCAAGAAAAATAAAAAATAACAGTGAAACCCTAAAAAGCTTGAAGTTTCTCTCTAAAGTAGACCCCTCTTCGAAGAGCTCCTATCTGGAGGAATTTTCAATCCTTACCGAAAGGATTCATAACCATGAGAGAAAGGTACGTAACAAGTTTGCCCGGGTTCGATATGAAACCAATAAGTACATTGAAAGGACCAAAACGCTCACTACCCAAAGATTGTGGATCATTTCTGTTTCGGTTGTGGTCTTTATCCTTCTGGCAACCACGTATTTTTATTACCGTGAAATTGCCCGTAACCGGATGTTGCACCTGGAGAATCAACAGCAGCACATACGCAACAAGCTCCTTTATCAGGAAAATCAAAAGCACAAGGCCCTTCAAAAAGAACGGGAACGCATATCAAAGGTATTGCACGGAAAGATATTGGGAGATATGGCAGGTTTCCGTATCAGTTGGTTCAGGTTACCACTGACCGGTCCCCCTGAAATAATGCAGGAGCATAAAGAAAATATAGAGAAACTCCGGGAATACGAGCAGCAAATACGGGATGCCTCGCATAAGCTCCATAAAATGGCTTCGGCCATTGAAAATAATTTTATAGAGGAAATCGAGAAACTAATCCAAACCCGGTGTAATACCATAAACATGAAATATTACTTAAACAACGATAGCGGTATCCCCTGGAAGGCAGTCCCGCTAATGATCAAAAACCACCTTTATAACATCATTGAAGAAGGGGTCCGAAACTGTATCATACACGCACAAGCCAAGCACCTAAAGATATGTTTATCCTATCGGGAACCGGAAATACAACTAACCATGGCAGATGACGGAAAAGGAATCAAGAAACAGGAAACAACGCATGGTATCGGCCTTTCCCATATTGAATCCAATGTAAAAGAACTCAATGGGCGTTTTGTAATTGAATCCAAACCGGGAAAAGGAACGATCCTCCACATCCGAATCCCCTTAACTAAAATATAACCGAATTATGAAAAAAGAAAATTATAATGTAGTACTATTGGATGACCATCGGATCTTCACCAGAGCCATTCGTGACACGCTGATCGATGTGGCCAATCATAAGCTACTCAATCTGAACATCATAGAGGTGCATTCCTCTGATGAAACCCTTGCGGTATTTAACAGGGTATCGTCCCTTTACAAAATAGATTACCTCTTTTTGGATATTAACCTGCCCCCGTCTTTGGACAATAAGATAATATCGGGAGAAGACCTAGGGCTTAAAATACGTAAGGAGTACCCGGAAACCCGAATTATCATTGCAACCACTCACAACGAACCTTTTCGCATACACAATATTCTGCAGAGCATTAATCCGGAAGGTTTTATGGTAAAAAATGACTTAAAACCGGATGAACTGAACAGCAATTTAAGCCTTGTTTTAAATAACGAGCCCTATTATAGTCCCAGCGTATGGCTAGCTATGCGCTCCTATGTGGCAAAGACTTTTACCATTGATGAACATGATCGGCGAATACTCTATGAACTTTCCCAAGGCGGCACCCTTAACGACATGGACGAAATCATTCCACTGGCACATTCCACTTTATTAAACCGTAAGTCCAAGTTGCGGACATACTTCAACGTGAAAGGCAGAAATGATCGTGAACTGGTACGCAAGGCCAAAGAAATGGGGTTTATTTAAAAACCGTCCCCGCGGTCCTTAAAAAGACTGCTCTGCGCCTTCATCTGGACATACAACACCTTAAAATGTTAAAAAATGGTTTATAATTATACCTTTTGAATAAAAAAAGTATTCGGGACGGTTACCGGCTTTAACATCCGGGATTGTAACTTTATACCATGTAAAAGCTG
>NZ_JAZEUN010000011.1:0-145281 GCF_037029175.1 Galbibacter sp. PAP.153 | reverse complement strand
GCTCAGGTGATGCCATTTCAACCCAATTTTGGCTTTTCAAACCAGTAGCCAGTCATTTTTCAACAAAATCGCAAAGAAAAAGGGTCAAGGAAATTGAATTCCAAGACCGTTTTGTTTTCATCGCTATCTACAAAAAGGATATCTTTTTCAGTGCCCTCTGTACAAGAAGCTCTTTTTTCATAAATTTTTAAAAAATTAAATGTTGTTGTAATTTTAATTTACTCACGAAAAACCAAACGTTCGCGTTCCCCATATTCGTTAATGTATACAATGCTCATCATTCCGTATGATTTTGCTTTTGCAACAGCTTTTTTTACATCGTCTACATTTTTAATTTTATCGTCGTTAATACCAATCAAGAGTTTTCCGTCCAATCCCAACCTTCTATTGTATTCATTCGAACCGTATATAACAACGCCATTTTGTCCATCAAAACGATCTTTGTCGGTTTTTGTCTGTTCCTGTACCGAAATCCCAATTTCATCAATGGTGTACACATAAGAACTATTATCTAGCAAGGTAACGGGCAGTTCCATGGTATTGTTGTCTCGTAAAATGGTTAATTGTACGTTATCGTTGGGGCGTTTGCTTCTTAAATATCCGGTAAGGTCGGAGAATTTGTTTATTTGAATGTGGTCTACTTTTTTAATAATATCGCCCGGTTTTAGCCCAGCTTTGTCCGCACCGGATTTTTTAAATACTTCGGCAATTAAAATCCCCTGCGATTCATTGTAATCTTCTTCACTGTTACTTAAAACTCCTAAATCCTGTCCTTTAATGCCAAGGGTGCCCATTTGTACGTTTCCAAATTCCATGATATCATCGACCACTTTTTTTGCAATATTGCTGGGAACAGCAAAAGAATAGCCTATATAAGAGCCCGTTTGTGAGGTTATGGCTGTATTAATGCCAATAAGGTCGCCGTTGGTATTCACTAAGGCACCACCACTGTTCCCGGGATTTACGGCGGCATCGGTTTGAATAAAAGACTGGAACTTGCCGTCCATTTCGTTCAAATCCCTTGCTTTGGCACTAATAATACCTGCGGTTACGGTAGAGGTAAGGTTAAATGGATTTCCCACGGCCAATACCCATTCTCCAATTTTAGAATTGTCGGAATCTCCAAAGGCAAGATAAGGAAGGTCTTCGTCCGCATCAATTTTAATTAACGCAATGTCGGTTTCGGGGTCGGTACCAACCAGTTCGGCACGGTACGTCCTGTTGTTATTAAGGGTAACCTGCAATTCGGTAGCATTGGCAATAACATGGTTATTGGTAACAATATATCCATCGGGGGATATAATTACCCCCGATCCTGTACCGATCTGTGCCCTTGGTTGTCCTCCCGAACCATAAAAATAGTCCATAATGCTCGATGGCCCCCTGCTGATGGTCATGTTTTTTACGTGAACCACTGCATGTATGGTTTTATCGGCAGCGATTGTAAAATCTACATCATCGGCAACCGAGGAGGCTGGATTATAACTTGCGGTAACGAATTTTGATTGGGCTGGTTGATTTTCCAAAAGGGGAATCTCTTTTTCAAAAGCTAATTTGTATATACCTAATGTAAGAGCGCCACCCAGCATGGATACTAGTAATAGACTCAAAAATTTTTTCATGGCTTTATCTACTATATTTATTTTAATTAACACATAAAATTACTTTATAATTCAGTGTTTTTTTCAACTTTAACGCACTTTAACAATGAAATATCCATATGCAATATTGTATATTTGTAAATTGATGAAAAGAGGTAAAATACGCTATTTCTATCCTATTTGAGGGATTGATGAATTATTGCGGGGATTTTTTTAGTTGAATTACAATTGTTTATAAAAAAAATCCATGGCGGTGTTTTTAACAAAACCTTTAAAATCATTATCCATAACAATTAAAAAATGAAACTAGACTTTTATAAATACCAAGGCACCGGAAACGATTTTGTTATGATTGACAACCGTGGGTTGGGGTTTCCAAAAAACGATACCAAATCGATAAATTTTTTATGCGACAGAAAATTTGGTGTCGGTGCAGACGGACTTATACTTTTGGAAAATTGTAATGAAGCCGATTTTAAAATGGTATATTACAATGCCGATGGAAACGAAAGTTCCATGTGCGGAAATGGGGGAAGGTGCTTGGTGGCATTTGCCAACTTTCTAGAAGTCGTAAACGGGAGTTGTGCTTTCATGGCCGTAGATGGCATGCACCATGCAACCATTAATAATGGTATAGTTAGCTTAGCCATGCAAGATGTAAAAACCATTGATTTGTTTGATAATTATACTTTTTTAAATACGGGCTCGCCGCACCATGTCCAATTGGTGGGGAACCTTACCGAAATGGACATAAAAAGTGATGGTGCAAAATTGCGTTACGGCAAATATGGGAGCACCGGAAGCAATATTAATTTTGTAGAGCAAAAAGATTCCAGTGTTTTTGCTGTGCGCACCTATGAACGTGGCGTTGAAGACGAAACGCTTTCATGCGGGACCGGTGTTACGGCAGTAGCAATTGCTATGCACAAAACAAAGAAAACAGAAAGTTCAAGCGTAACCTTAAAAACCCTGGGAGGGGAATTAAAAGTTTCATTTGAGGAGAATGGGAGCGGGTATAAAAACATACATTTGGTAGGGCCTGCTACACAAGTATTCTCCGGTACAATCACCATATAATGATAACACTGTCTGGAAATACCATTTATTTACGTGCCTTGGAACCAGAGGATCTGGATTTTCTGTACAAGCTTGAAAACGACGAGACGGTTTGGGAGGTTAGTGAAACCTTGGCACCATATTCCAAATACATATTAAAAGAATATCTGGCCAACAGCCATAAGGATATTTTTGAGGTGAAGCAGTTACGGTTGGCTATTTCCAATTATGCCGAAACACTTTTGGGCTTTATCGACCTGTATGATTTTAACCCGAAAAACAAAAGGGCGGGAGTGGGCATAATAATTTTAGAAGAAGGAAACAGGAACAAGGGGATTGGAAGGGAGGCCCTTTCATTATTAATAGCATATGCCTTTAAACATTTAGATTTGCATCAGCTTTTCGCAAATATATCCGAACAAAACAAACCGAGCATTCAATTGTTTTCAAATTTAGGGTTTGAAAGGGTCGGGATAAAAAAAGACTGGAATTATACTTCAGGAAAATTTCAAAACGAAATTCTATATCAAAAGATCAATAAATAATGTATATAAAAAAAATTTTAGTGGCCATAGCGCTAATAGGGGGGATTCTGGGCTTTATTTTTGTGTATTATGTGTACAATGCCGTTTTTTCACCAAATACAGCTTTTCAAAACGAAGAAGCCTTTGTTTATATAAAATCAGACGATAGCTTTGTTAATGTAAAAGATCAGCTTACGCCTTTGCTCGACAATATGGAGACTTTTAGTAAGGTAGCCGAACGCAAAGGTTATGTAAGCAACATAAAAGCTGGGAAATATGCTATTAGAAAAGGGATGAACAATAACGAGATTGTTAATTCCCTCCGCAGTAAAAATTTACCTGTAACACTTTCTTTTAACAATCAGGAAACATTGGCAAAGCTTGCCGGAAGAATAGCTTTACAAATTGAGGCCGACAGTATTTCCTTATTGAATAGTTTTACGGATGCTAATTTTATGGATCACAGTCCGTTTAACAACGAAACTGCCATAGCCATGTACATACCGAACAGTTATGAGTTTTTCTGGAACACTTCAGCTGAAACTTTTAGGGACCGCATGCTAAAAGAATACAACCGTTTTTGGAACCAAACGCGCCTGAACAGGGCAAAAGCCATAGGTTTATCACCAATAGAAGTAGTAACCCTTGCCTCCATAGTCCATAAAGAAACGGCAATGGTAGACGAGCGCCCACGTGTGGCGGGAGTTTATATGAACAGATTGAACAGGAATATCCCTTTACAGGCAGACCCCACCATTATTTTCGCTTTGCGAAAAGAAGCGAACGATTATGATAAAGTGATAAAAAGAGTATTGTATAAAGACCTGGAATTAGATTCTCCTTACAATACCTATAAATATGCAGGATTGCCGCCAGGCCCCATAGCAATGCCGGATATTTCGGCAATTGATGCTGTGTTAAATTATGAAAAAAATGACTACCTATATTTTGTGGCGGATGTCAATAATTTTGGGTATCATAAATTTGCCAAAACCCTTTCCCAGCATAATGTAAACAAACAAGCGTATGTAAAATGGCTTAATTCTCAGGCTATAAAGCGGTAAAATTTAACTTTAAGATTACTTTAACTTATTGGTTTTCTGATTATTAATTTTTATGTATATTTGCATGCTCAATTTTAAGCGGTTATACATAAGAGTAAATTGTGTAAAATGTAAGGCTTAAAGAAATAAAAAAGCATGAGAAAAAAACAAATATTAAAATTTAATGTTTTAGTAGCTGTTTTAATTTTAGTAATTGCAGGGAGTTTAGGTTTTTCTTCATTAAAAAAAGCCAAAAAAAACGTTCATAACATTAATAGAGTAACTGAGCCTTTGGCGTATACGGTATCTTTAGAAAGCAGTGATGTAGAAGAAACCCCAATGCAGCCTCCATTTTTAGGGAAGTCGTTTAACGGGTTTAAAGAAGCATTGGCTTTTAAAGAGTCCAGAGGAGATTACTTTACGGTAAACTCTTTGGGGTATATGGGAAAATACCAATTTGGTGCCTCTACATTGAGAACAATAGGCGTTCATTCTAAATCAGACTTTCTTAATGATCCAGAATTGCAGGAAAGAGCATTTATAGCCAATCTTGAAAGAAACAAATGGGTTTTAAGGCGCGATATAGAGTGGTATGTTGGTAGAACATTCAACGGTGTAAAAGTTACAGAATCGGGAATTTTGGCAGCAGCACACCTTGCTGGACCTGGAAATGTAAAAAGATATTTACGAACCCATGGAGCAAGTGGATTTGCTGACGCTAACGGCGCATCTATACGATATTATATGCGCAAATTCTCAGGGTACGACGTATCGCATGTAGAAGCTAATAAAGCTGCTAAGATATAATAGGTACAAAAGATCTTTATACAGGCCTCAAAACAATGTTTTGAGGCCTTTTTTTTTCGTGAGACCCGAATTTCAAAAGCCGAAGGCGCATTGCAATTCGAAGGCCGAACGAACCCCGCTTTCGGGCGGGGTCCGGTGTTATTATTTTTTGTTCCGATTTTCTGATTTTCCGCTGAACTTGACCATTTTACCCACGGCGCCCGAATTTCAAAAGCCAAAGGCGCATTGCAATTTGAAGGTCGAACGAACCCCGCTTTTGGGCGGGGTCTAGGCTTTCATTCTTGGTTTATGGCAACGATTCTTTTGTGTATTTTACTTACTTGGCATGGATTATAAAAATGGTGGGTTTTTTATGAAGTTCCACCGAGGATCCTTTCCATTGTGCTACAGATTGGGTTTTAATATACTCGGTACCCAAGGTAATATCGCTGGCAACACACAACAAAGTATTTGGAGCTAATGTTGCTATTAAATCTGCCAAAAGTTTATCGTTTCGATAAGGGGTTTCCATGAAAATTTGTGACTGGTTGAGATCTTTGGAAGTTTTTTCGAGTTTTTTGATGGTCCTTTTCTTTTCAGACTTCTCAATGGGAAGGTATCCCGTAAAGGCAAAACTTTGCCCGTTCATTCCACTGGCCATTAAGGCCAAAAGGATAGAGGAGGGGCCAACCAAGGGAACCACCTGAATGTTTTTTTCATGGGCTATGGCGGCAACATCGGCACCGGGATCGGCAACGCCGGGGCATCCTGCCTCAGAGATAATTCCCACATCGTAACCATTAAGGCATGGCGTTATAAAAGTAGGGATTTCCTCTGGTTTGGTATATTTGTTTAGGACTTGAATTTTGAGGGAGGGTTGCGATTTTTTAGGGCTAATCCTTTTTATAAATCTTCTTGCGGTCTTTTCGTTTTCAACAATATAAAAATCGACGTTTTCGATAACCCGTTTTATGGAAAGCGGTAATACTTCCAACGGTTCTACATCGCCCAAAGTGGTTGGGATTAAATAGAGTTTACCTTTATTGCTGTTTGTTGTGCTCATTTGGGAAAATGATTTATAACAACCGAAGATACAAAGAAACTATAAAACTGAAATCTCTTTTATAATAATATCAGTGGCTTCGTCGAGCATTTTGTAAACATTGTCAAAACCCGAAACCCCACCGTAATATGGGTCGGGGACATCCATGTTTTCACCGGGAGTGAGTTTGTTTAAAATAAGGTGCACCTTGTTTTTATCGGCTTCGTTCCTAGCTTGTTGTAGAATGTTTTTGTAGTTGTTCTTGTCCATTGCAAAAATCAGGTCAAAATCGTCAAAATCTTTACTGCTAAACTGTCTTCCCTTTTGGTTTGTAATATCAATTCCATATTTGGCAGCGGTTTGTATTGACCTAGGATCTGGACTAGCGCCAAGATGGTAATTGGACGTTCCGGCAGAATCAACAAAAACTTTTTCTGTATTTATTTTAGATTTTAAAATACCTTCCGCAAGTGGCGACCTACAAATATTTCCCAAACATACCATAAGAACTCTAACCTGCATTACTGGGCAAATTTTTTACTGAGGTCTTCAATATATTTCCTGAATTGTTTATCGGTTTCTGCTAAGTTATCAACAGTTTTACATGCATGCAACACGGTGGCATGGTCTCTTTTCCCTATTTGCGAACCGATACTGGCCAAGGATGCCTTGGTGTATTTTTTAGCAAAAAACATGGCCAATTGCCTGGCTTGAACAATATGGCGTTTTCTTGTTTTTGACTGAAGTGTTTCCACATCCATTTGAAAATAATCAGAAATTACCTTTTGGATGTAATCAATGGAAACTTCCCGTTTTGTATTCTTGACAAATTTTTCAACAATTTGGTTTGCCAGTTCTATGGTTACCTCCTTTTTGTTGAAAGAAGACTGAGCAATTAAAGAAATAATAGCACCTTCCAGTTCCCTAACGTTTGACTTTATGTTTCTGGCAACGCACTCTACAATTTCTTCCGGCATCTCAACGCCATCACGGTATAATCGGTTTTTTAAGATGGAAATGCGTGTTTCAAAATCCGGACTTTGCAATTCGGCCGAGAGCCCCCATTTAAAACGGGAGAGCAAACGCTGTTCAATGTCCTGCATATCTACCGGAGCTTTATCCGAAGTTAAGATAACCTGTTTTCCATTTTGGTGCAAGTGATTAAAGATGTGGAAAAACACATCTTGGGTCCCGGATTTTCCTGAAAAAAACTGGACATCATCTATAATAAGCACATCTATTAATTGATAGAAATGTATAAAATCGTTTCGGGTATTCTTTTTTACGGATTCTATATATTGCTGTGTAAATTTTTCGGCAGATATATAAAGCACGGTCTTTTCTGGGTATTTATCTTTTATTTCAACCCCGATGGCATGTGCAAGGTGCGTTTTCCCCAAACCAACACCACCAAATACCAACAATGGGTTAAAAGAGGTGCCGCCGGGTTTATTGGCAACGGCCAGCCCTGCCGAACGCGCCAACCTGTTGGAATCGCCTTCCAGGAAATTATCAAAACTATAATTAGGATTGAGTTGAGATTCTATTTTAATGTTCCGTATTCCCGGAATTACAAACGGGTTTTTCAATTCGGGGTTTTTGTGCTTTACGGGAACATCGAGTTCCTGAGGTTGCATATTTGCCCGGTTGGAACTGGGAATACTTTCTGTAAACGGCTGTTTGTTGCCATATGTATTCTCCATTCTTATTACATATACCAATTTGGCGTTTTCGCCCAACTCTCTCGTTAAGGCAACTTTTAAAAGCTTAACGTAGTGTTCTTCCAACCATTCATAAAAAAATTTACTGGGAACCTGGATACTCAAAGCATTATCGGTTAACTTTACAGACTTTATGGGTTCAAACCAAGTTTTATATGCTTGGGGTTGTATGTTGTCTTTTATAAAATGTAGACAATTTTCCCATACGGATTCCGCAGTTACGTTCATTCTTTGATATTATTTTTTAATAGTTAGTCAGGTTTGATAGCGAATAGAATTTTAGAAATCAACTATCGTAAAAGGTTTAACAAATATGTGAACAAAAAACTGAAAAAAAAAATGAAAGGGGGTTGAATTTATGCTTTTTTTTTCGCATGCTTGTTAACTTTCTGTTCATACTTTCTTAACATACGTAAAATACATTTTTATATGGAAAAAACAAATAAAATTAACATAAGAGTTAGATATAGTGAGACTGACAAGATGGGGGTGGTCTATCACGGGAATTACGCGCAATATCTGGAAATGGCACGTGTAGAGTGGTTAAGGGAACTGGGCGTTTCGTATAGGTGGATGGAAGAAAACGGGGTTATGCTGCCGGTTGTTTCCTTGCAGCTTAATTATAGGAAATCTGCACGGTACGACGATGTTTTAACGGTGGAGGCAAGGCTTAAAAACACACCTTCTGTTAAGATTGAATTTGACTATACAATTTTCGATGAAAGTAACGAAATAATAGCCGAAGGGAACACCGTTTTGGCATTCATAAATGCTAAAACCTTTCGACCAATGAGATGTCCTGATTATATTCTTAACAAATTGTGAAAAATTTTATACTTCTGTTATATTTACTTCATAAAAAGGCTCGAATGCCTTCATTGCTTGCTTGGCCTCACTTTTTCTAATGCTAACGGTTATTTTGCATGATAAATCCATTTTTTGACTTTCTATTTGTAAGTTTTTTTCCTTTATGACCCTCATAACATTATTCATGTCTTTATATTGAAATGCTATTAAATACCGGTTATCAATCGTTTTTTCTATAATAGAAGATGCTTCCAAACACATTTGGGCGGTTGTTTTATATGCGTTTATAAGTCCGCCAACACCTAGTTTCACCCCGCCAAAATAGCGTACCACAACAATAAGAACATTGGTAACGTTAAACGATTGTATTTGCCCATAAATTGGCATCCCGGCTGTGTTAGATGGTTCTCCATCGTCGTTGGCACGGTATTGTACTTGCCCGTCACCGGTACCAAGTTGCCATGCATAGCAATGATGGCGGGCACTGTTGTGGCTTGTTTTAATTTCTTCCAGATATAATTTTATATCGTCTTCGGTAGAAACAGGAAAAGCATAACCAAAAAATTTGCTTCCCTTGTCCTTGAACAAAACTTCGGGCGCTTTTTTGGCAATAGTTTTATAAGTATCTTTCAAAATAATGCTCCTTTTTGTTTTTACAAACTTAGTAATTGTTAATAATTGCCAAGGTAAGTTACCAACACTATTTTTAAGAAAAAGGGAAGTCTTTTTTAAATAAGGATGCAATATCTTCTTTCCCTGGAATTAAGTGCCATGTATGCAGTCCAATTTTTTTGGCAGTTTCTATATTTTCTGCGGTATCGTCTATAAAAAGGGTTTCTTGGGCAATTAATTTGTTTTGCTCTAAAACAAATTCAAAGATATCTTTATTTGGTTTCCTTAAGTTTATTTCGTGCGATAAATAAAATTTTTCAAAACAGTTTTTTAAGCGCTCGTAATTGGCAGGGGTTATATTTTTTATTACTTGTTCTATGTGCAGGTCATTGGTGTTGCTAAGCAGGAACAGGCGAAATTTGTTCTCGTTGGCCAAGGTCTCGATAAACTCCATTCTATGTTCCGGGATATGTAGGATTATGGAATTCCATATATTTTTTAATCCCGTTTTGTTTTCCTTCGGAAGAAATTTTTGGTAGGCTGCTATAAATGCATCTGTAGATAAAAGCCCCATTTCGTATTGATTATTTAGTTGAATGATTTCTTCTGAAAGTTTAAAATCAGGATATTTTTCAAGAATTAAGTTCAAGGAAGCCGCTTTCTCCAAATCGATAAAGATATCTCCAAAGTCGAATATTATATTCTGGATCATTTCTGATAAATTTTTAAAACATCTTCCATAAACTGATGCTTTTCCACAGTATTGTATTTGTTCAGTAAAGGAGCTTTCGTGCCTTCTTCAATCATTGTTTTTCCTTCAAAAACCCTTGCTTCGTCCCAAATACCTTCATTTATAAAAGTTTGCAGGGTTTTGCTTCCGCCTTCAACAATAACGCTTTGCATGTTGCTGTTGTACAATATTCCCGCTATTTGTCCTGCAATGGGGAGGTTAAAATCAATAGCTTCAAAAAGTAAGTTGCCTTGTGGCTTTTTTTTGTTTTTTTTGTCGGTAATGCAAATCGTCGGGATGCTTTCATCTAAAACAAAAGAAGCTTTCGGGATTTTCAAACTCCTATCAATTACAATTCTAATGGGCGAATTCCCTTTCCAGTCCCTGGAATTTAATCTTGGATTGTCTTTTAAAACAGTGTTCGTGCCCACTAAAATAGCGTTTTCTTCTGTTCTCCATTTATGCACAAGCTGCCGGGAAATTTCATTGGTAATCCATATGGGAGCCCTTTTTTGTGTATCTTGAAGCGGACTCACATATCCATTTTCGCTTTGCGCCCATTTTAAAATAACATACGGCCGTTTTTGTTCCTGAAAGGTAAAAAAACGCCTATTGACTTCCTTGCAGGCTTCTTCCAAAACGCCAACGGTTACCTTGCAACCGGCTTCCATTAATTTTTTTACGCCCCGCCCGCATACTTTTTCATGGGTGTCCAAAGTACCTATAACAACATTTGGAATTCTGTGCTTTATAATTAAATCGGCACAAGGAGGCGTTTTTCCGTAGTGAGAGCACGGCTCTAAAGTAACATACAAGGTGGCTTTTTTTAATAGCGTTTGGTCCTTAACCGATTGCACGGCATTTACCTCGGCATGATTTTGCCCCGCTGGGCTGGTAAAACCTTCACCTATAATTCTATCATCAGCAACGATAACACAGCCAACAATAGGATTTGGATACGTGTTGCCAAGTCCATTTTTGGCCAGTTGAATGGCTCTTTTTATGTAGAATTCATGTATCTTCATCCCGATATTTATAGAAGCAAAAATACTATTAACCTGAGTTCGATTATTATTACAAAGTCAAAATTAATAAAAGTATTTGGTTACAAAGCAGGTTTTCTAAGGGATAGCTCGCTATCTCGTGAAAAACTAACGTAGGAAGCAGATGCTTTATTAAAAAAAAGCTTTGCATCTCACTATCTAAAAGCGTTTTGACAAAGTCAGAATAACCGAACTCAGGTTATTAAATCATTGTAAAAATCTTATGAACATAAGAAAAATTCAACCAACCGATAATTTGCGCATGGCTGCAATAGTAAGAAAAGTTATTGTAGAAATGGGAGCGCCTAAAATTGGAACCGCATATGAAGATAAGGCCTTGGACGATCTATTTGCCACATACAACAAAGAGAGGGCTGCTTATTTTGTAATCGAGGATCAAAGCGAAATTGTTGGTGGGGCCGGGATAGCACATTTGCCCAACGAGGGGGTAACCGTTTGCGAATTGCAAAAAATGTATTTTTTAAGCACCGTAAGGGGGAAAGGGTACGGGATGAAAATGATGGAAACGTGCTTAAGTGCCGCCCGTGAATTTGGTTTTTCAAAATGCTATATCGAAACGATGCCGTATATGACAGATGCACAAAAATTATATAAAAAAGCCGGATTTTATTACATCGATGCACCTATGGGGAATACAGGTCATTATTCATGTCCGGTTTGGATGCTGAAAGATTTGTAGCACGAATTATTGATTGATATTTGAAGTTTATAGTTAAGAGTTCAGAGTGAAGAGTGAAAAGTGATTAGGGGGGTAGTTAATTGTTAACTGTTAATTGTTGTATGTTAGGGATATTTGAAACCTGAAACTTTGCACCTTTGCATCTCTCAACTCTGGACTCTCAACCCTCAACCCTCAACAACCAACAACCAACAACCAACAACCAACAACATAGCATCATAGCAACATAACATCGTAACAACAAAAAAAAAACTGAAACAAGGAAAAATGCAAGAAACCAAAAATACACAGCTAAAAGCTATAAAAGAGCAGTTTAAAAATGAGCTGAAGGAAATCTATCCGGTAGAAGAGATCCAAACCTTTTTTAATTGGTTGTGCGAATCGTTTTTGGGATATAAACCATATCAAATTACTCAAAACAGTGATGATTATTTGGAAGGTAGAGTGAAAAATCAATTTTTATTGGCCTTAAAAGAGCTAAAGGAAGAAAAGCCCATACAATATATTTTAGGGAAAGCCTATTTTTACGGATTGGAGTTCGAAGTAAATAAACATACTTTAATCCCAAGGCCCGAAACCGAAGAATTGGTCGATTGGATTATCAAAGAAACATCAAAGGAAAAAAGCAGGCATATACTTGATATTGGTACTGGTTCGGGCTGCATCCCCATAACTTTGGCAAAACACCTTCCAAAGGCTAAAGTATTTTCGGTAGATATTTCGGGGGAAGCTATTAAAACCGCCCAGAAAAATGCTTTAAACAATGAGGTAGAAATTAAGTTTAGGGAAAAAGACATATTGCATACAGAAAGCCTCTCGGAGTTGTTTAAAGAGGAAATTAAGTTTGATGTTATTGTCTCCAACCCACCATATGTCCGTCTCCTTGAAAAAAAAGAAATAAAGAACAATGTTTTAAGGCACGAACCGGAATCGGCCTTGTTTGTTGACAACGAAAATCCACTTATATTTTATAAAAAAATAACACAATTGGCTACACAAAACTTAAAAAAAGGTGGGAAATTGTACTTTGAAATCAACCAGTATTTAGGGACGGAAATGGTACAACTTATGGAAATGAACGGCTTTTATGATGTTGAACTTAAAAAGGATCTTTTTGGTAACGATAGGATGCTAAAGGCTGTAAAATAAATAATAACAATAATGAAAAGTGTAGTAATATTTTGCGGAAGCAGTGAAGGAAACGATGCCATATACGGAGAAATGGCCAAAGAACTTGGAAGCACATTGGCTAAAAATAAACTTGTAACCGTGTACGGCGGTAGCAAACTTGGCCTTATGGGAAAAGTAGCCCAAGGGGCCCTGGAGAACAATGGAAAAGTAATTGGTGTTATTCCCGAATTTTTAAAAACCAGGGAAATTGTGCACACAGGAATAAGCGAAATCCGTACCACCCAAAACATGCACGAGCGCAAATTGCTTATGAACGAGCTTTCGGATGCGGTAATAGCGCTGCCGGGCGGTTTTGGCACTATGGAAGAACTTTTTGAGATTGTTACTTGGGGGCAACTGGGCCTGCACCAAAAGCCCATTGGTATTTTAAACATTAACGGGTTTTACAACGATATGATAGCTTTGTTTAACGGAATGGTGGCCAAAGGCTTTTTAAAACAGGAAAACTACGATCTTCTTCTTATAGACGAAACAATAGATGGATTACTGACTAAAATGAAAAACTACCAACCCGTAATCGTGCCTAAATGGATTAAAAAAGAACAGACATAAAATAGTTCTATTCGGCTTGCTTAATTTCTACTTATAAAATTTAGTTAATATCTGTTTGATTATCATAAAAATAAGGAGATATGAAGTATTCTCACTTATTAACTTTATTTTTGAGTAATAAACAGTATATATGAATATACCACAAACAAGTTACCCCAGAGTTGTAATTATAGGAGGAGGTTTTGGAGGCATTGCCTTGGCAAAGAAATTAGCCAAACAGGAAATGCAGGTTGTATTGCTGGACAAACATAATTACCATACTTTTCAGCCTTTATTGTACCAAGTATCCACCGGCGGTCTGGAACCCGATTCTATTGCTTACCCCATAAGAAAAATATTGTCTAAATACCCCAATTTTTATTTCCGATTGGCGCTGGTTGAAGCCATAGACACTGCCAAGAAAAAGGTAAGTACGGATATAGGTGAATTAAAATACGATTATTTGGTGCTGGCTACGGGCTCTCGTACCAATTTTTTTGGAAACAAGGAAATTGAAGCCAATAGCATGATTATGAAAACCGTACCGGAAGCGCTCAACTTAAGGAGTTTGATTTTAGAAAACTTTGAAGAAGCATTGCTCACCGATAGCTTAGACGAACAAGATGCCCTAATGAACTTTGTAATTGTTGGTGCCGGGCCAACTGGGGTAGAATTGGCGGGTGCGCTGGCCGAAATAAAAAAAGGGATTTTGCCAAAAGATTACCCCGACCTAGATACGCGCAGGGCACAAATTAACATTGTACAATCTGGCGATACCATTCTTAAGGGGATGAGCGATAAAGCATCTATAAAGGCAGAAGACTTTTTGGAGAAATTGGGTGTAAACGTATGGAAAAATACCAGGGTAATTGGGTACGATGGCGATATGGTTACCACGACAACCGACCTTACTTTTAGGACCGCTACTTTAATTTGGGCGGCAGGGGTTCATGGAGAGACCGTAAATGGACTGGATGCCAAGGAACTTTTGGTACCCGGCAACCGTATAAAAGTAAATCAATACAACCAAGTAACGGGTTTTGACAATATTTTTGCTATTGGCGATGTGGCCTGCATGGTTACGCCAGATATGCCAAACGGTCATCCAATGGTAGCGCAGGTTGCACTTCAGCAAGGCGCTCATTTGGGAGATAACTTGTTGCGGTTAATCGAAAAAAAAGGTTCTATGAAGCCTTTTGCATACCATGATAAAGGAACCATGGCAACAATAGGCAGGAACAAGGCCGTTGTAGACTTGCCCCGATATAAATTTCAGGGCTTCTTTGCTTGGTTTGTTTGGATGTTTGTGCACCTGTTCTTTTTAATCGGATTTAGGAACAGGGCGGTGGTATTTATCAATTGGGTCTATAATTATGTACGTTTTGACCGCGAAGCCCGTTTAATTATCCGTCCTTATAAAAAACCAAAAATGAAGGTGAATACCATGAAACAAAAAAAGGCCTAGGCCTTTTTTTGTTTTTTATGGTCGTATTTTTTAGTTGTGGCTATTCATCGTAAATATTTTTATAGGGGCCTCCGGCTACTTCAAAAAAAGTACCGTCTACATATCGGTAATTTTTGTCCATAGCAGCAATTTTTTCCAGATCGCTATCGGTAAGTTCTATTTCATAGCTTTCGTAATTCTGTTTTATCCGCTGCGGATTGGTAGATTTTGGTATTACGGCGGTACCCCTGCTTAAATGCCATGCAATTAATACCTGTGCCGAAGTGCAGTTATGGTCGTTGGCTATATCTTTAATAATCTTGTTGTTAAGCAAACTAGGCTCGTTATCTTTTTTCATGCTTGTGGCGCGGTCTCCCGAGCCTAAAGGAGAATATCCGGTAATAATGATGGAATTGTTATTGCAAAACTCCAAAAGTTCGTTTTGTTGCAATAATGGGTGCAGTTCCACTTGGTTTACTTCGGGTTGATGGGTGGCATCTACCATGAGGTCCTTTAATTTTTGAATGCTAAAGTTGGATACTCCTATGCTTTTTACCAATCCGCCTTCATAAGCTTCTTCCATTTTTTTCCATGTATCTATAATGGGGGCTTCATTGGGGGTTAGAAATTCATTGGCCTTGGTAGCAAAATTCACATCGGCCTTAAAGGCAACCGGCCAATGGATAAGATAGAGGTCCAAATAATTCAACTGTAAATCGGTTAGCGTTTTTTCCAGCGCGGGAATTACTTTGTCGCTTTCATGTGCGTTGTTCCATAGTTTGGATGTTACCCAAATATCCTGTCTTTCTACAATTCCCTGTGCAAAAGCAGTTTTTAGGGCTTCACCAACTTCGGCTTCATTTCCATATGTTGCCGCACAGTCTATATGCCTATACCCGGCTTTCAATGCTTCTATTACTGCCTTTCCAACTTCACCCGGAGCCGATTTCCATGTCCCCAGCCCAATTGCTGGAAGTTTTTGTTCGTTCTTTAATGTATAGAATTTCATATAAGTGCAATTTTATTTAATTCGGTAATAAAAATAAACTCCCTCGGGGACAAGCTCACCAAACATTTATCTGGAAAAATATTTTGACTCCGAGGTAAAACCAAGAGCAACCAAATGCTCGATTATCAAGTAAAGTTCAATATAAAATCGCAAAAAAGTAGATAAGGAAAAGTTAAAAATCCTTTCTCGGATGGTGCTGATCAATTACTTTGGCTAGGTCTTTCCGGTTTAGATGCATGTAGACCTCGGTGGTGGTTATGCTTTCGTGGCCCAGCATTTGCTGGATAGCCCTTAAATCCGCCCCGTTTTGTAACAAGTGGGTTGCAAAAGAATGCCTAAACGTATGCGGACTTATATTTTTCTTGATGCCCGATTTTTCGGTTGTTCTTTTTATTACGGTAAAAACCATGGCCCGTGTTAGGCCCTTTCCCCTTCGGTTTAAAAAAACAAAATCTTCAAACCCTTTTTGAACAGGAATAAGGGGGCGTATTTCTTTTACATAAATGGTTATGTATTTTATGGTATTTGCCGCAATGGGCACAAAGCGTTGTTTGTCTCCTTTTCCGCTTACTTTTATAAAACCTTCCTCAAAAAACAAATCGGAAATTTTTAGGTTAACCAACTCCGAAACCCGAAGCCCACAACTGTACAGGGTTTCCAGCATGGTCCGGTTTCGTTCTCCTTCGGGCGTGCTAAGGTCTATTGTTTTTATAATTTGGTCTATTTCTGTTTCTGAAAGCGTATCGGGAAGCTTTCTGCCAATTTTAGGAGATTCGATGAGTTCGAGCGGGTTATCGGCCCTGTAATCTTCAAAAATTAAATAGTTAAAAAAGCTCTTTAAACCGGAAATTAACCTTGCTTGCGATCGCGGACTGATATTTTTTGCGGTTTCGTAAATAAAGCCTTGCAACGTTTCAGGTGAAATTTGAAGGGGCGAGTCGGTTATTTGATGCACTTCCAAGTACTTCAACAATTTTTGAATGTCCAGGCAATAATTCTCGATGGAATTTAAAGACAGGCCACGTTCTATCTTTAAATAGCTTTCATAATCGGTTATGGCATCCATCCATTTCATGCCTTAAAACTACTAATATAATTTAGTAAATGGAGATAATTTTAAAGTTATAAAATGACAAATATCATTGGAAATTGTAGCGAATGTCTTTAGTTTTGATCTAATAAACCAAAAATTATAAACATGAAAAAAGCGTTATTAACAGCAACTTTTGTAGTGGGAGCATTCTTAACAGCTAATGCTCAAAGTAGTACATCCAACAGTGCCTTGTCTGAAGGAAGTTGGTTGGTAGAGGCCAATACCAATTTTGGGAGGGCACATGCCGCCAACACAAGTTTTAGTTTAAATACTTCAGACGATTATACTGCATGGAACATAGGTTTTGAAGGCGGTTATTTTATTATGGACGACCTTGCACTTAAAGCCGGGTTGGGCTATGGCGACAGCGATAATTCTGACGGGAATTTTTCCTATAAGGTTGGCGCCAAATATTATGTAGTTTCTCAGTTCCCGGTACAGATTGACTTTAACGGAAGCACTGGAGATGATTACAGTCCGCTATTTTTAGGCCTACAAGGTGGATACGCTTGGTTTGTGGCCAATAATATTGCATTGGAGCCTGGTATCCGTTACGATATAGATATTAACGATGATGCTGACGGAGCAAGTGGATTATCACTAAATGTAGGATTTTCTTTATTCTTTTAAGAATCAAAACATTACAATTTAAAAGAGGCTTTTGCCTCTTTTTTTGTGCGAAAAAAATTTCACTTATAGAATAAAAAATATATATTAGCACTTTAAATCATTAAAAATCAAATTTAAAATGAAAAAAACTTTACTAGTACTTATTGCTATTACAGCATTTGCGTTTACTACAACCGCACAAGAATTTAAAATTGGAGCAAAAGTAGGGTTAAACATTGCCAGTTTACAAGGTGACGACCTAGAAGAATTAGATTCAAGAACCTCTTTTAACTTAGGAGCAGTGGCCGAATTCCCTATTTCTGAAAAATTCTCTTTCCAACCAGAATTATTATATTCTGCACAAGGAGCAAAAGGAGAAGAAGATGCTTCAGATTATGACGAATCTCTTTCGGGGAATATTGATTTAACAGCTAAGTTAGACTATATAAATCTTCCATTAATGGCAAAATATTATGTTGCTCCAGGTTTTAGCATACAAGCGGGCCCGCAAATTGGTTTTTTGGTATCGGCTAAATCAAAGGCTGAAGTTGGAGATTTCTCTGCGGAAGAGGACATTAAAGATAATTTTAAATCAATTGATTTTGGTTTAAACTTCGGACTTGGCTATCAATTTGAAAACGGTTTGTTTATAGATGGAAGGTATAATTTAGGGCTTTCGAATATAGCAGATTACGAAGATGGCGATGTGAAAAACGGTGTTTTTCAATTTGCTGTTGGGTATTTCTTTTTATAGAAGCCAAACCACAAATTCATAGGAACGGAAGCAATTGCTTCCGTTTTTTTATGTTTAATTTTTTACTTTTACTAAAAACTAAGCAATTCAAAGAAATATCCATGCATATTTTCAGTTCAACATTAACGTTGTAAAACATGAATGTTTCATTTGAAGATTAAATGCAAGTAAAAAAACATACATGAAATTGATCATCATAAACGGCCCCAATCTCAACCTTTTGGGAAAACGCGAACCCGAAATTTATGGTTCCGATACTTTTGAAGATTTTTACAAGAAGCTTCAAACAAAGTATAATTCGTTGGAGTTGGATTATTACCAGTCGAACGTAGAAGGCGAAATCATTAATAAATTACATGAAGTCGGGTTTGATTATGATGGCATTATACTTAATGCCGGAGCCTATACCCATACTTCGGTAGCTATTGGCGATGCCATAAAGGGAATTGCGACACCTGTGATAGAAGTCCATATTTCCAATACTTTTGGGCGGGAGTCTTTTAGGCATCAATCGTATATTTCCCCAAATGCAAAGGGGGTAGTTTTAGGTTTCGGGATGCAGAGTTACGAACTGGCCATTCAAAGTTTTTTAAATAAATAATCGATTAAAGAAATCCGGGAAATAAATTCCCAATTAAACTCCAAAAGATACAATACCAAATAATGGCACATAAAACCTATTTTAATTGGAGCACCGGGAAAGACAGTGCCTTGGCGCTTTATAAAATGAACAGCGATCCCCGTTTTTCAATAGATGCCCTTGTTACAACGGTCAATACCGAGCTAAACCGTGTGTCCATGCATGGTTTAAGGAATGAGCTCTTGGTAGAGCAGGCCAAACAAATAGGGTTGCCACTACAAACAATTGAATTGCCCGGAGAGGTTTCCATGGAAGGTTACAATGCCATAATGAAAGATTTTATGAAAAGTATAAAGGCCCAAGGATATACACATACCGTATTTGGCGATATTTTTCTGGAAGACCTTAAAGCGTTTAGGGAAACTAAATTAAAAGAAGTTGGAATTGACGCCGAGTTTCCGTTGTGGAAACAGGATACCAAAAAACTGATAAACCAATTTATAGCACATGGTTATAAAGCAATTACCGTAAGTGTAAATGCCAAATTGCTCAATAAGTCTTTTGTTGGAAGAATTATAGATGAAGATTTTTTAAAAGATTTACCAGAAAATGTTGATCCGTGTGGGGAAAATGGCGAGTTCCATACTTTTGTTTTTGACGGTCCTATTTTTAAGCAGCCCGTAGATTTTGAAAAAGGAGAGAAGGTATTAAAGGAGTTTAAGATAAATGGCAATAAAGATGAGTGCTTTAAGGATGCTGTAAATTGGGATACGGCTTTTTGGTATTGCGACCTTTATAAAAAATAAGTCCCTAAAACGTACGTTTTAGGGACTTATGCAATTTAAACGAAAATAGTAAAAAAATAAGTAACCAAACTCCTTTTCGGGAAGGTTGATTTTAAGTCAGGGGTATTTTATAGGAATTTATACCCAACCCCAAACTCGAAGAAATGATTGTTAAGCTCTCCTGTTTCACTTTCTTTTTGGGCAATGTTAGAAACACCCAAGCTATATCTTCCGTCTACAAATAATCCACTGTCAAACTCATATCCTAGTCCAAAGTTTACACCAAAACTAGCGTCAGTAAAGTATTCGTTTAGGTTTGTGCGGCTTGTGCCCGTTGCCAGCCCTGCAAAACCGGTTTCGTATTCTCCTTGGGAATCCAGCAAAAAGCTAACCTGTGGCCCTGCTTGAACGCTTAGGCCTTTGTAAACACGGTACTTTACCATTACGGGAACATCAATGTACCTTAATTTGATGGTTATTTCATTAGAAAGAACACCATTTGCTAAAAATTGCTTATATGTTTCATGACTGCCCAACATTGAATAGAGGACTTCCGGTTGTATAGAAATTTTTTCAGACATTACAACTTCTGCAAACACTCCTCCATAAAGTCCGGTTCGGTAGTTGTTCGACATAAGCTTATTCTCACCAGAAATGGTAGACAAGCTTGTCCCTCCCTTAAGACCAAAATAAAATTCTTGAGCATTCATAGTAATTGCTGTACCTAAGCAAAGCACAGCAAGTAAAAAAAGTTTTTTCATGATTCTTAAAATTTATAAATACGGTGCAAACATATGTAGAAAATATTTATAAATAGAAAGTTTTTATACTATTTAATTTTAATTAAAATGTATGATTTTATATTTCAAAGGTTTAGAAAATAAATTTAACATTTATATATGAAAATACTTGTTTTTATTAGGTCTGTAAATGATGTTTATAGAAATAAAAAAAACTGCTTAAGGTATTTTGTCTTAAGCAGTTTTCAAAAAGTGGGTTGTTTATTTTTATAGATGAATTACTTCATCATAAGCATCGGCAACGGCCTCCATTACAGCTTCGCTCATGGTTGGGTGCGGGTGCACGGCCTTTAATACTTCATGTCCGGTAGTTTCCAGTTTTCTGGCTACAACGGCTTCGGCTATCATGTCGGTAACTCCGGCACCAATCATATGGCAGCCAAGCCATTCGCCGTATTTGGCATCAAAAATAACTTTTACAAAGCCATCGGCATTTCCACTGGCCTTGGCCTTTCCACTTGCCGAAAAAGGAAATTTACCAATTTTTATATCGTATCCTTTTTCTTTGGCCTGTTTTTCGGTTAGTCCAACAGAAGCAACTTCGGGCATACAATATGTACATCCGGGGATGTTCCCATAGTCTAATGCTTCCACGTGCATACCGGCAATTTTTTCAACACAAAGGATGCCTTCGGCAGAAGCAACATGTGCCAATGCCTGTCCCGGCGTAACGTCTCCAATGGCGTAATAGCCCGGGATATTGGTTTGGTAATAATCGTTTACCAATATTTTGTCACGGTCGGTTGCAATGCCAACATCTTCCAGTCCAATATTTTCAATATTTGTTTTAATGCCAACTGCCGAAAGTACAATATCGGCCTCTAGAACCTCTTCTCCTTTTTTGGTCTTTATGGTTGCTTTAACACCTTTTCCGGAAGTATCTACCTTGGTCACTTCGGCAGAGGTCATAATTTTTACCCCGGCCTTTTTAAAGCTGCGCTCCAATTGCTTGGATACATCTTCGTCTTCAACGGGAACAATGTTCGGTAGGAATTCTACCACGGTAACTTCGGTTCCCATGGAATTGTAGAAATAGGCAAATTCAATACCAATGGCGCCACTTCCAACAACAATCATCTTTTTAGGTTGTTCCTTGAGCGACATGGCTTCGCGGTAGCCAATTACTTTTTTGCCATCCTGTGGCAAACTTGGCAATTCGCGCGAACGCGCCCCTGTTGCTATAATAATATGGTCGGCACTGTATTCGGTGGTTTTTCCGTCTTTATCCTTTACGTCTATTTTTTTACCGGGCTTTAGTTTCCCAAAACCTTCAAGAACGTCAATTTTGTTTTTTTTCATTAAAAACTGTACGCCTTTGCTCATTCCATCGGCTACGCCACGGCTACGTTTTACCACGGCTTCAAAATCTTTGTCTGCATCTTTCACCTTGATACCGTAATCGCCGGCATGTTTTAAATATTCAAAAACCTGAGCCGATTTTAACAGGGCTTTGGTAGGGATACACCCCCAGTTTAAACATACCCCACCTAGGTTTTCTTTTTCAACTACAGCCGTTTTAAAACCAAGCTGCGAAGCACGAATGGCTGTAACATATCCGCCGGGGCCACTTCCAAGAACGATTACGTCGTATTTACTCATATTGTAGATTTTTTAATGATCTTAATTTTTGCGGATACGAAGTTAAGCAATAAGTTTCTAAAGGGTAAATTTTTTTGAAGATTTGGCGTAGTCATTGTCTGTTTAATGCTTCTGCTTATTTAGGGAATAGTTGATAGTTAATGGTTAATTGTTATTAGGGGAAAGTGAAAAGTGATTAGGGATTAGTTAATTGAACACTTTCTTGGCGATATTTGAAATCTGAAACCTGGAGCCAGTCACCTCTGCCCTTTGCGACTTTGAACCTTTGAACCTCTGAACCCTCAACAACAAAAACCTAAGCCCAGCTTCCTGTTAAATAATTGCTAATGTTGTTTAATAAAAGCTTAATTAGTTTCATTATTCTACATACTTCAACTATTTTCATCAAAAATATTGTACATGAAATACCATTACTACTTTTTCGTTATAAGTGCTTTCCTTGGCTTTAAAGGCTTTTCTCAGCAGTCCATTTCAGCAAAAATTATCGATTCAGCCACTCAAAAACCCGTTCCGTTCGCAACCATTACACTGAATGATAAAATTGGGGTTGTAAGTGCCGAAGACGGAATGTTTATTTTAAACATGGACCAGCCAGCAACAGAAAAAGATTCGCTGTTTATAAGTTGTTTAGGGTATCAAGAGAAACGCATTGCTGCAACACAGGTAAAAACCCCCATTATTTATTTAAACAATGAAGACATTGAACTTGATGAAATTGTTTTGCTGAACAGGGAATTATCGGTCGATGAGATTATGGAAAGGGTAGAGGACAGCCTTGAAAAAAATTACGATACCGATTATGTGAAGCAAAAGGTATTTTATCGTGCATCGGACTATAACCATATTATTGAAAAAAACGTAAAAATAAAGGAAAGCAGCATTCCGGAAATCAATCAGGCCTTTGTTGATAGCCTCACCAATAATTATCCCAATGATTTTGCCTACCATGTGGAAATTTTAGGAAACCTTTATGGAAAAATGAAAGCAGAGGAACAACAGGTAAAACTGGATATTATAAAGGCTTGCGAACTGTATGATAAAGATAATGAACTGACTTTTGATGCCGTTGAAGAAAAATTACAGGGGATTATGCGGAAACACGTAAAGCGCGACTCTTACTTTAAAATAAAATCGGGGATAATAGGTGGCAAGACCGAAATAGATTCTTCTTTTTTTGAAGATGATGCCGATACCTTGGTGGAAGCACAACGGAAGAAGGAAAAAGAAAAGAAAGAAAACTTTTTAAAATACCGGACGGGGAGCATTTCGGGCTTTTTGAAAGATAATTTTATATATGAAGACACCGATTTTAATGTAATTCATAAATCAAGAAAATATAATTTTGAACTAAAAGCCCTTACTTACCTTAACGACGACCTGGTGTACAAACTTAGCTTTGAGCCCCGTGGAGGAGCCGATTATAAAGGGATGCTATATGTAAACGCCGATGATTTTGCGGTGATACGTATTGACTATGAAAATGTAAAACCATTGAAAAAGTTTAACCTTTTTGGGGTTTCGTACATGCATTACCAACAAAAGGGCACTTTTTTATATGCTAAAAATAACCGCGATAAATACAGTTTAAAATATCAGGAAGAAACCGAAGCGCATAAAATTGGCTTTGACAGGCCTATAAAAATCATTGAAAAGAACAAACATGTAAAAGGAAGGAGGAAACAAAACGAAGTGAGTACACATTTAGACTTTACACTAACAAATACTGTTAAAAGGGAATTAGTGGTTTTTGAAACAGACGACCTTCAACAGGCCACTTTTGATGATTTTGAGCCCAAACCAGATATAATTCCAACGTATTTGCCAAATTACGACCCGAGTTTTTGGGAAGGATACAACATTATAGCCCCCAACGATGCCATAAAACAATTTAAAAGCATGGAAAGCGACTCAAAGTAACTGGATCTTTGCTCGTTGATAGTTGTTAGATAACCTTTGCAACTTTGAACCTCTCAACTCCGGACTCTCAACAACATAGCAGCGTAACATGATGACAGCATAACAACAAAAAAAACTTGAATAATAGTGTAGTGATAAGCGAAAAGGGATTAGTTATTTGCTAATGGTTAATTGTTATTAGGGAAGAGGGGAAAGGAGTTATGCTCCCGATATTTGAAACCTGAAACTCTCAACTCTCAACGCTAAATATCATAACAACGTAACATCATGGCATCATAGCTAGATAACAACATAACAGCGTAACAACCTATAACCTCTCAACCCTTAACTCTAAACTTTGAACTAGAAACCCCTTACTTATCGGGAACAAAATTTAGCGCCACGCCATTTATGCAATGCCTTTTTCCGGTGGTATTACTTGGTCCATCGTCAAAAACGTGTCCTAAATGGCTTCCACAGCGCGCGCAGTGTTCCTCGTCTCTTGGAACTCCAATTTTATTGTCCACGCCATAAGCAACGTTCCCTTTAATGGCACGGTCAAAACTTGGCCAGCCAGTACCCGAGTTAAATTTGTATTCGCTTCTAAACAGCGGGTTCCCGCAAGCAGCGCAAACATAGGTGCCTTTTTGTTTGTTTTCCAGCAAATTGCTTGAGAAAGGCCGTTCGGTAGCTTCATGGCGAAGCACGGCATATTCATCTGGAGTAAGTTGAGCCTTCCATTCGGCGTCGGTTTTGGTAATGGGGAATTGAGTTTCTTGCGAAGTTGTTTCTTTTTTGTTTTGTGCTTTGGTATTGCAACTAAACAGCGCCATACATACAAGCGATAGCATAAAATGTTTCATCTTTCTTTTTTAACTATTTACGAAAATTTTGTCGGTACCGTTTTATGTTCCTTGCATTTTTAGGGCATAAAAAAAGCCCGAAGTTTTTTTGCTTCGGACTTTTTTGAGGTATTAAATATAATTTTAGTTCAGTTTTTGAACCGATTTAATATTTGCGGCTTTCATTACTGCATCTATGTTAGATGTGTCAACCGAATTAATTAAATCAGAAGGGACTATAACAACTCTAAAAACCTGATTTTGTGTATATTCAGGTGCTAATAAAGAAATATCATCACTTTCCAATATAATTACAACATCATTTCTGGTAAAATTAAAACGGTATTGTAAATATCCGCCATTATCAAAATATATAGTGGCAGTCGGCAATGGCTCCCATACGTCTTGTCCGTTTTCAACTGTTTCTAACCTGTATGCAAGCATAACATCTCCTTCTACCAATGGCGGGTCAAAACTAGCTTCGTAAAAATCATTTTGAGGCGAAAAATCTACATTTTCAAATTCAAAAGTTTCTCCAACTATATTAACACCATCCTCCCCCGGAGGACCTTCCGGCCCTTCTGGTCCTTCACAGGCTGTAAATGCAAATACTGATACAAATAATAATGCGAATATTTTTTTCATAATCTTTTTGTTTTTTGAGTTTATATCTATGTTTTTAACAAATGCCATGCCAAGTTTGAATATATCTTTTTCATTTCTGGTCAGGAGATTTGAGAAAATAAAATTAAAACTTTTCTATCAATCTATCTTAATAAACTCAACAAGTTTATTAATTACTTGATCGTTTCCTAGTATTTTTCGGTGTCCAAGACCTTTGGTAACAATAAGTTGGGAGTTTTTCAGGTTTTTATGTATGTTTTTGGATGAGGCTATAGGGGAGTCCGGGTCATCTTTATCATGAAACAATAATACAGGAATTGCTACGTCTTTTGCTGCAATGCTGGCCGAAAAATTATTTACGTCTTCCTTGGCAAGCTTGTCAAATTCCTGCTTAAGTGTTTTGCCTACCTTATCCTTGAGCCCAAGCTTGCGGGTAAAATCGTAAATAATATCGTTTATTAAATCGCCGCTCCCGATCAAGACCATATTTTTTAAGGGGAGTCCTTTTTTTGCGGCATTTAGCAGGGCCATGCTCCCGAGGGAATGACCAATGGCCGTTTCAAAAGGGCCATAATGTTTGTTGATTTCCATTACGGCATCAATAAATTCCAGCATATTGGACGTTTTTCCCGGCGATCGCCCATGCGACGGGGCATCGAAACTAACGGTACAAAAACCTTCACTCAACAGCGCATCGGCTATTTTTGCCAATTGGGTGCCACGACCGCTCCAACCATGCACCAAAAGAACCTTTTTTGTATTTTCTCCATAGCTATAAACTACAATTTCCTTTTTTATTGACGGCACATACATTTTTTCTTTTAGCGCGGCAGCATCCATGGAAAGCTCTCTTTTTGGAATGGGGTGTTTTATGGGGGTTGCAAATAGTTTTTTTACAAATTTACTGGCAAGTTTTGTTGAAATGGCCTGTAAGGCTTTGGCAGAATAGGTAATTGGTTTGGGGATTTTTACGCTTTGTTGATAGTTTTCTTTCTCTTTTAATGCCATTTAGTATGAATTTGATTATGAAATGCGTAAAATTTTAATACTTTTTTTATACATTTAATACGAGCACGTGTATTTATTTAAAAATCGGTCATTTTAAAAAATACAAAGGCTCTTTCTGTAAACTATAGAAAGCTCAAAAATAGAGATAATATACTAACCTTCCATGTTTATATGCAAAATAAAGAACGTGTAATTGTTGAAAATGTACAACCGCAAGTTAATAAAGGTGCGTTTTATATAAAAAGGGTGCCAGGTGAAAAGGTCATGGTAACTGCCGATATTTTTTCGGACGGGCATGATATTGTATCGGCTTCTGTAAAATACAAGGCTCAAAAAGATAAAAAATGGCGGGAAATACGTATGACCCCTACCGTAAACGATGCATGGAAGGCCAATTTTATAGTTGAAAGGGAGGGTTTGTATGCCTATGTTGTAGAAGGTTGGGTAGACCACGCCTTAAACTGGCATCACGGGATTGTTTTAAAAATAAACGACGGTCAACAGGTACAATCCGAACTACTGGAAGGAGCAGAATATTTGGTAGCCATAAAAAAAATATCGCCCAATAGGGAACATGTTTATATTAATAATTGTATTGCCATTTTTGGAGACAGCTCAAAATACCAACAGGCAATAGCAGAAGTAAGCTCAGAAAAATTTCACAAGTTGTTGCTTGATTATCCCGTGAAGACCACCATTACCAGCTCGGCTTCATTTGGGGTGAATGTTGAACGCTTAAAGGCCCGTTTTTCAACGTGGTACGAATTTTTTCCAAGATCAACTTCAGAAGAAAAAAATAAACACGGAACTTTTAAGGATTGCGAACGGTTATTGCCCAAGGTTGCAGAAATGGGTTTTGACGTGCTCTATTTTCCACCAGTGCATCCTATTGGGGAAATCAACCGAAAAGGAAAAAACAATGCCACCAATGCCCAAAAAAACGATGTTGGTTCTCCATGGGGCATAGGCTCAAAACACGGTGGTCATAAGGCCATTCATCCCGATTTGGGCAATCTGGATGATTTTAAGCAACTGGTGAAAAAGGCAAAGGACTTCAAAATTGAAATTGCCATGGATTTTGCCCTGCAATGCGCTCCCGACCATCCTTATGTAAAAGAACACCCAAAGTGGTTTAAATGGCGGCCGGACGGCACGGTTCAATATGCCGAAAATCCACCGAAAAAATATCAGGACATATTGCCTATTTATTTTGAAACAGACGATTGGAAAAATCTTTGGGAAGAATTATTGAGCATTGCACTGTATTGGGTGGAGGAGTGTGGAATTGGAATTTTTAGGGTAGATAACCCGCATACAAAGCCGTTTAATTTTTGGGGCTGGTTGATAGCCGAAGTAAAGAAAAAACATCCGGAAGTATTGTTTCTGTCCGAAGCATTTACCAAGCCAAAAGTAATGCAGGAGTTGGGGAAACAGGGTTTTTCGCAATCCTATACTTATTTTACCTGGCGGAATACAAAAGAAGAATTAACAAGCTATGTAAACGAACTTACCAAAACAGAGCAAAAAGAATATTACAGACCTAACTTTTGGCCCAATACGCCGGACATTAACCCATATGCACTGCAAACTGCCAATGAGGCCATGTATTTGCAAAAATACTTTTTGGCGGCTACATTAAGCTCGAACACGGGCATATACGGACCTGTTTTTGAGCAAATGGTTTGCGATGCCGTTCCGGGAAAGGAAGAATACAATAGCTCTGAAAAATACCAGATACAAAATTGGGACTGGAACCTGGAAAACAAGCTTACCCGTATTATTGCCAAGATAAACCAGATTAGAAAGCAAAATACTTCTTTGCAACAGACCAACAATATTGATTTTTGCGATACCGATAACGATATGCTCATGGCGTATTATAAATACGACGACCAAAAAAGTAACGAAACATTTATGGTCGTTAACATGGATGCAAACAAAATGAAACAAGGTTGGGTAAAGATGCCCCTGCATCAACTTGGCGTACAGGAAGGACATCAACTTAGAATGGAAGACCTTATTACCGGAAGCAGTTATATCTGGGATAAAGAATGGAATTATATAGAGCTACATCCTGCTTTGCCTTTTCATTTGTTTAAAATTCATAAATAAATATGTTATGGCAAAGAAAAAAGAGACTCCAATTTTACAGCCACCGTATCAATTTGATGTGGTATGGGAGGAATTAATGGAAAACGAACCGTTTTTAAAAATATTCTTATCAGATGTGCTGGAAAAATATATTGTTAATCAGCGTTGGTACGGCGGCAAATCGAGCAAGTTAAAGTATATAGAACTACAGGAATATTTTAAAATCCAGCAGGATGGAGAGGTGTATTACGGACTTTTGTTGGACGTGAATTTTAAAGAGGCATTTTACCAGCACTATTTTTTGCCCATTGCATTTGTAACCGATGAGCGGTTTGCCCAAATGGGCGCTATCCTGCCAATTACATTAAATGGCACTGAAGGCAATATTATTGATGCGGTAAACTTGGAATCGTTCAATAAATTGGTGTTTCAAAGAATATTAAATTCAGTTCCTAACGATACCACACGTGTACGCTACCATAAAAGCGAATTTTTAACCGATCGGGAATATGTGTCCTCCCGGCCAATGGGGCTGGAACAGAGCAACACTTCCATTATTATCAACGAAAAATATATAATTAAGTTTTTTAGGAGGATTTATGCAAGCAAGAACCCCGATTACGAAATGAGCCGTTTTCTGTCGGAAAAAAAAGCATTTAAAAATGTTCCCGCCTATAGCGGAAGCTTAAGCATTATGGATGCAAGCAATACAAACGTGACCATTGCGCTCATGCAGGAAATGGTGCCCAATCAGGGCGATGCATGGAAATTTATGTTGGACGAGCTTCATAAAATATACAGTAACCTTGAATACAAAAGTATAAACGTATATCAGCTTCCGAAGGTAAAATTGTTCGAACGCTTAAAAATTCGCGATGTTCCACCGGAAATTATAGATTGGGCAGGGCTTAATATTTTCTTAAAGCTTCAAAAACTGGCAGAACGAACCGCAGAAATGCACATTGCACTTGGGTCGGAATTTGAAGATACCGCCTTTACCCCAACACATTTTAACGACGACTATACGGTTTGGCTTAAAAACAGGCTGTTGTACCAATTTCAAAACAGGATTAACAGTGTAGAGAACAATCTGCATAAACTGGAAGGATTGGCTTTAGAGCTGGCAAACGAATTTTTGGAGCGTAAAAATGAAATAAGAAAGCAATTTGTGTCGTTCGACTGGACAAAATTGAAGGGAGAGCGCATACGCGTACACGGAGATTATCATTTGGGGCAGGTTTTGGTTAAAGACGACGATTTTTATTTAATCGATTTTGAAGGAGAGCCCGAAAGCACCATTCGCGACAGAAAGGTAAAACAACCCCCGCTCAAGGATGTAGGCGGAATGTTCAGGTCGTTTCATTATGCAATATATGCCACGATTTTTAACAATGGCAACAAATACCCATACCCGCAAGAAGACCTTTTTCATGCCGGGGAATTACTGTATCGTTATTTTATTGGCGTATTTTTGGAAACATACGTAAGTCTTATTCAAGAAAATAACCTCAATATTGGGTATGTACAGGAACGTGTTTATTTGTTGAGGTATTGCATGCTGGAAAAAGCGGTATACGAACTTGGTTACGAAATGAACTCTAGGCCAAGGTGGGCGGTAATCCCGTTGGGCGGAATTATGAGCTTGTTAAAAGAAGATGAATAATGCCGTGCTGTGCCTATGAAGAAATGAATATTGGTTTTCCAAATAATAAATAAATTAACCACCAACGCACATGAACAACGTTATTTTACATAGTTTATTTACAGATTTCGATATTGACCTTTTTAAAGCAGGGAAGCATTACAGGCTTTATGAAAAACTGGGCGCGCACCTTTTGGAGAAGGATGGTGTAAAAGGCTGTTATTTTGCCGTTTGGGCGCCAACGGCAAAATCGGTTTCTGTGATAGGCGATTTTAACTATTGGTTGGAAGGCGACCACCCGCTACAGGTAAGATGGGACGAATCTGGTATTTGGGAAGGTTTTATACCTGGCATAGAGCAAGGTACCAAATATAAATACAAGATACATTCGCACAACCAGGATATTAAAACAGAGAAGGCCGATCCCTTTGCGTTTTATTGCGAGCAACCACCACAAACAGCCTCTATTGTTTGGGAAGCTAAGCATGAGTGGAAAGACAATAAATGGATGGCCGCTAGAAAAGATACAAATGCGCTCGACAAACCATTTTCGGTATACGAAGTCCATTTGGGATCATGGCGAAGAAAAATAGAAGAATCCGGGCGCGCCCTTAATTACGTGGAACTGGCCAATGAACTGGTAAATTACCTAAAAGAAATGCACTTTACACATGTAGAGTTCATGCCAATCATGGAATATCCATACGATCCTTCATGGGGGTACCAGCTAACCGGGTATTTTGCGCCAACTTCACGATTTGGTAAACCCGAAGACTTAATGCTCTTAATAGAAAGGCTTCATCAGGAAGGTATTGGTGTTATTTTGGATTGGGTTCCATCGCATTTTCCCGATGACGCGCATGGGTTGGGTTTTTTTGACGGGTCGCATCTTTATGAACATCCCGACAAGAGGCGTGGGTATCACCCCGATTGGAAAAGCCTTATTTTTAACTATGGAAGGAACGAGGTGCGCTCTTTTTTAATCAGCAATGCCATTTTTTGGTTGGATAAATATCATATAGACGGACTGCGGGTCGATGCCGTGGCCTCGATGCTTTACCTTGATTACTCTAGAAAAGACGGCGAATGGGAACCTAATATATACGGCGGAAGGGAAAATCTGGAAGCTATTTCTTTTTTAAAGGAAATGAACGAAGCCGTTTATGGTAATTTTGAAGGTATACAAACAATAGCTGAAGAATCCACTTCTTACCCAATGGTTTCTAAACCGGTTTATCTGGGCGGTCTTGGCTTTGGAATGAAGTGGATGATGGGCTGGATGCACGATACCCTAGAATATTTTAAAAAGGAGTCGGTGCATAGACGTTACCACCAAAACGACATTACGTTTAGTATGACCTACGCATTTACCGAAAATTTCATGCTGCCGCTAAGCCATGATGAGGTAGTACACGGAAAACAATCTCTCTATGGACGTATGCAGGGAGACGAATGGCAGCGCTTTGCCAACCTCCGGTTGCTTTATGGTTACATGTTTACACACCCCGGGGCCAATTTATTGTTTATGGGAGGGGAATTTGGACAATCTTCTGAGTGGAACTTCCAAAACAGCCTCGATTGGCACTTATTGCAATACGATGGACATAAAGGCTTACAAAACCTAGTGGCAGATTTAAACAAATTGTACAAAAAACAACCGGCCCTGCATGAAAAACAATTTAGTGCCGAAGGTTTTCAATGGATAAATTATGGAGATTCTGATAATTCTGTACTTTCATATATAAGAAAAGGGCATGATGCTGAAAATGATTTAATAATTGTTTGTAACTTTACACCAGTTGTACGGGAAAACTATCGCATTGGAGTTCCAAGGAATGGAAAACTAAAGCAGATTTTCAATAGCGATTTTAAAAAATACCACGGAAGTGGCGTGAGCAACGCTAAAGAAGTTAAAATTGAAGCAGTTCCGTACAACGGAAGGGAGTTTTCGGCAGCTATCATTCTACCGCCATTAGCTGTAACCGTTTTCAACATTTTATAAACATCGATTTATTTATTGAACACAAATTAGTTTCTTTGTAAACTATTGAAAAAGAAATTATTATGATTACCAATACTGAGCTTGAGTATAAAGGGAACCTATTTCCTGCCCAAATTATAGACCATAAAAAAGAAGTCGATAAAATAACGTTTTATACCCGGAATAATGTAGCATTGCAAATTTCATTTTTAAGGGACAGCGTTTTGCGTTTCCGCTACGCGGTGGAACAGGATTTTGAACCCGATTTTTCCTATGCAATTTCAGAAGATGCTACGTATGGATACAACCATTTGGAAATTAAGGAAAACGACGACCATTTTGCCATGAAAACCTCAAAACTGGAAGTCAAGGTATCAAAAAAAGACCTTCGGTTAGCAATATTAGACCTTGAAGGAAATATTTTAAATGAAGACGAACTGGGCTTTCATTGGGAAGAAAGTTACGAATTTGGGGGAAACATAGTGAAAATGAGTAAGTTCTCTCAGGAATCCGAAAGCTTTTACGGAATGGGCGATAAGCCCTCTCAATTAAACCTACGCGGAAAAAGGGTGCACAATTGGGCAACCGACCAATATGCGTTTGGTAAAGACCATAATCCGTTATACAAGGCGGTCCCTTTTTATATTGGGATGCACCATAGCATTGGCTACGGAATTTTTTTCGACAATACTTTTAAAACACATTTCGATTTCTGTCATGAACGGCGCAACATTACAAGTTTTTGGGCCGACGGGGGAGAGATGAATTATTACTTTATTTACGGGCCTACCATGCCCGAAGTGGTTGGGGGTTATACCGACCTGACAGGGAAACCAGAATTGCCGCCTTTATGGGTACTCGGGTTTCACCAATGCAAATGGAGTTATTACCCCGAAAGCAAAGTAAAAGAAATTGCCAATAAATTCAGGGACTTAAAAATACCCTGCGATGCTATTTATTTGGATATCGATTATATGGAAGGCTTTAGGTGTTTTACATGGAACAAAGAATATTTCCCGGATCCCAAGCGTATGGTAAGCGAACTTGCCGAAGACGGTTTTAAAACAGTGGCGATAATTGACCCCGGAATTAAAATTGATAAAAATTACTGGGTATACAACGAAGCTGTTGAAAACGATTATTTCTGTAAAAGGGCCGATGGACCTTATATGAAAGGTAAAGTATGGCCGGGGGAATGTAATTTCCCCGATTTTACAAATCCGAAAGTAAGGGAATGGTGGGCAGGACTTTATAAAGAATTGATTGCAGACATAGGCATAAAAGGTGTTTGGAACGACATGAATGAACCTGCCGTGATGGAAGTGCCCGGAAAAACATTTCCGGACGATGTGCGCCATAATTACGACGGGCACCATTGCAGCCATAGAAAGGCACATAATGTTTACGGAATGCAAATGGCAAGGGCCACACATGAGGGCGTTAAAAAGTTTACGTTCCCCAAACGTCCTTTTGTAATAACAAGGTCGGCTTATTCGGGAACACAGCGGTTTACCTCGTCATGGACCGGCGACAATGTGGCCACTTGGGAGCATTTATGGATTGCCAACGTGCAGGTACAGAGAATGTGCATGAGCGGGATGTCTTTTACCGGTACCGATATCGGGGGCTTTGCAGAGCAACCATCGGGAGAGCTTTTTGCCCGGTGGATTCAACTGGGGGTATTCCATCCGTTTTGTAGGGTCCATTCCAGCGGTGATCATGGAAGCCAGGAACCTTGGTCGTTTGATGAAGAAGTAACAAACATTACCCGGAAATTTATTGAGTTAAGATATCAGCTGCTTCCGTATTTATATACCATGTTCTACGAATATACAGAATACGGGATCCCCATGTTGAAATCTCTGGTGTATTATGATCAAGAAGATACACATACCCATTACAGGAACGACGAGTTTATATTCGGGAACCAAATACTGGTTTGTCCTATTTTGGAGCCCAATTCCAAAGGAAGGCGGATGTACCTTCCGCAAGGAAACTGGTATAATTTCTGGGGCGGTGAAATCACCAAAGGAGGAAAAGAATGTTGGGTGGAAGCAGATATTGATAAAATCCCGATTTTCATAAAAGAAGGTGCCATTATCCCGAAATATCCAGTACAGCAATATGTGGGAGAAAAAGAAATAGACAAGCTTACATTAGACATATATTATAAGCTGGGAAAAGAAGAATCGCAGGTTTTTGAAGATACCGGCGATGGTTTCGACTATAAAAAAGGAAGATATAGCTTACGGATGTTTAAACTGACCGGAAAAGAAAAAGAGCTCATCATTCAACAGTTTAAGGAAGGGAAATACGAAACCCCGTATGAGGTATTTAAAATCAACTTAATAGGATTGCCTTTCAAAGTAAAATCGGTTCAGGTAGACAATGTCGAAATTCCGTTACAGGACATCATCCTCAATGGTGATACAAACATGACAATAAAAAAAGATTTCACAGAACTTCATATTAAAGGATTATAATATTTTGCTTAATTTAGTGTTGTAGGTATAACTTTGCATAAAGCAACAAATTAATATAAGAGATGAGAAAATTTATTTCCGGATTGATATTTACCGTTTTGGTAGTTTCTTGTTCAACAAACCCTTTTACGGGTAAAAGTACACTGAACTTCCAGTCGAACGATCAAATTTTTCCAACAGCATTTGCAGAATACGATCAGTTTTTAAAAGAACACAAAGTAATTACGGGCACAGCCGATGCCGAATCTATAAAACGCGTGGGGCAACGAATAGCCAAGGCTGCTGAGCGCTGGTTCAATGCCAATGGTTACGAAGGATATTTAAAAGATTACCGTTGGGAGTATAATTTGGTACAAGATGAAGCTGTAAACGCATGGTGTATGCCCGGTGGCAAAATAGTGTTTTATACGGGCATCTTGCCAGTTACCAAAACCGATACCGGAATAGCAGTGGTAATGGGGCATGAGGTAGCGCACGCCTTGGCAAACCACGGTGCACAACGTATGAGCGCCGCCACGTTGCAACAATATGGTGCTTTGGCCGGAAATTTGGCCTTGGGGATGAGCGGCAGCAGTGCACAGACCGTAGAACTTTTTAACCAAGCATATGGTATTGGCTCTCAAGTAGGGGTAATGCTCCCTTTTAGCAGAAGCCATGAATCTGAAGCCGATGCTATTGGATTGCGTTTAATGGCTATTGCCGGCTACAATCCAGAGGAGGCCGTAAAATTGTGGCAACGTATGAGTCAAATGGGGGGAGAGGCGCCACCGGAAATAATGAGCACCCACCCGTCTAACGAAACAAGGATTCAAAATTTAAAGCAACTGGTGCCTGCGGCCAAGCAGGAAGCCGCTAAATTTGGCGTTACCTCTTTTGAATAATGTTTTTTTAACCTTGGAAATTTTATATTTAAGTATATTTGAAAGCAAGACATACAAACATGTCTTGCTTTTTAATTTTTAAAATATGGCAGTACAACTACAAAAAGGAAGCAAGAAATTATTAAATGCATGGGCTTTTTACGATTGGGCCAACTCGGTATATACGTTAACTATTGCTTCTTCAATTTTTCCAATATTTTACTCTGCGTTATTTGTTTCAGAAATAAAGAAGGTACAGGCTTTCGGAATGGAGTTTAAAAGTACGGCTTTAATAACATTTGTAACGGCTTTTACTTTTTTGGTAGTCTCTTTTACATCGCCCATCTTGTCTGGAATTGCAGATTTTGCAGGCAATAAAAAAGGTTTTTTAAAGTTTTTTTGTTATATCGGGGGAATAGGGTGTATAGGTTTGTATTGGTTTAGTTTAGAACATATATATCTTAGCATATTATTTTACTTTATGGGCCTAATAGGTTACTGGGGCAGTTTGGTGTTCTATAATTCTTATTTACCCGATATTGCTTACCCGGAACAACAAGATAAAATTAGCGCCAAAGGATTTTCATTAGGATATTTTGGAAGTGTTATTTTACTTATCATAAATTTGGTAATGGTAATGATTCCCGAAGATGGGGCCGCTAAAATACAGATGATGCGTTACTCGTTTATAACCGTTGGCCTGTGGTGGATATTATTTAGTCAATATACATTTTATTGGTTGCCAAAAGGAGTTTCTTCACAAAACAAAGTCACTAAAAAAGTAATTTTTAACGGAATAAAGGAATTACAAAAGGTATGGAAAGCCCTTAAGCAAGATATAAGGCTTAAGCGATATTTGTATGCATTTTTTGTATTTAGTATGGCTGTTCAAACCATTATGTTGGTAGCAGTTTATTTTGGTGAAGAAGAAATTGAATGGGGAAGTAGTGAAGCTAAAACAATGGGTTTAATAGGAAGTATTTTAATCATACAGATTATAGCTATTTTGGGGGCGTTTTTAACTTCAAGGGCATCTGCAAGATTTGGTAATATTCAAACCTTAATATTTGTAAATGTTATTTGGATGGGCTTATGTTTTTATGCCTATTTTATGGAAACACCCATGGAATTTTATATAGCAGCTGCAATTGTGGGCTTGGTAATGGGTGGTATTCAAGCATTGGCGCGTTCTACATACTCCAAGTTTTTGCCCGAAACAAAAGATACAACATCATATTTTAGCTTTTTTGATGTTACCGAAAAAATAGGAATTGTAATTGGTATGTTGATTTATGGAACAATAGATCAAATTACCGGAAGTATGCGTAATTCTATTTTGTTCCTGTTTATTTTCTTTTTATTAGGAATCGTGTTATTATTTCGGGTACCTAAGAAAAAATTGGATTAATGTATAATAATTAAGGTAAATGAAGAAGTTAACATTTATTTTAGCCTCCCATAAACTACTTAAACCGTTGGTTAATGGTGTCTATAATTACGTTTAAACAATCGGTGGTGTAAGATTTGTCGTTTGTGGTCTGGCTCATGAATATGGCTCCCTGTATCAAACTAAAAAAGCGTTTTCCGTAAACATCCCCGGGGATGGTCTTGCGGATTTCACCGATAATTTTTCCCTTTTCGATTTCAGAAGCTATATAACCCTCGATTTTATTAATGGCGTCCTGAACTTTTTCCAATAATTCCGGGTGCATGTTTTTGGCATCTACTGCGGTATTAATTATGGGGCACCCACCAAAATTGCTGGTAAAGTCGTAATAATTTTTATAAAACCTTACAAAATACATCAACCTTTCAAGTGGGGTATTTCCTTTTTCCATGTATTGCTCTATACGGGAAAGTATCATTGTTACATTGTAATCAAATGCATGTAATGAAAGCGTTTCCTTATTGTCGAAATTTCCATAAATGGCCCCTTTGGTAAGTCCGGTGGCTTTTGTAATGTCGCTCAAACTGGTAGCGGTATAGCCTTTTTTATTGAAAATGGGGGCAACGGTTTTAATTATAAATTGGGTAGTTTTTTCTGCTTTGGTTGTCATTGCTTTTTTGGGAATTATAATCAAATATAATAAAATAATACTGAAAGGTATGTTTTTTACGATAGCACGTTTTATTTATCTGTTTTGTAACATTATATAATAAAACACCCGTGATGAAAATCACGGGTGCCTTAACTAACCAACCAACTTAAAACTAAATAATTCTAAACGAATTACCTAACTTTAATCTTAAATATTATTACTCACTAACCAAAGTGCTTATTATTCTACATAACATTCACCTGTTCAGTCGCTTAATGTTATATATTCTTACACGTTACAAGTGTTAATTTTCTATTAAATCTGTTTGGTTCCTAAAAACCAGTTCTCCATCAAATTCGTCCAGCAATATAATGCTGTCTGCATTTACTTTTCCGCTAAGGATTTCTTTGGATAAGTTGTTTAGCACTTCCTTCTGTATAACCCTTTTTACGGGCCTGGCTCCGTATTGTGGATCGTACCCTACTTTGGAAAGATGCGTAATTGCTTCTTCGGTTGCGTCCAGGGTAATGTTTTGCTTGGCGACCATTTTGGTAATGCCTTTAAGCTGAAGGCGTACAATATCCTTGATATTTGCCTGTGTTAACGGTGTAAACATTACAATATCGTCAATCCGGTTGATGAATTCCGGGCGCACGCTTTGTTTTAATAGCCCGAGCACTTCAACTTTAGCGGCTTCGGTTGCGCTTTCAATATCTTTGGTGGCTTCAAACTTTTCCTGGATGATATGGCTACCAATATTGCTGGTCATGATAATAATGGTGTTTTTAAAATCGGCCAGCCTGCCTTTGTTATCGGTCAACCTTCCTTCATCTAAAACCTGTAAAAGAATATTAAAAGTATCTGGGTGCGCTTTTTCAATTTCGTCGAGCAAAACTACCGAGTAAGGTCTGCGGCGTACCGCTTCAGTAAGTTGGCCGCCTTCGTCGTAACCTACATATCCCGGAGGTGCGCCTACTAACCTGCTTACCGAATGCCGTTCTTGGTACTCGCTCATATCGATACGTGTCATGGCACTTTCATCGTCAAAAAGATATTCTGCCAACGCTTTGGCCAACTCGGTTTTACCAACACCAGTGGTCCCTAGAAAAAGGAAGGAGCCAATTGGCCTGTTTGCGTCCTGAAGCCCGGCACGACTTCTTCTAATGGCATCAGAAACCGATTGTATGGCTTCTTCCTGGCCAACAACTCTTTTGTGGAGCTCATCTTCTAGTTTTAAAAGTTTATCGCGTTCGCTTTGTAGCATTTTGGTTACGGGTATGCCCGTCCACTTGGCAACCACTTCGGCAATATCGTCGTTGGTAACTTCTTCCTTTATTAAACTGCTGCCGTGAGACTGTTCTTCTTGAAGCTGTTTCTGGAGCGTTTCCAGTTTTTCTTGGGCTTCTTTTATCTTTCCGTAGCGTATTTCGGCTACTTTACCATAATCTCCGTCACGCTCAGCGCGTTCGGCTTCAATCTTAAAGTTTTCAATATTCTCTTTTGTAGTCTGTATATCGTCTACAATGTCTTTTTCGCTTTTCCATTTGGCAAAGGTTTCGTTCCTGTCTTCCTTAAGGTTGGCCAAATCGGCATTAAGGGATTTCAGTTTTGTTTCGTCGTTTTCCCTTTTTATGGCTTCGATTTCAATTTCAAGTTGCATGATTTTTCTATCCAGCACATCCAGTTCTTCTGGTTTAGAATTGATTTCCATTCGTAGTTTGGAAGCTGCTTCATCCATTAAGTCGATGGCCTTATCGGGCAAAAACCTGTTTGTGATATACCGTTGCGACAGTTCTACGGCGGCAATAATGGCCTCGTCTTTAATGCGGACTTTGTGGTGGGTTTCGTATTTTTCTTTAATCCCCCTTAAAATAGAAATCGCACTTTCGGTATCTGGTTCGTTTACCACTACTTTCTGGAACCTCCGCTCCAGGGCTTTGTCTTTTTCAAAATATTTTTGGTATTCGTCCAAGGTGGTTGCTCCAATGGCACGCAATTCCCCACGTGCCAGTGCCGGTTTTAAAATATTGGCGGCATCCATGGCTCCTTGGCCGCCCCCGGCGCCCACAAGCGTATGGATTTCATCAATAAAGAGTACGATATCCCCGTCTGAAGAAGTGACTTCTTTTATTACGGCTTTTAGGCGCTCTTCAAACTCACCCTTGTATTTTGCACCGGCAATAAGCGCGCCCATATCCAAAGAGAAAATCTGTTTGTCCTTTAAATTTTCAGGCACATCGCCTTGTATGATCCTATGTGCCAAACCCTCGGCAATAGCAGTTTTACCAACACCTGGCTCGCCAACGAGCATGGGGTTGTTTTTGGTCCTTCTGGAAAGTATTTGCAATACACGGCGTATTTCTTCATCGCGGCCAATAACGGGGTCCAGTTTGCCGTCGTTGGCCAACTGGTTGAGGTTTTTGGCGTATTTGTTTAAAGAGTTATATGTGTCTTCTGCACTTGCAGAAGTTACACGGTCTCCCTTACGGAGTTCTTCAATGGCCGCTTTTAACCCTTTTTCGGTAACGCCTTGGTCTTTTAAAATTTGGGCAATCTTGCTTTTAGACTTGAAAATGGCCAATAACAAATGCTCAACCGAAACAAACTCGTCGTTCATTTTCTTTGCAATGATACTTGCTTCGTTCAATGTTGCCCCTGCATCACGGGACAGCATAAGCTCTCCGCCTTCTACCTTGGAAAAACTATTTAAGGTACTGTCTAAAACCTGCTTGAGCAAGGGTACATTTACGTTTAGTTTTTTTAAGATGAAGGGAAGCACGTTCTCGTCAACATCAAACAAGGCTTTAAAAATATGCTCGTTCTCTATTTGTTGATGCCCATAACCCTGCGCAATTTGCTGGGCCTGTTGAATGGCTTCTTGAGATTTTATTGTAAAATTATTTAAGTTCATATGTATTTTTGTATGTTAATTACTTTTCTTTGTTTTAGCAATTTGCGTTCCGATTTCAATAACTGTCATTTTGACATTTTTCTAAAAAAAATAAACGCCATTTTGACATTTTCATGAATAATGTAGTAGGAAAATAGATACTTTAAAGTTATGAATTTTTTTAAATCTATCTTTGGAAGCTCCGAAGAAAACAATAAAAAAAGTCTTGCATGGAATCCTTTAAATTCCATGGAACAGCTTGATGAAATTATAGAAGAATCTCGATCTGTCTGCGCGGTTATATTCAAGCATAGCACCCGTTGTGGCATTAGCAGGTTTGCATTGAACAATTTTGAAGCTTCTTACAATATTCCGGAAGCCTCGGCAAAGTTGTATTTTTTGGATATTTTGACGTATCGGGACATATCAAATGCCGTGGCCGAAAAATTCGACATCGTTCACGAAAGTCCGCAATTATTGCTTATAAAAGGCGGAAAGGTTGTCCATAATGAATCCCATGGACAGATTGACGCCAGAGAAATTGCAAAATTTGTATAGCATGCTCGTTTACCGAAGGACAACGTCTACCGATAAGGACTTTATTTCCTTGGTTGGGAAACTAGATAAACATTTGGCCAAAAAGAATGGTGAAAATCAGGAGTTTTATGGTCAGTTTAACACCCTTGACGCCATAAAACATGTTGTATTGGCGTATAATGGCAACATGGCCGTTGGCTGCGGGGCCATAAAGCAGTATAATCCTGAAGTTATGGAAGTAAAGAGGATGTATACCCGTGCCGAATACAGGGGTAAGGGAATTGCACTGTCAGTACTTAACGAACTGGAAAAATGGGCTGTGGAATTGGGGTTTTCAAAGTGTGTTTTGGAAACCGACAAGGATAATGCCGGGGCCATACATATATATAGAAAAAACGGATATTTACCAATCCCTAATTATGGGCAATATCAAGGTGTAGCTATGAGCGTATGTTTTGAAAAAGCATTGTGATTACCTATTGAGGTGGTTTGTTGGGTGCAAAGCAACATCCAATTCCATTTTAATATCGGCCCGCATGTATGGATTGTCTTTTTCCAACGGTACTTCCTTAAAACCATATTTTCGGTACAGATAAATGGCATTTTCCAGTTTGGTGCTGGAGTACAGGACAACTTTTTTAAACGTTTGTTCTTTTGCATGGCTTATGCAAAACTTTAATAATTTCTGACCAATTTTATGGCCGCGGTAGTTGGGAGAAACTGCCATTTTGGTAAGCTCGAATACCCCACTTTCTATTTTCATAAGGGCAAAACAGCCAACAATGACATTGTTGAGTCTCGCAAAAAATATGGCCCCGCCCTTGTCTATAATGTTTTCCTTGCAATGAAGCAGTACATCGTGGTCATGGGGTTCTACAACAAAAAACCTTTCAAGCCATTCTATGTTCAGGTTTTTAAAATCAATAGCATATTCCTGCCGGAAGGGAATTATTTCAACGTTCATTTATTTTCTTATATAATCGGATACCAAATACGCAATGGCCTTGCCCACTTGGGTTATTTCGGTATTGTTTTTTGTATTGGGTGCCGCTTCACAAATATGTATGTAGGCATTGTTTTTACTTTTTTTGCCTTTAAAAACAATTTCCCGCACCATATTTAATGACAAACCAGAACTTGTCCTGGCGCTGCTGGGCATCCCTTCGATAGAGTCCATATCGATTTCCAGTCCGTATTTCTCGGTTTTTATAAAGTCTATGGCCTCATTGAGTTCAAAATCAAAACCTTTGTCCCTTCTTATAAAAAGGTCTTCAAAAGTACTGTATTTGATCTTTTTTTCCTTTTCAATGGCCTTGAATATTTTTTTTGAGGTATAATTTTCATGTACTCCAAAAATATAGTAATTGTTTAAAAAACCTTCGTGGAAAGCATACGAAAACCCGTTCCCGCTATGCCTTCCTTCACGTTTTCTAAAATCGGTATGCGCATCTACGTTCAGGCAGTTAATTGCACTTCCCGTTGCGAGCGAGGTACCTTTTAGCAATCCGTAGGCATTATTATGGCCACCGCCAACAACAATGGCCTTTTTGCCACTGGCTATTATTTTATATATAAGGTCGGCCACCTCTTTGTCTATGCTTTCGGTAATCTTTCTGGCTTCTTCTATTTTTTGTTCACCGCTCAAGGAGTCTATATATTCAAGTTCCCCAGAAAAATCAAGGTGTCCGAGCAAAAGTATTTTGTTTCCTTTTGTGTGGCTGTTATGCTGTATGTTTAAAATAAAGGGCAGGGCAGTATTCCATGCATTTCGGGTACCGACCTTGCCTAAATTTCCGGAAACGCCAATGTCTTCGGGTATTCCCAGTAATACATACTTAGCATCAGAACCGCTAAGCTGTGTCTCCAAAGTATCGTTTATATGAAGCAGTTCAATGTGTTCCCCCAGCTTTTGCTCTCCCTTTCTGGGAGCAATTAAAGCAGTTATTTTTTTTAGGTCGTATACAACCAAATTAGATGCCATAAGATAATGTTAAGGTACAATTAAAAGAATGTAAATAATCTAAATCTTTTTTTTATGCGTATATATATTCGTAAAGCAATTTAAAAAAGATTGATTAAATTGCTGAACCAAATTTTAAAAAAAACAAACTTATGACAGAAACAAAGAACAATAATGGTTTAAAAGTTATAGCAGGTTTGCTAGCTGCCGCTTTAATCGGTACCCTTATTTATACAGTTAGCCTGTATAACAATAAGAAAGAAACAACACAGAAGCTTAATAAAGAGAAAAACCTCGTGATAGACGACCTTAATAACTTAAAGTCGGATTACGACAGGGCTATTTCAGAAAGTGAATCGGCAAATGCCGAATTGGTAGAAGCACGTAATAAAATTGCTACCTATATAGACTCTGTAAAACAAATGAAAGCCGATATAAGCTCGCTTTCCCGTTATAGAAGGCAGGTACAGCAACTTACCAAAGAACGCGAATATTTGCTTGCCCAAAACGATTCGCTTAGAACGTCAAATACCATGTTGGCCATGCAAAGAGACAGCACGAAAGTTGCTTTACAAGAGCAGTCCATGTTTGCAGATTCTTTAATTATGCAAAACACACAATTGGCCAAGGTTGTAGAAACCGGAGCTGCTTTAGGGCTTTCTAAATTTTCTGCTGAAGCCGTAAAAGAGCGTAATAGCGGTAAAATTGTTTCGGTAAAAAACAACAGAAGGGCAGATAAACTTAAAATATGCTATACCGTAGGTGCCAATAAAATTACAAAGCCAGGTGCTAAGCAGTTTTATATCCAGGTAACAGACCCTCAAGGGACTATAATGGGAGAACGTGCCGTAGCCGCCAAAGAAGGCGATGAAACTACCGAGTCTGTAAGTGTGACTTATAGCAAGGCTTCCAGCTTTTATTATGAAAATACTACGTTGGATGTATGCGATTTTATCAATAAAGAAGGGGAAGATTTTGTTGAAGGAAAATATAGCGTTGTAGTGTACGACCAGAATTTAAAAGAACTGGGTTCTACTGAGTTTGACCTACGCTAAACATAGTAACTAACCAATTTACATAGAGAAGCATCAGTTGTCCTTTCAGCTGATGCTTTTTTTATATAAAATTATGGCAATTGCTCCATGATTTTTTCCACAATTGCAGTCGGTGTATTGTCAATATCCACTGTAATTGCATCTTTTGGGGGCTGTAAGGCTTCAAATTGCGATTTAAGCAGCGATGCAGGCATAAAATGAGACTTCCGCTTGCCCAAGCGTTCTTGTATAAGCTCAAAAGTGCCCAAAAGATATACAAACACCATTTGTTCTTCAATACCGTTTTGCAAAATGGCCCTGTAAGATTGTTTCAGGGCAGAACAGGCCACAATACAGCTTTTGCCCTGTTTAATGTTTTTGGTGCAAAACTTATTAATTTCCTGTAGCCAGCCTAAACGGTCCTGGTCGTTTAAAGGATGCCCGGCCACCATCTTGTCTATATTTTCCTGCGGATGAAAACTATCGCCATCGGCAAAGGGAATGTTGGTTTTGGAAGAAAGCAGTTCGCCAATGGTTGTTTTTCCCGATCCGGAAACCCCCATAATGATGATGGCTTTTGGTTGAGTGGTCTTCATGTGTTTTTATAAGTTTGAAAGTTGTAAAGTTGAAAGTTGTAAAGTTGATATTTTACATATAACTAAATTAAAATTACGATACAAACTCTCCGTTTATCATCACCTTATCTATATTATTGTTTCCAAAATCGTATGGTAAAAATCCGTATGAAGGTATTTCCTTGGTTAAAATAATATTTGCTTTCTTTCCTTTGGTAATACTTCCGTGGGTTCTGGATACTCCCATGGCATGGGCACCGTTTATGGTAGCCGCGTTAATGGCCTCTGCCGGGGTAAGCTTCATTTTTATGCAGGCGGCCGCAACAACTTGGTTCATGTTTCCGCTGGGCGATGAACCGGGGTTGTAATCGGTTGCCAGAACAAAAGGCAGTCCTGCTTCAATAAGCTTTCTTCCCGGGGCATAAGGAATGCTCAGGAAATAAGAGCATAACGGAAGCCCCACGGGCATGGTCACGGTCTTTTTTAGGGCTTCAATATCTTCATCTGGCATTACCTCCAAATGGTCTACCGTTAGTGCACGGTGCTTTACGGCAGCTTGAATCCCACCAATGGCATTAAATTGGTTTACATGGACTTTGGGTGTCAATCCATATGTTTTTGCAGCTTCTAAAATAGCTTCCATATCGGCTACCGAAAAATAGCCTTTTTCGCAAAACACATCGATGTAATCGGCCAGTTTGCTTTTGCCAACTTCCGGTAATATTTCGTCAATTACCTTTTGTACATACCCGTCTTTATTGTTTTTATAGTTTTCGGGAACGGCATGGGCGCCCAAAAAGGTGCTTTTTATGGTTGCCGGATAGTTTTCTTTTAATTTTTTTATTACGTTGAGCATTTTAATTTCTGCTTCGGCGGTAAGTCCGTAACCACTTTTTATCTCAATGGCCCCGGTGCCCAGTTTCATAACATTTTCCAGCCGTTTTCTGGATTGTTCATAAAGTTCTTCTTCCGGGGTTTGTTGCAGGGTTTTTGCCGAATTTAAAATCCCGCCCCCTTTATTGGCAATTTCTTCATAAGTCAACCCGTTTATCCGGTCTACAAATTCCTGCTCGCGGTTTCCGGCATATACCAAATGTGTATGGCTGTCGCACCATGTAGGGAGTATCATTTTTCCGGTAGCATCAATTACTTCATCTGCATTTTTTGTATCGACCGACTCCATGGCCCCATATGCTGCAATGGTATCGCCTTCAACAAGGAGAAAGGCATTTTTAAGGCTTGGCAATACCTTCATATCCTTTCCGCTTACTTTAAGCGTGTTGGCTTCCCTTACTTGCAATAATTCTTTTATATTTATGAACAATCGTTTCATGTATATTGAAATTAATTATAATTCAGCTGTTTGCACAAAAAATGAAATTTTAATTTTTGCCGAACAAAGTTTAAATTTCCGTGCGGACATCTTTATAAATTCAAATTAGGCGATAAAGGTATTAAAACATTTAGGAAAGCTGTTTTATATAGCGTATTTTTGATATGAAAATGAAAAATATAAGCGATACCATCCCCCGCGTTTATTCCAAATTATAAAAAAGAACAATGAATAAAGGCATTTATATTGCTACATTAGAATCCAATAGTGGTAAATCCCTCATAACATTGGGCTTAATGCGCACCCTGTTGGGAAAAACGGCAAAAGTAGGTTATTTTAGGCCGGTTATAGATGATAAAAAAGGAGAAAAGGACAACCATATAGATACGGTACTTTCTTATTTTGATGTTGATATGTCTTATGATGATGCGTATGCATTTACCAGAAACCAAGTAATCCAGAAAAGAAATACAGGAAAGTCCGGAGAAATTATCGATACCATTATTCAAAAATACAAGCAACTTGAAGAACAGTTCGACTTTATCTTGGTGGAAGGCTCCGATTTTTCTGGTGAAGGAAGTGTTTTTGAGTTCGATGTAAATGTGTTAATAGCCAAGAATCTGGGCATTCCTGCCATTTTGGTTGCCAGTGGTGTACATAAAACAAAAGAAGACTTGGCCGGGAGCTTGCAATTGGCATACAATACATTTATCAATAAAGATGTAAACGTAATAGCGGTCATTGCCAATAAAATAAATGCCGAAAACTTGGAAGTTGCTAAAAAGGAGCTTAGAAATTTTCTCCCGGAAGATGTGGATGTATTTGCAATTCCGCGGCTAGAATCGCTGGCGAACCCAACTATAAAAGAAATTGTTCTGGAGCTGGACGGGAAAGTACTTTTTGGAGAAGAATTTCTGGACAATCAAACAGGGAGTTTTGGCGTTGGGGCCATGCAATTAAGAAACTACATTACCAAATTAAGGCACAACAGCTTGGTTATTACCCCCGGAGACAGGGCAGACATTATTTTGGGCGCCTTGCAGGCAAACATATCCAGTAATTATCCGCGTATATCGGGTATTATTTTAACGGGCGGACTTATCCCGGAAGAGCCTATTTTAAAATTAATAGATGGTTTGTCGCAGGTGGTTCCCATTATTTCGGTCGAAGGCGGTACATTTGGCGTAACCAATAAGGTAGGGAATATAAAATCGAATATCTATGCGGATAGCATCCCGAAAATAGAAACCTCCATTAGTACTTTCGAGAGCCATGTTTCCATAGATACACTTGCAGAACGCCTTACCAGCTTTAAAAAAACAAAAGGGGTTACTCCAAGAATGTTTCAGTACGGACTTATAACCCGCGCGCGGCAGGCCAAAAAGCACATTGTCCTGCCCGAAGGTACCGACGACAGGATTTTACATGCCACGGCCCGTTTACTGGCCATTGATATTGTAGATATCACACTGCTTGGCGAGAAGGACAAGATCCTGGATAAAATAAACAATCTGGGAATTGTGCTCGATGTTGAAAAACTACATATTGTAAACCCTACAGAATCAGAACATTTTAACGATTACGTTACTACTTTCTACGAACTGCGGAAGCATAAAAACGTAAACTTGGACATTGCCCGAGATTGGATGAGCGATGTCTCTTATTTTGGCACCATGATGATTTACAAAGGGCACGCAGACGGAATGGTCTCTGGCGCCGTACATACCACACAGCATACCATTCGCCCGGCGCTTCAGTTTATAAAAACCAAACCCGGGGTCTCGGTGGTATCTTCCATATTTTTTATGTGCCTCGAAGATCGTGTGTCTATTTTTGGCGATTGTGCCATTAACCCAAACCCTACCGCCGAAGAACTTGCCGAAATTGCCATTTCATCGGCCGAAAGCAGTAGCGCCTTTGGTATCGAACCTAAAATAGCCATGCTTTCCTATTCGTCCGGTACATCGGGGAAAGGAGCCGATGTGGACAGGGTGCGGCAGGCCACCGAAATAGTAAAAAGCCAGCGCCCGGACTTAAAGGTCGAAGGCCCCATTCAGTACGACGCCGCCGTAGACATTACCGTAGGAAAAAGCAAATTGCCCGACTCTGAAGTAGCCGGACAGGCAAGCGTATTGATATTCCCCGACCTGAATACGGGAAACAATACCTACAAAGCCGTGCAAAGGGAAACCGGTGCTTTGGCAATAGGCCCCATGTTGCAGGGCCTTAACAAACCGGTGAACGATTTGAGCCGGGGCTGTACCGTAGACGATGTTTTTAATACGGTTATTATAACCGCAATACAGGCACAGGGAATATAACTGGGAGCAGAAATAAAAATAAAGGAAACAGAGAATTAGAATAAGGAAACATGAAAAAAATATTAGTCATCAATTCGGGAAGTTCTTCCATAAAATTTCAACTTATTAAAATGCCGGGTGAAATAGTAATAGCCGCCGGCCTTGTTGAGCGAATTGGCCTGGACAATTCGGTCATTCATTACAAATCGAAGAAGATGAACATTTCCGAGCAGGTTAAAATTGCCAATCACGAAGACGGGTTAAAAAGAATAGCTGCTTTATTGATGGATACCGAGAAAGGCGCCATTGCCAATATAGAAGAAATCGATGCCATTGGCCACCGCGTAGTACATGGCGGTAAAGATTTTGCCGATACCATTGTAATAGACAAAGATGTAAAGGCCACCATAAAGCGCTTGTTTTCCTTGGCCCCGCTGCACAACCCGCATAATTATACGGGCATTGAGGTGGCCGAACAGGTATTTCCCAATGCAACGCAAATTGCCGTTTTCGATACGGCTTTTCATCAAACGTTGCCGGAAAGAGCATACCGATATGCCATTCCGAATAAATTATTAGACGAAAATTACATCCGGGTGTACGGTTTTCATGGTACAAGCCATAAATATGTTGCAGAGAAGGCACAGGATTTTATCAGTAAAAAGAAATCAAAGGTAATTACCGTCCATTTGGGGAACGGTTGCAGCATTACCGCCATTAAAAACGGGAAAAGTATAGACCATTCGTTGGGTTTTGCCCCTGTGAACGGCCTTATTATGGGTACGCGCAGCGGCGACATAGATCAATCCATTATTTTTTATATGGTAAATACATTGGGGTATTCCCTCAACGATGTTAGCGAACTGCTCCATAAAAAAAGTGGCATGTTGGGCTTAACGGGCTACAGCGACCTGCGCGAAATAGAAGAAGCCGCCGCCAACGGAAACCAGCAATGCCAATTGGCACTGGAAATGAACGCTTACCGGATTAAAAAGTACATTGGCGCCTATGCGGCGGCCATGAACGGACTGGATGTAATTGTGTTTACCGCGGGAATTGGCGAGAACAGCAGTGTGTTGAGGCGCATGGTCTGTCAGGATATGGATTATCTGGGCATAGAGCTTGAAAACTACAAAAACAATGTACGCTCCAGCGAGAACAGGATTATTAGCAAGGAATCGTCCAAGGTATTGGTCTTGGTCATCCCTACCAACGAAGAATTGGAAATAGCCAAGCAAAGTTACCAGTTGCTGGTATAAATGTTTGTACGAAACATATAAAAAAGGGCAATCAATATGGCTTGGTTTCCCTTTTTTTTATGGGTACTGGTCCAAAAACTTTGCTTTAAGCTCTGGGGTAGGGAGCGGGCAACCTTCTTTTTTGCCAAACCATTTATAGCGGTTCCTGGCAATAAAATTATACAGGGCATCGCGGAGGCTTTCTGGCAAAATATAGTTAAAAACACCAAGAACGCTCCAAAAACCGCCAATTTCCTTTGCAATTTCCAAGGCGGCCGACGATTTTACATAATAGGCCACATTAGGCTCTATAAGTACAATGGAATCTGTTACCGAGGGGTCTATATTTCTTTCGGATAACAGCTTTTTTCCTATATCGCTTTGTAATGAAGCAAACCGGAACACGTCTTTCTTGTCCCTTTCAATAACAAAATTCACGGTGCTGTTGCAAAGGTTGCATACGCCATCGAATAATATAATTTTCTTGTCCTCCAGGTGCTCCATGTTGTATATAGCTGTTTACTGTTACAAAGATATTAAATAGATACGCTCGCGAGCCACATGGCAACGGTATTATAATGCATTTAACATCCCGTTCCCGTTACTGGGCGGCCTGTTGCTTTTTATATCTTAGCAAAGCTTCCACCAAATAATAATCGCCATAGGTCAAAGGAACGTCTACTTCCGAGTTGGCAGGCATGTGCCCTACGCCGTGCTTTAAAATAAATCCGCCGTTGGTACCTTTTTGTGCAAGGTATTCGGGAGAGAGCAGGGTTTTTAATATATTTTCGGCTTCGGCAAGGTATTTCCCATTGGTATAGGTAGAAAGTTCCATGAGCGCAGCTGCAATAATTGCTGCGGCCGACGAATCTCGTAGGGCATCCGGGATATTTGGTGCGTTAAAATCCCAATAAGGTACGCCGTCCTTGGGGAAATTTGGATGATTCAGTATAAAATGTGCAATGTTGGTGGCCTGTTGCAGGTACTTTTCATTTTTTGTTTCCCGGTACATAACCACATATCCATAAAGCCCCCATGCCTGTCCGCGGGCCCATGCCGAATTATCTGCGGCACCTTGATTGGTAATGCGTTTCTTTACCTTTCCCGTGGCCTCGCTATAAATTACTTCGTGGTACGAGCTGTAATCTTCCCGGAAATGATTTTCCAAGGTCGTGTTGGCATGTGCAATGGCTATGTTGGCATATTTTTGGTCTCCGCTATGCTTGCTTGCCCAAAAGAGGAGCTCTAGGTTCATCATATTATCTATAATAACAACCAGATCGCCTTTTTCGGCCTTGTTCCAAGGAGCGCTGTCCCAGGAGCGTATGGCCTTAACGGTATCGTTGTAGCGCGTAGCCAAAGATCTGGCACTGTTCATCAAGATTGTTTTATATGCTTTGGAGTCTTCAAGCCGTTCGGCATTGCCAAAGCTACAGTACATCATAAACCCCAAATCGTGCGTAGAAGTATTGTATTGTTCCTTTTTAAGGGCCTGCAACGATTTTAAGGCCTCGTTTTTTAATTCGGCATTGCCCATTGCTTCATATAAATATAAAAGCGTACCCGAATAAAAACCACTGCACCACCACCCAGAGTTGCTTGTTTCCAGGCTATCGGTAGTTTTATGGTATGTTTTAGGGAAACGGCCATCGGGCAGGCGGTTGGCCATGTATATGTATTGCTCTGCGGCTGTTTGTAAAGCCTTATCTATTTGCGTACGCAAGTTTGTTTCTTGTTTTTGGCACGACAACAGCAAACAGCAAATGGTAATTATAAGTAAGTAACGGTTTTTCATCGATGTTTTGGTTATAAGATTGCTTAAATATTCTTTTTTGGTTGACATTAATAGGTTATGCATCACAAAATACAATCTTTCTTAAACATAGTTTTCCTTCAGAAGAAAAAATGACACTTTATAACTATTTATCAGTTATTTGATATATATGAGGAAGGGAAAAAGATACATAGGAAGCTGAAATTTGTACGTGGGAAGCCAAAAAAATGGATAAGCAGGCAAAAAAATGCAATTGCAGAGGTAAAATGTGCGTGTGCAGGGGTAAAAAATGCGATTGCAGGGATAAAATGTGCATGTGCAGAGGTGAAAAATGCGATTGCAGGCAAAAAATATGCGTGTGCAGGTACATAAAATACATAAGAACTGCTTTTTGATATTTAAAAAGGGTAAAATGATAGAAAGGATAAATATTTGTACATTCGGTTTTTAAATAGCAGTAATACAGGGCCACCATGAAGCTTCATTATTTAGACAGGACAGATACGGAGTTCAATTCTTTTTCGGTTACCAGAAACAAACACAAGCATTTCCTCAAAGTTTGGCATTATCATCCCGAATTAGAGCTCGTGTTGGTACTAAAAAGTACGGGAACACGCTTTATTGGCGATAGTATCGAGAAATTTCATGAAGGAGACGTGGTGTTAATAGGGGCAAACCTTCCGCATATGTGGATAAACGATGCCGCATATTACCAAGATGGGTCCAAACTACGGGCAGATGCCATTTCTATTCACTTTAGAAAGGATTTTTTAGGAAATTCCTTTATGGGCACCAAAGAGTTAAGGCAAATAAACCATCTTATGGACAAAGCACAGCAAGGTATGGTGTTCCACAACCTTCCTACCCAAACCGTAGACCTATTGAAGAAGACCGAAGCCGATGCGTCGCTGTCGCCTTTTAAAAAGTTGTTGTTATTGCTCGATGTGCTGGACCAGTTGGCTCGTCATAAAGGCTATAGTGTGCTATCGAGCAAGGGTTTCCTGACTTCTTTTAGCGAAGGGGACAATAAGAACCTAAAAGCAGTCTACGAGTACATATTTAAAAACTTTAATCACCCCATAAGTGCCACAGATGTGGCCCGGGTTATCCATATGAACCCTTCGGCTTTTAGCAGGTTCTTTAAACGCATCCACCGTAAAACATTTACAGCCTATTTAAACGAGATTAGAATAGGGTATGCCTGCAAACTTTTGTTGGAGGGGAAGCAAAAGATACTATCTATTTGTTACGATAGCGGGTTTAACAACATTTCCAACTTTAATAGGCAGTTTAAAAAGATAAAGAAGATGTCGCCTACTGAATTTCTCGATTTATATGCCCAATAGACACCAAGGGCAAAAAAAGTATCATGGTTTGTAATCTCAGGGGTGGAATTTAATATCCTTCTAAAATAAATTTGAAAAGATTAATTTTAATGATGGATAAAGAAATTACTATTATAGATGTCTTGGTGAAGGATATTCGGTTCCCGACCAGTAAATTTTTGGATGGATCTGATGCAATGAACACCGATCCCGACTATTCTGCTGCTTATGTAATACTAAAAACAGATGATACGCGGTACGAAGGGCATGGGCTTACCTTTACCATAGGTAGGGGGAACGAATTGTGCGCGGCGGCCATACAATCGTTGTCGTATTTAATAAAAGGCAAAAAGTTATCGGGTTTTACCGCCAACATGGGGGCTTTTTGGAAGCTAATAACGGGCGATAGCCAATTGCGCTGGCTCGGGCCAGAGAAGGGAGTTATCCATTTGGCCACGGGTGCCCTTGTAAATGCCGTATGGGACCTCTATGCAAAGGTAGAAGGGAAACCCCTGTGGAAACTCTTGGCAGATATGCCTGCTGAAGAACTGGTAAGGTGCATAGACTTTACCTATATAACCGATGTTGTTACCCCGGCAGAGGCCATTGCCTTTTTAAAGGCAAAAGAAGAAGGAAAACAGGAACGGATTGATTATTTGCTTAAAAAAGGATATCCGGCCTATACCACATCTGCGGGTTGGCTGGGCTATGCCGATGAAAAAATGCGACGGTTGTGCCGGGAAGCAAAGAAAGAAGGCTTTAAATATATGAAAATCAAGGTGGGTTCTAACCTGGAAGACGACATAAGGCGGGCAACCATTATCCGGGAGGAGATAGGCGGGGACCTACAGCTAATGATGGATGCCAACCAGAAGTGGGACGTAGATGAAGCCATTACAAACATGGAATCCCTTAAAAGGTTCGACCCCTGGTGGATAGAAGAACCCACCAGTCCCGACGATGTTCTGGGCCACGCAAGGATTGCAAAGGCCATTGCCCCCATAAAAGTAGCTACCGGAGAACATTGCCAGAATAGGGTTATCTTTAAACAGTTAATGCAGGCCAATGCCATGCAAATTTGCCAGATAGACAGCTGTAGGGTAGGTGGGGTAAACGAAAATCTTGCCATAATGCTCATGGCGGCCAAGTTTAACATCCCTGTTTGTCCGCATGCCGGGGGCGTTGGGCTTTGCGAATACGTGCAACACCTATCGATGATAGATTTTATTGCCATAAGCGGGTCTATGGATAACAGGGTGATAGAATATGTAGACCATTTGCACGAGCATTTCCTGGATCCGGTAGTTATAAGGAACGGTGCGTACATGCCGCCACAAAAGCCGGGGTACAGCATTACTATGAAGAGCAAATCAATACAAGATTACAGCTTTCCGGAAGGAAAGGAATGGAAATCAGTATAACAGAAACGATTATTTACATGGGATTCAGTTTAAAAAATAAAACAGCTATTATAACCGGTGGCGGAAGCGGTATCGGGAAAGCGATATCCGAGAATTTTGCCCAAAACGGCGCCTTTGTGCACATCTTGGAGCACAACGAGGTCAATGCACAGGAAACCATAGAAGGCATACTTGCCAAAGGAGGGAAGGGAAGCTGGAAAAAATGCGATGTATCCAACCAGGAACAGGTAAGCGGCGTTGTAGCAGAGATAGTTGCAGGACATACAGTGGATATTTTAATCAACAATGCCGGGATTGCGCATGTGGGGAACGTGGAACACACTTCGGCAGAAGATTTCGACCGTATTTACAACGTGAACGTAAAAGGGGTATACAATTGCATGCATGCCTTGGTGCCGGTGTTTAAAAAAAATGGCGGCGGCGTAATTATCAATATGGCATCCATAGCATCTTCGGTAGGGATTTCCGATAGGTTTGCGTACTCCATGTCCAAAGGTGCGGTGTTAACCATGACATACTCGGTAGCAAAGGATTATGTTGCAGCGAACATCCGTTGTAATTCCATTTCCCCGGCACGGGTACACACGCCTTTTGTAGATGGCTTTATTGCCAGCAATTATCCTGGGAAAGAAAAGGAAATGTTTGAGAAGTTGTCTAAAACACAACCCATGGGAAGGATGGGAAAGCCAGAGGAGATTGCCAATCTTGCCCTGTACCTGTGCAGCGATGAAGCATCGTTTATTACGGGAACAGATTTCCCCATTGATGGCGGGTTTATAAAGTTAAACGGATAAATACAACAAAAAATATATAGATGAAACTAATTCGATTTGGACAAGCAGGTAAAGAACAACCGGGAATACAACTTGAAGATGGAAAACGCATAGACGTAACTGCTTTTGGAGAAGATTACAACGAAGATTTCTTTGGTAACGGGGGTGTGGATAGATTGCGTGCATGGTTGCGTGTAAACAAGGCCAACTGCCCGGAAATTTCAACCGAGGTACGCTTGGGTCCGCCCTTGGTACGGCCTTCAAAATTGATATGCGTAGGACTTAACTATGCAAAACACGCCGAAGAAAGCGGGATGGACATTCCAAAGGAGCCGGTACTGTTTTTTAAGGCAACATCGGCCATTGTGGGTCCCAACGACGATCTAATTATTCCAAAGGACAGTAAAAAAACCGATTGGGAAGTAGAACTTGCCTTTGTAATCGGTAAAAAAGCTTCGTATGTTGCCAAAGAAGATGCCATGGATCATGTTGCCGGCTATGTGTTGCACAACGATTATAGCGAAAGGGAATTTCAAATAGAACGGTCGGGGCAATGGGTAAAAGGGAAGAGCTGCGATACTTTTGCACCGCTGGGACCTTTTATTGCTACCAAAGATGAAATTGCTAATGCAAACAACCTTCACCTATGGTTGAAGCTTAATGGACAAATGATGCAGGACAGCAGCACGTCCGACTTTGTTTTTGATATCCCGACCCTTGTAAGTTATATTAGCGGGTTTATGACATTGCTCCCCGGAGATGTTATTTCCACGGGAACCCCTTTTGGTGTAGGGATGGGCTTAAAATCACAACGTTATTTACGGCCCGGCGATGAGGTAGAATTGGGAATAGAAGGCTTGGGCGTTTCCAAACAAACGGCAAAGGCATACCAAAAAGTGTAATTACAATGCAAATAGACAGCCACCAACATTTTTGGCAGTACAACCCGGTTCGTGATGCTTGGATAACCGATGCTATGAAGGAAATCCGCAGGGATTTTATGCCCGCCGACCTAAAAAGTGTTTTGGAGCAAAATAATATGGATGGTTGCGTGGCAGTTCAGGCAGATCAGTCGGAAGAAGAGACAGATTTCCTGTTGAAACTAGCAGAGGAGCATAATTTTATAAAAGGGGTCGTAGGCTGGGTAGATTTGCTAGCCGAAAATGTGGAGGAACGGCTGCTTCATTTTACATCGTATAAAAAATTTAAGGGAGTTCGGCATATTGTCCAAGCAGAACCTATGGGATTTATGGAACAAAGCAACTTCCGAAGGGGAATAAAGGCCTTGGGCAAGCATAATCTAAGTTACGATATATTAATTAAGCCCCGGCAACTAAACGAGGCAATTAATTTGGTACGTAGTTTCCCCCGGCAAAAGTTTGTGCTCGACCATATGGCAAAGCCGGCAGTATCCAACGGTATGGATACACAATGGAAAGATGCCATTACCGGGCTAGCCTTGCATAAAAATGTGTTTTGTAAGGTCTCCGGCCTGGTTACCGAGGCAGAAAACTTTAAATGGAACGGGCAAGACCTTACTGCCTTTCTTGAGGTAGCAACCAATGCCTTTGGAACGGAAAGATTACTATTTGGTTCCGATTGGCCTGTTTGCCTGGTCGCTGCCCAATACAAAGAGGTAAAGGAAATTATAACCAATTACTTCAAAGGCAATCAACTGGAAAGGGTAATGGGTACAAACGCCATACAATTTTATAATATAGACAACTAAAAAAACCGACCAACATGAAATTAAAATACCTTGGCCTAGCTTTTATGGCAATGTTTCTTTCTTCCTGCAAGGAGGCATCGGTACAAAAAGAGAACGGTATAACCGATATCTGGTACAAACAGCCAGCAAAAGATTGGATGCAGGCACTTCCAGTGGGAAACGGGCGTTTGGGCGCCATGGTTTTTGGAGACACCAATAAAGAACACATACAGTTAAACGAAGATTCCATGTGGCCCGGGGGCGCTAACCTTGGGAACAGCAAAGGGACTCCCGAAGATTTAAAAGAACTGAGAAGATTAATCGATGAAGGCAAAGTGCATGAAGCCGATAAGTTTATTGTTGATAAATTTTCGTTTAAAGGGATTACAAGGTCGCACCAAACTGCGGGAGACCTGCTTATAGATTTTAAGCACAAGGGCAAAGTTACCAAATACAAACGCGGATTGAGCTTTGCAAACGCATTGGCTTCTGTAACGTATGAAGTAGATGGGGAATTGTATACCGAAAAGGTAATAGCTTCCCGGCCAGATGATGCATTGGTTATTCAATTGGAAACATCGGCAGGCGCGGGAATGGATTTCGACCTGCAATTATCAAGGCCCGACGATGCAGGGCAACCAACCGTGGAAATACATACACCGGAAGAAAACGAAATGGTAATGAATGGCACCGTTACCCAATTGGAAGGAAAAGTAGCCGATCAGCCGCACCCAATGAAGGATGGGGTGCACTTTCAAACCCGTTTGAAGGCAAAAACAGACTCCGGGACAATAAAATCCAATAATGGGAAGCTGGAATTACGGGGCGTGAAAAAGGCGGTAATCTATTTGGTAACGCAAACCTCGTTTTATCATGAAGAATTTGAGAAGGTAGCCGAAGAAAATATGGCAAAGGCATCTTTAAAACCTTTTGATGAACTTTTAAAAAAGCATACCGAAGATTTTGGTAAGTTATACAACCGTATGGCTTTTAAGTTGGGCGAGGAAACTTTGGATTCACTTCCAACAGACGAACGGTTGCAAAAATTTAAGGCAGGGAACCCCGATCTGGATCTGGAAGCAAAACTTTTCCAGTATGGGCGTTACCTATTAATTTCCTGTTCCAGGCCGGGAACCAACCCCGCAAACCTTCAAGGGCTGTGGAACAACCATATTGTTGCGCCGTGGAATGCCGATTATCATTTAAACATCAATTTACAAATGAATTACTGGCCCGCCGGGGTTACCAATTTAAGTGAATGCCAACTGCCGCTATTTGATTTTGCCGATAAACTGGTAAAAAGGGGGGAAGTTACGGCCAAAGAACAATATGGAATCAATCGCGGTGCCGTGGTGCACCATACCACCGATTTATGGGCGCCTACCTTTATGCGCGCGGCACAGCCCTTTTGGGGGTCATGGATACACGGTGGCGGGTGGCTTGCCCAACATTATTGGGAGCAGTACCGTTTTACGCAAGACACGGTTTTTTTAAAGGAAAGAGCATATCCGTACTTAAAGGAAATGGCCTTATTCTACTTAGATTGGCTACAAAAGGACCAAGCCACGGGGCAATGGATTTCGTACCCGGAAACATCTCCCGAAAACTCCTATCTTGCTACCGATGGAAAGCCTGCGGCTGTGTCAAGAGGCACGGCAATGGGGCAACAGATTATAGCCGAGGTGTTTGCCAATACTTTACAGGCGGCTACCGTTTTAAATATTGAAGATGATTTTATTGCTGAAGTAAAAGCAAAGCAAAAAGATTTAAAATCGGGGGTAATTATAGGCAAAGACGGGCGTATTTTAGAATGGGACAAACAATATGATGAACCGGAGAAGGGACATAGGCACATATCGCACTTATATGCACTGCATCCCGGAGACGATATTACCGAAGCAACCCCCGAAGCCTTTGAAGCTGCCAAAAAAACTATAGCATACCGGTTGGAACATGGTGGCGCCGGCACAGGATGGAGCAGGGCATGGATGATTAATTTCAATGCGAGGTTGCTCGATAAACAATCGGCAGAAGAAAATATCAATAAGTTTTTTGAAATTTCCCTGGCCGATAATTTGTTTGACGAGCATCCGCCTTTTCAGATCGACGGGAACTTTGGCTATACCGCAGGAGTTGCAGAACTGCTCCTGCAATCGCATGAAGGCTTCTTGCGCATTCTGCCAACGTTGCCGGAAAACTGGAAAACAGGAAAGATAAGCGGACTTATGGCAAGGGGCAATATCGAGGTAGGCATAACATGGAATAACGGGAAATTGGTTACATTGACCTTGCTTTCCCCGATAAATAAATCTGTTGATGTAAAATACGGAAGCACTACAAAAACAATTAACCTAAAGGCAAATACAAAAATGTATTTGGGCGAAGGGCTGAATAAAATTGAAAAGTAAAATGACAAAACAAGTTTTCCTGCTATTTTTTACCGCACTTGCTTTTATTTCCTGTGCCGAGAAAGAACCTGCGCCCGTCGGGCCAATACCTTCCAAAAGGCAATTGGCATGGCAACCGTTGGAGTATTATGCGTTTGTTCATTTTAATATGAATACGTTTACAGACATGGAATGGGGCTTGGGAGGCGAATCGCCTAAAACGTTCAACCCCACCCATCTCGATACACGGCAATGGGCAAAAACAGTGAAGAAAGCAGGGATGAAAGGCATTATTTTAACTGCAAAACATCATGACGGGTTTTGTTTATGGCCTACCAAAACTACCGAGCACTCCATTAAAAATTCGCCTTACAAAAATGGAAAAGGGGATATTGTTAAGGAATTGGCAGAAGCTTGCAAGGAAAACGGATTGAAATTTGGCGTGTACCTTTCTCCTTGGGACCGAAACAATAAAAATTATGGTAAACCCGAATACGTTGCTATTTTCCATCAGCAGTTACGGGAGTTATTGACCAATTACGGCGATATTTTTGAAGTTTGGTTTGACGGGGCCAACGGCGGAACGGGGTATTACGGCGGTGCCAATGAAGAACGCAAAATAGACAATAAAACCTATTACCAATGGGAAAAGGCCATTGCAATTGTTAGGGAACTACAGCCAAAAGCCGTTATTTTTAGCGATGGCGGCCCCGATATACGTTGGGTGGGCAATGAAGAAGGCTGGGCAAACGAAACCAATTGGAGCATTATGCGGCGCGATGAAATATACCCCGGCTGGCCACGCTACAAAGAATTGCGAAGCGGTCACGAGGATGGTACACATTGGTTGCCTGCCGAAGCCGATGTTTCCATAAGGCCGGGCTGGTATTATCATGCTTCGGAAGATCATCAAGTAAAAACCTTGGCGCAATTGGTGGATATTTATTACAAATCGGTTGGAAGAAATGCATCTTTCTTGTTGAACATCCCGGTAGACAAACGTGGGCTGGTTCACGAAAAAGATTCAATTCAACTGATGAAGCTCCGCAGGCAATTGGATAAGGATTTTGCCCAAAACGTGGTTTCGGAGGCAAAAACAGAGGCTTCCAATAGCCGCAGCAAAAATTACAGGGCCCACATGGCCATTGATGGCAACCAAAACACGTATTGGGCAACGGAAGATTCGGTTACTTCGGCAAGCGTTACGCTTTCATTCCATAAGCCACAAATGGTAAACCGGGTTTTATTGCAGGAATACATTCCGCTTGGGCAGCGTGTTAAAAAGTTTAAAATAGAAGCCAAAGTAGATGGAAAATGGAAACTTATCGACGAACAAACAACCATTGGTTATAAACGGATTTTAAGGTTTGATAGGATAGAGGCATCAAAAGTGAAAATAGCAATAGAAGCATCAAAAGGACCTATTCTACTGTCGAATATTGCCTTGTACAATGCCCCTAATTTATTGGTGCAGCCCATCATCAAAAGAAATAAAAATGGAATGGTTTCATTGCAAGTTCCAGATGATGCCATAGAAATTTATTATTCCGTTGACGGAACAGAACCTACTTTAAATTCACCTAAATATTCCCGACCGTTTATGGTGAACGAACCAAAAATATTGAAAGTAATTGCATACAATCCCGAAACAGAGGATCAAACAGGTGTGTTGACCAAAAAACTGGAAACCGCCAAAAAGAACTGGAAGGTGCTGGAAGCTTCTTCGGGAAAACAAACAGCTGTTGCAAAGGTAATTGATGCCAACCCTGAAACGTATTGGGCGACCGATGCCAGCGATACGGCAAGGGAAATTAGCATAGATTTTGGGGAAAATATAGTTATAAAAGGATTTTCGTACACACCAATGCAGGCCCGGTTTCCATTTGGGATTATAACCGATTATGAGTTTTCGGTAAGCACGAACGGGAAAAACTGGAAAAAGATTTCCCAAGGAGAATTTGGGAATATTGTAAACAACAGAATAAAACAGGAGGTAAATTTTACGCCCGTTGAAGCACAATATATTAAATTGAAGGCGATAAAAGTGGCGGGCGACGATGTGCGGGCAACTTATGCAGAAATTGGCATACTAAAAGATTAGGGATATGGACTTAGCATTGAAAGATAAAATTATACTAGTAACTGGAGGCGATAAAGGCATTGGGCTTGGAATTAGCAGGGTTTTGGCCAAGGAGGACGCATTGCCTATTATTGTTGGACGCACGGAAAAAGATGTTTTAAAGGCCGTAACAGAAATTAAAGAAAATGGTGGAAAAGCCGATTACGTTTTAGCAGAACTTACCGATCCGGATGCTTGTAAAAAGGTTGTTGCCAAAGTAATAGAAACTCATGGAACCATTCACGGATTGGTAAATAATGCCGGGGTTAACGATGGGGTTTCACTCGAAAATGGCAATTTTGAAAGTTTTATGGCCTCGATCAACAAAAACTTGACCCATTACTACTTAATGGCACATTTTTGTTTGAAGGAATTAAAGAAAAATCAAGGAGCCATTGTAAACATAAGCTCTAAAACGGCAGAAACGGGGCAAGGCGGGACTTCGGGCTATGCCGCCGCCAATGGTGGCCGAAATGCCTTAACGCGCGAATGGGCGGTAGAATTATTGCCTTATAAAGTAAGGGTGAATGCCATTGTGGTTGCCGAAAGTTATACCCCTTTGTATAAAAAGTGGATTCATACGTTTTCGAATCCAGAAGAAAAGTTAAATGAAATTACAGCTCGTATTCCGTTGGAAAACCGAATGACAACCCCGGAAGAAATAGCCAATACAGCAGCTTTTTTACTTTCTTCTAAATCCAGCCACACTACCGGGCAATTGCTGTATGTAGATGGCGGATATGTGCATTTGGATCGTGCTATAAAACCTCAAGGGGAAATTTAAGTTTCGTTGCCAAGAATAACATCCTTTTGATTGCTTTTTGGTAATTGGGACGGGACAGGCCGAAATTGCCCAGTGTATGAAAAAACAACTAATATCTTCATTTTAAATAATCCGAACATTGTTTTTTAGACGAACAACAGCAGATTGTAGCTAAACAACCTTGACAATTTTACCGCAAAAAAAAGTTACCGAAAACTAATTGTTTACAATAATTTAATATTTAATTTAGGAACGTTTTATAACGAACTCATCCTGGCTTCAATCAAAAAAGTCAAGATGAATTCAGTAAATTCAACCAACCTAAAACCATGTTATTACAACTTTTTTTTAAGAGAAATCTATATCTCTTTGTTCTATTATGTTCGTTTTATTCTTTCGCACAGTTTCCTAGGTTTAAAGCTCTGGTCTTTTATAGCACGGAAGTAGAAGAAGCCCATGTAAATTTTGCTAATGACGCAATTGCTTACTTAAAAGATTTAACCATTGGAGATGGTTTTATATTGGAAACAACAACCAATATGGACGATTTATTGTTGGACGATCTGCAATCGTATTCGTTGATAATCATGTTAAACGATTTTCCGCATACCCAACAGCAAAGAGCAGCTTTTGAAAAATATATGGATAATGGCGGTGGATGGCTCGGGTTTCATGTATCGGCATACAACGATAAAACTGCCAATTGGCCATGGTTTGTTGATTTTTTGGGTGGCGCTGTTTTTTATACTAATAATTGGCCACCAATGCCCGCAAAAATTATAGTTGAAGATACAATGCACCCCGTAACCAAAGGCATGCCCAAAACTTATATAGCACCAGCTAATGAATGGTACCAGTGGAAACCCAGCCCGCGCGAAAACCCCGATGTAAAAGTATTGGCATCCCTTTCGGAAGACAACTATCCATTTGGGCTAAAAGACATTATTCAAGGTGGTGATACTCCTGTAGTTTGGACGCACACAAAATACAGGATGGTTTATATGAATATAGGTCACGGGAGCAGGATTTTTAAGGAAGCTGTTCAAAACAGGATGGTAATTGCGGCTTTAAAGTATGTGGTTTCTACGGATAAAAAAGGAAATGTATTTAAATATTAATTGATGAATGCAAAAAACTTCAATCGGATATTAGCTATCGATATAATGCGGGGAATTACCTTGTTCCTCATGCTTTTTGTTAACGACTTATACGAACCCGGCGTGCCAAAATGGATGGTGCACACCAAAGCTACCGAAGACGCCATGGGATTAGCCGACTGGGTTTTTCCGGGCTTTTTGTTTATGGTTGGTTTATCCATACCATTTGCCTTTATGTATAGGCAAAAAAAAGGGGAGGGCACGGCCAAGCTTCTTTGGCACATTGCAGTTAGAACCCTGAGCTTGTTGTTAATTGGGGTTTTGATGGTCAATATCCATAGGTTAAATCCGGAACTGGCCGGGATAAACCAAAACCTTTGGGCCATATTGGTTTATATTTCTATATTTTTAATTTGGAATACGTACCCAAACTCTAAAAATTACAACATTGTTTTCAAGGCATTAAAACTTATTGGCGTAATTGGTTTAATTATACTTGCCTTTATTTTTAAAGCAGGAACCCCCAATGACCCGCAATGGTTAATTACCAGCTGGTGGGGAATTTTAGGTTTGATAGGCTGGGGATATTTTGCCGCTTCGGTTTCTTATTTGCTTGCAAAAGGAAGCTTTGTAAAGGTTAGCTTGATCTGGTTACTCTTTATTGCCTTGAATGTACTTTCACTGCTTGGACTTTTAACTTTTTTAGACGGGGTAGCACCCTATTTTGGAGTTTTGGTGAGTGGGAATGTGCCTTCAATTGTTATCTGCGGGCTATTGGTAGGTATGATTTTAAAAAAATACAAGCTTCAACCAGATAAATTGTTTAAAATATTGATTCCCTTTGGAGTATTGGTATTAACAAGCGGTTTTATATTGAGAAACTGGTTTATTATTTCAAAAATTCAGGGAACCCCAAGCTGGGCAATGATCTGTAACGGTATAAGCATTTTGGTTTTTTGTGTTCTTTTCTTCATAATAGATTATTTAAAGCTTATAAAATGGAGCGCTATATTTAAACCCGCCGGGCAAAATTCGCTTACCACATATCTTGCCCCCGATATTATTTATTTTACCATTTGGGGACTGGGGTTGAATATTTTGTTTTACAAGCAGGAAGAATCGGTATTACTGGCAGTTTTGGGCTCTGTTGTTTGGGCATTTGCCATGATTGGCTTTGCCGCCCTTTTATCAAAAATCAATATCAAACTTAAATTATAAAAAAATGAAGAATACGTATTTGCTATTATTTTTTCTATGCATCAACTTTACTTTATTGGCGCAAGACACCTTGCCTTTAAGGGGTTTGGCCATAGCGGCTCCCCAACATAAAAGCGTGGACAGGTTTGTAAAATTTATAGAAGAAGAAGTTGCCCCACGGAAGGTCAACACCATGGTTTTAAGGGTAGATTATAACTTCAAATACCAATCGCATCCCGAATTGGCAGAAAAAGATGGTTTGACACAGGCCGATGTTGATAAAATTGTTGAAGTATGCGTGAAGTCCGGTATTAAAATTATTCCGCAGATAAATTTATTGGGGCATCAGTCCTGGGCGGGATCTTTGGGGAAGCTTTTGGAAGTATACCCAGAATTTGACGAAACCCCACAAATAGAAATGCCCAAAGAATACGAATGGCCAAATAAGGAAGGGCTATATTGTAAAAGCTATTGTCCGCTTCATCCAAAAGTGCACAAAGTAGTATTTGATTTGGTAGATGAAATAACTGCCGCTTTTAAAGCAGATGCTTTTCATGCAGGAATGGACGAAGTTTTTTATATAGCAGACCCAAATTGCCCCAGATGTGGCGGAAGGGATAAAGCCGAGCTATATGCTGGAGAAGTAACAAAGATAAGGAACCATTTGGCAGCTTCTGGAAAGCGTTTATGGATTTGGGGAGATAGGCTTATTGATGGCAAAACAACCGGAATGGGAATGTGGGAAGCAAGCATGAACAATACGTATAGGGCCATTAATTTAATACCCAAAGATGTAATGATTTGCGATTGGCATTACGAAAGGGCAGACCCAACGGCGTCTTATTTTGCCATGCACGGCTTTGATGTGGCCACATGCTCTTGGAGAAAGCCCGAAGTGGCAAAAATACAACAGCAAATGCTTAAAGATTTAAGAAGCAATGCTACCGATGAAATGAAAGACAGGTACAGAGGAATGCTGCATACCGTTTGGACAAGTGCCGAAAACTTTATGGACATGTTTGAAGACAATAAAAATGAAGAAGTGAATGAAGCCACAACATTTAAGGCTATTTTTTAAGCTTGGCCTTAATATTTTATATGGTTTAATGCCCTGAACATACCTATCGGGGCATATTTCTTTTTATTGCTGCGTATATTTTATTTGTATTTTTACAGTATGCTATTGTAAGTTTTGTAGGAATTACCGACAGACATAAAGATATAATACTTTTGGCATGAAAAGCTATTTACACGATTCCCCATTTAAAATAAGCATTAGTTTTAATAAACTTTTGGAAATGTACGAAGAAGTAGCCAAGAACGGCTCGAAGCTTCAGGCCGAAAATGCAAGGCAAATACTTGAAATGGCAGATGCTTATCCGGAATTGAGGCATGGTTTTTCAGACTTGAACAAATGCGGGGATTACAAAGAGCAAATAGAAATACTTTTACAGGATTCGTTTTCGCCCATACTTTCCAACAACGAAATAAAAACGGCCGGACTTCCTTTTGACAATAACATCTTTAAGTCTTCCCAGCGTTTTAAAAAAATATTAAAAGATGCAGGGGACGGTTACGATTTGCAAATTAGGAACGTGCCCGAGGAACAAATGTACATTCTTCAATGTGCCGTAATTTTATCGTTTTATTATAAAAAAGGCGATCTGGCCTATAAAAAACCACTTTTTTACGACATTCCAGACAAGAACGGTATTTTAAGGCATTATAGAATACAGTACAATGCAGACTTTATGGAATTTCTCCCGACCGATAAAGCAAAGACCCTTACCGATAAAGATATCGAAGAACTTTTGGATGGTTTTGACAACCTTGAGTTATGGAAAGAAAAATTTCCGCCCAATAGTTGGATTGCGAGCGGTTTTGTTATTTCTAATATTTTTGACGTAACCATAGACGATTCTATTTCCGACTTAAAAACGACCTTGTTGGAACAATCGTCCAGCGATGCCATACTTTTAAACCGTTTTCAGGAAATATTCCGGTCTATTTTCAATATTAGCGATTTACAAACGGGTTTCTCTGGATACGATGAGCATTCGTATGTTTTTGAGAAATTAACCAAAGGGCTGCCCAGTTATTTGCTATGGGAAAAGCATGAAGAAGACTGCGACACCATTTTGTGCGAAAAATCGAGTCAGATCCTCAAAGGCGAAAAAAAATACTTTTCAATTTCAGATATTGAGAAAGCTTATAAATTATCGCAAGGCGCAATGCCATACAGGGCATTGTACCACCAAGGATATAAAAGCGCCATTTTAATTCCCATAACAAACGAAAAAGAGCTTTTGGGCGTACTAGAACTGGTTTCTAAAAGAAAATACGAGTTAAACAGCATCAATGCCAACAAGCTTAACGATGTTCTTCCGTATATCACCGCAGCGGTTATCCGCAATAAAAACGAGCATGCCAATGCCATTGAGGCGATTATTCAAAATGAGTATACTTCCATTCACGAAAGTGTAAAGTGGAAATTTGTAAAAGAGGTAAAACATTATTTGGAAGAAAAAAACAGAGGGAATATTATTTCTTTTAAAGATATTGTTTTTAAGGATGTATTTCCTTTGTATGGGCAAATAGACATTAAAAACTCGTCTATAGCCAGGAACAAGGCAACCCAAAAAGATTTAATAACGCAGCTTGAACAGTTAAGCCTAATATTCGACCGCGTCACCAGTTTGATGAAATTCCCAATTTATGAGGAATATCAATTTAGGGTATTGTCGTATTTAGAAGAAGTAAAAAAATCTTTTAAAACAGGGACCGAACAAATTGTGATGGATTTTCTAAAAGAAGAAATACATCCATCGTTGGAGCAAATAGCCATATTCAACAGTTCCCTGGCAGCAATGGTGACTCATTATGAAAAGGCATTGGACCCATCTTTGAAGATGATTTACGACCAACGTAGAAAGTATGATGATGCCGTTACAAGCATGAACAAAAAAATGGCCAGGATACTGGATGAAAAACAAGTCGAGGCCCAGCATATTTTCCCCCATTATTTTGAAAGGTACAAAACAGATGGGGTAGACCACACCATGTACATCGGAAATGTTATTGCGCCTACAAAAAATTACAGCGATATATACCTTCAAAACCTAAAATTATGGCAATTGGTGGTAATGTGTGCCATGGAAAATGCATATTACGAGCTAAAACCAAGCCTTGGGGTGCCTTTGGACGTTACTTCCTTGATTTTGGTGCACAGTTCTCCGCTTACCATTAAATTTAGAATGGACGAAAAGCGCTTTGATGTCGATGGGACCTACAATGCCAGATATGAAATAATAAAGAAACGTATAGACAAGGCACATATTAAAGGCACCAACGAACGCATAACCAAACCTGGCAAGATTACCATTGTGTATTCTCAAAAAAAGGAAGAAGAAGAATATTTAAGGTACATACGTTTATTGCAGGCAAAGGGCATGCTTTATGACAAGGTGGAAATTAATGAATTGGAGGAATTACAGGGCGTTATTGGGCTAAAGGCCATGTCGGTAGAAATATTGTATACCTATGCCGAAGGAAAGAGCCCATTGACGTTTAACGATCTTATGAAGGTAATTGCTAAATAAACGAAAAAGCTATAATAAAAGAAAAGACCGATAGTATCAACCCTACCATAAATACCATATAAGTAATTCGTAAGAGTTTATATTTTTTGGCCAATACAAGCCCAAGATTATACAGGTCCATGGTCAAAGATTCGTATATATATTCCTTTTCTTTGGTCATTTCCCTTAAAACCGATTCATATTTTTTATAAGGAACTTTATGGAAATTACCGAAAAATAGCAGGTTTACCTTGCGTTGGGCAACATCTTCATCGGTAAATTCTCCTCGTGTAACATTTGGTTTGGTAGAGAGGATGGCAAAAACTACCGAGATAACACTAAAAATAACCAGTACCAAAGTAGGCAACACCAAATGGCTATTGGAGGGACTATCTAATTTTGGAATCAGGTTGGAAAGGGCCAACGAAATAATAATGGCATTAATGGAAAGGAGGATGTTTGCTTTTGTATCTGCAATAGAACTAAGCTGAATATGGTTGCGCAGCGCAACCCTGTAGAGGGTTTGTATGCCTCTTTCGGGGTTTTCCTGCTTCAGCTTGGCCTTTAATTTTTCATTCTTCTCCTTTTGTTTGTCCTTTTTGTTTTTTTTAATCAGTTGGTTTAGGTTGTTAATCTTGCCCTCGCTCCAGTTTTCAATAGCATAAGCCGTATAATACTGATGCATGGTTGCAAAAAGCTTTATATTTTTGTTCCTCCATTCGTCCATGGAAAAATCGGCCACACCGGTAGCGGCCAATTCTTGTCGCAATATCTCAGAAGTATTAACATAACTTTCTTTTGACAAATGGGAACTATCGGCATCCTTAATTATTTTTTCCAATATATTTTGGGGCAGCGCACCCATTTTAGTGGCCATAATGGTACTGCATACCTTGTTGAGCTTTTCGGTATTATTGTAGCCATTTTCTTCTAAAAACTGTTTGGCAATTTTACAGCTTTCCCTTTCATGCTCGGTAGGGTTTTGCGTATATCCCGTATCGTGGAACCAAGCAGAAAGCATAATAATTTCTTCATCTTCAGCAGATATTTTAAGTGCTTCGCATAATTTTTTTGCACTCGAAACTACTCTTTCTGTATGGATCAGATTATGATATAAATAGTTTTTACCTAACTTCGTAATTAGTAAGTTTTTTACATAGTCCGACGACTTATCAACTATATCGTTCATGGAATTTTAATATCTAAATCTTTGAATATAATATTACGATAAAATCTGCATTTAATTGAAAATATGATAAAAAAATACTTTGATAAAACCCTCATCTTCCTTTTTTTGTGTTGTATGTTTTCCTGCGCAACATACCAGTCGAAATTTGTAAGGGAAAATTACAAGGAAGATTCCCAAAATAAAGAAATAGACCGGTGTTTTTATTTAATAGGCGATGCGGGAGGTTCTAACAATAGCGAACCGTCTGATGCCTTAAAGCTTTTCCGGAAGGCTGTGTCTAAAAGTACTAAAAATGATTTTGCCATTTTTTTGGGCGACAACATCTATCCCGATGGAATGCCCCCGGAAGACGAGGCAAATAGGGAAAATGCCGAGTACCAATTAACCACCCAAATAAATGCCGTAAAAGATGCAGCTGCCAAAGTAATTTTTATTCCCGGGAACCACGACTGGTACAATGGCGGGGTTAAAGGAATAGAAAGGCAAGAAGATTTTATTGAGGATATTATTAAAAGAAAAAAAATTTTATTGCCCAGTGATGCATGCGGTTTGGACGAAATAGAAATTTCTGAAGCGGTTCATTTAATAACGATAGATTCTCAGTGGTTTTTAGAAGATTGGGACAAGTACCCGACCATAAACGACGATTGTGAAATAAAAACGAGAAAGAAATTTTTTATCGAGTTTGAAGGAATGCTGAAAAAAAATGAAGGAAAAACCATCATTGTGGCGGTTCATCATCCATTGTTTACATATGGAACACATGGTGGGTATTTTGCGGCCGGGAAACAATTGTTTCCATTTCAAAGCAAGGTTCCCATGCCCGGAATAGCATCATTGATCGAGCATGTTAGAAAATCTGGCGGAGTTTCTATTCAAGATACTCAAAACCAACGATATCAGGAATTTAAAAAAAGAATAGAATCCATTGCCATAGAAGCGCCGGCAAATGTAATATTTGCATCGGGCCACGACCATTCCCTACAATATATCGTCAACAATAAAATAAAACAGGTAATTGCAGGTTCTGGTTCAAAAGAATCAGCAACAAAATTAACCGGAAATGCAATTTTTGGTTCGGGGAAACAGGGATATGCCGTTATTGACGTTTATAAAGACGGATCTTCATGGGTGAGGTTTTTTACGGCTGTAGACGGTAAGGAAATGCTTGCTTTTCAAACGGAAGTTTATCCGCCTACTCCGGCCATTAAAAACTATAATTTCCCTAAAAATTACCCGAGCTACATTACCACTTCGGTTTACCCCAAAGAGAAAACAGAAGTTTCAAATACCTACAAAGGTTTTTGGGGCGACCATTACCGCGAGATATATGGAACGCCCATTAAGGCAAAAGTAGCTGTTCTGGATACGCTATACGGTGGTCTCACGCCAATACGCATGGGCGGCGGGCATCAAACAAAAACATTAAGGCTCGTAGATAAGCGAGGCAAGGAATACAACATGAGGGCGGTTAAAAAAAGTGCCGTTCAGTTTTTGCAAAGTGTTGTGCTGAAAGACAAGATTTTAACTACGGAAGATCTTACCCAAACCCTGCCAGAAGATCTTTTGTTGGATTTCTATACATCGGCACATCCATATGCTGCCTACCCAATCCCGATATTGTCTAATGCCGTTGGGGTTTATCATACAAATCCTAAATTGTATTACATACCCAAACAACAAAGGCTTGGAAAGTATAACGATGAATATGGAAACGAACTGTATTTAATAGAAGAACGGCCCGGAAAAGAGCACCAAGATCTGGAAAGTTTTGGCCGTCCCGATGATATTGAAAGTACAGACGACCTTTTTGATAATTTACGGGAAGACGAGAAATATGTCTTAGATGAAAGGGCATACATCAGGGCGCGTTTGTTCGATATGCTCATTGGCGACTGGGACAGGCATACCGATCAATGGCGGTGGGCAGAGTTTGATGAAGGAAATAAAAAAATATACCGCCCCATACCGAGGGACAGAGATCAGGCTTTTTCCGATTTTGATGGTGCTTTCTTGAGTTCAGTAAGAACATTGGTAGCACCGGCCAAAATGATGCAGCGTTACGAACCTGAGCTTAAAAATATAGAATGGTTTAATACCGAACCAATGCCAATGGACCGTGTTCTTATTCAAAACAGCACTTTGCCCGTTTGGCAGGAAGAAGCGACCTATATACAAGAAAACCTTACAGATGATGTAATTGAAAAAGCATTTAAACAAGTGCCCCGGGAAGTACAGGACCAATCTTTAGAAAAAATAAAAACGACCTTAAAAGAACGAAAAGTGCTTTTGGGGAATATTGCAAACAATTATTACAAAACATTAAATAAAGTAGCCGTATTGTTTGGTACCGATAAAGATGATTATATTGAAGTTATACGTGCCAAAAACAAAGAAACACACGTAGTTATTTCTAGGATAAAAGACGGAAAAAAAGCCGATATAATAGTAAACAGGATTTTTAACAGCAATATTACCAAGGAAATATGGATTTATGGCTTGGATGATAAAGATATATTTGAAGTGAACGGCAAGGCTAAAAATCCCATAATGGTACGTTTGGTTGGAGGCCAAAATAACGACACATTTAAAATCAATAACGGCAAAAAAGTGCGTTTTTACGATTATAAATCAAAAAACAATACCGTCGCAGTTAACAATGGAGGTGTGAAACGCTTTACTGATATATACGAGAACAATATTTTTACGTACAATAAAAACAAATATTCAACATATACCTTGGTTCCCGGGCTAGGTTTTAATCCAGATGCCGGAGTTATAGCGGGCTTAAATTATACAATAACCAATTATGGTTTTGAAAGGAACCCGTTTTCTACAAAGCACAGCTTTGGGATACGTTATCATTTTGCAACACAAGGTGTTGAATTTACTTATGATGGAGAAGTGGCAGGTTTATTAAAAAAACTAAACCTCTCTTTTGGCGCTAAATATAACAGCCCTACATATGCAAGGAATTTCTATGGATATGGCAATGAAACCGAAAATCTGGAAGACGATCTCGGGATGGATTACTACCGAACAAATTTAAGTAACCTTAAAGGATATTTGGGGCTTACCAAAAGATCGCCGTATGGAAGCACATTTAGAGGAACCTTTATTTTTGAAGGGGCCCAAGTTGATAATACTCCGGACCGTTTTATAGGGGAATACAACTTAGATGATGATTTTTTCAACTGGAAGTACTTTACTACATTGGAATTGGGCTATACATACAAAAGTTACGACCTTGGTATTAACCCAAGCAGGGGGATGTTCTTTAATGCAATTACGGGATATACTTTCAACTTATCCAATTCTGGGCATGGTTTTGCCTACCTAAAACCTCAACTTACATTTTATAGCCGTTTAAGCAAAGACCATAAACTGGTTTTAAAAACAAATGTGCAAAGCCAATTAAACTTTGGCGATGATTTTGAATTTTATCAGGCGCCCTTTCTTGGCGGGAACAGTGGTTTAAGGGGCTATAGAATTAATAGGTTTACCGGAAAAAACAGTTTGGTTTTCAATGGCGATTTGCGTTATACCTTTAATTCTTTTAAAACAAGGATACTCCCAATTCAATTGGGGCTGTACGGAGGTGCCGATTGTGGAAGGGTATGGCTGGAAAACGATGACTCCGGACTTTGGCACAACTCTTTTGGCGGAGGTGTTTTTATAGTGGCAAGCAAGCTAATTAATATGGATATGTCTCTGTTTAATTCTAAGGAAGGAAACCGATTTGCCTTAAAGTTAGGAGTGAATTTTTAACCACGCTGCCCGAACGGTAATCGGGCAGGGTTAAAAAATTAAAAAACATCATTAACTAAATTGGTTACTTTTGCATTCCATTAAAATTATAGATAAAATGTATTACAAGGTTGCAATGGGCATATTTTCAGCACTGTTTATAATAGCCTGCCAGCAAGAAAAAAGTACCACCTATCAAGATTTAAAAGGAGATGTGTTTGGTACGTATTATCACTTTCAAATAGATTCAGAAAAAGATTATACAAAACAGATAGATTCCGTTTTTCAGCAAGTTAATATTGCGGCCAATACGTATGTTGCCGAGTCTCAAATATCTATTCTTAATAAAACAGGGGTTTACAACAATCCTTCGGCAACCTTTTTGGATATGCTGCAAAAAGCAAAGCATTATTATACCGAGACAAATGGTTATTTTAATCCTGCCATTTATCCGTTAATAAGTACATGGAAGTCAAAATTCGAAAACCGTTCAGAGATAGATACCCTTAAGGTAAACAAATTACTGGGTTTAACAGCTTTTGACAGTATCTTGACGGTGGAGACAACTAAAATAACTTTTTTAAAACCAAATGCGGCAATAGATTTAAGTGCCATGGGCGAGGGGTATACGCTAGATGCCTTGGCTTCAATTCTGGACAAAAGCGGGGTAAAAAACTATATGTTGGAAATTGGTGGCGAAATGCAGTGCCGTGGCTTAAACCAAAAAGGCAAAACTTGGCTAATTGGTATTGAAGCCCCTAATTTTGACCCGTTGGTTAAAGAAAGAAGTGTTATAAGCACTGTTCGCTTAAAAAATACCGGACTTAGCACTTCCGGAAGCTACCGCAAATTTTATTACGATAGCCTTGGCAAAAAACATGCGCATATAGTAAACCCCAAAACCGGGTTTCCGGTAGAGCATCACCTGCTTAGCGTTAGCATTAAAGCCAAATCATCGGCTATTGCCGATACGTATGCTACAGCCTGTATGGCCATGGGCGAGGAAAAATCCAAGAAGTTTATTGAAAACGATCCCGAAATAGAAGGGTATTTAATAGTTGCCAACGTAGCAGATTCTACCGAAACATGGCACTCGGAAAAATTTTTCGATTAAATAACGTGTTCTGTATACTATTTGGATAATATTCTTTTATTTTGTTTGAAGTATACAACCTCGGTGCAAACATTCGAGGCATTATAAATCTCATATAGTGAGTAAAAAGAGCTAATCAATCAATAAAAATTATATTTCTATGGCATCAGGTTTTTTTGCGGTATTAGACGATATTTCTGCATTAATGGACGATGTTGCTTCCATGAGCAAAATAGCAACCAAAAAGACCGCCGGAATATTGGGCGACGATCTGGCGGTAAATGCAGAAAAGGCCACGGGTTTTGTAGCCAATAGGGAAATACCTGTATTATGGGCCATTACAAAGGGGTCTTTCCTTAACAAGCTCATTATTTTACCCATTGCCTTTTTGCTTAGTGCATACCTGCCCGTTGCCATTATTGTTATTTTGATTTTGGGCGGAATATACCTGGCATACGAAGGAGCCGAAAAAATATACGAATTTATTTTCCCGCATGCACCAACCGTTGATGAAGAAACGCCAGTGACCATTCCCGAGGAAGAACTTGAAGAATTTGAAAAAAGCAGGATAAAACAGGCAATACTAACCGATTTTATACTTTCCATAGAAATTGTAATAATTGCATTGGGGGCCGTTATTGAAGAACCTTTGGTAACAAGGATTCTTGTGGTTAGCATAGTTGCCATCTTGGCCACAATCGGGGTTTATGGAATTGTAGCGCTTATTGTTAGAATGGATGATTATGGGTATAAGCTCATTAAGTTAAACGATGAGGACAATACCATATCCGATAAAATAGGAAGGTTCCTCGTAAATTCTTTGCCATGGGTTATAAAAGGACTGTCGGTGGTGGGAACACTTGCACTCTTATTGGTCTCGGGAGGGATATTTAATCATAATATCGAGTACCTTCATCATATCCTTCCAAACATGCCTTCAATAATTAAAGATTTCCTTACTGGTTTAATTGTTGGATCTGTAGCAGTTTTCGTGGTAATTCTTATTAAAAAAATATTCAAAAAGAAACATTGATAACTTAAGTTTTTTCTTTCGGAATAAATAAACATCAAATACTTGATAAATAATAAATTATAGGTTAGGTTTATGCCAAGGGATTTCTTATTCTTTTTACGCACATAACTTTTTGTTAAAGTTGTTAACGTTCACTTTTACTAACATTAGTGTTTTCATTACTTAAGCATAACCCGCCTTAGTAATTCATGTTATTACTTCGTTGATTAATATTCAACTAATTAAAATAGCATGATTAAAAACCTAAATTTAGTAGTAATTTTAGTATTGATGGGCTGGACCTCCGTAAGTTGGTCGCAGGCTACCATTACAGGTATAGTTTTAGACGAAAACGATTTCCCCATTCCAAGTGTTAATGTAACCGTTGAGAAGAAAAATATAGGGGTCGTTACCGATTTTGACGGAAAATTCAGCATAGAAGCTGAAAGGGGCGATGTCCTTAAGTTTAGTTATCTTGGAATGCAGTCCCAAACCATAACAGTTATGGGCAGCCAACCGCTTACAATAGCGATGCAGACCGACCAAATGCAATTGGAAGATGTTGTTGTAGTTGGGTATGGTACCCAAAAGCGGGCCGATGTTACAGGGGCTATCGGTTCGGTTAATAACGAAAACTTTAATAAGGGATTGGTAACAAACCCCGGTCAGCTTTTACAAGGAAAGGTTGCCGGTGTAAATGTGTCGGTTGTTAGTGGCGAACCCGGTGCTACACAAGATGTAATTATTCGCGGGGTGGGTAGTTTGCGCTCGGGAACAACACCTTTGTACGTTATCGATGGCTTTGCACTGGACAACTCGTCCACAGGAGTGGCCACCAACCCTTTAAACTTTATCAACTCGCAGGACATTGAAAAAATAGATGTCTTAAAAGATGCATCGGCAACGGCCATTTACGGGTCGAGGGGTGCAAATGGGGTAATTGTGATAACAACCAAAAATGGAAAAACCGATAAGGCCCAGATGGACCTGAGCGTGACTTCCGGTTTCTCTACCTTGGCCAATAAAGTGGATGTTTTTAGTGCCGATGAATTTAGGCAGCAAGTGGTAGCTGTTGGGGGAACTTTAGATGATGGCGGGGCCAACACAGATTGGCAGGACGAATTGACCAGGACAGCCTTTTCTCAAAATGTAAATTTCTCGTTGAGCAATACTTCCGATAATTTTTCGTACCGTGCATCGTTGGGTGTAAACGATCAAGAGGGTATATTAAAGTCCAACGACCTAAAATTGTATTCCGGTCGCTTAAATCTCATGCAAAAGGCATTCAACGACCATTTGCGGGTAGAGTACAATTTAACCGCAAACAGGATCGAAAACTCAAGGGCAGATGCTCAATCAATTGTTGGGAACATGCTTCAGCTTAATCCTACAACGCCAGTTTATACCAATGGTAAACCTACTTTGTTGGAAAATATGCTAAATCCTTTTACTAGAGAAGAAATATATAGCGACGAGGCGGTTAACAACCGTATTTTGGCAAATATTGCCCCTTCAATTAAAATAGTAAAGGGACTTACCTATAAGTTGAGCCTTGGCGTAGATTATTCTTCAACCAATAGGGATATTCAATACAAGCCATATTCTTTGTTGGAAGATTATACAAACGGGTCTTTAAATTCTATTTACACCACCAATAAAAATACGCTGGTGGAGAATACATTGACCTATAATTTCTTCAAAAATAAGCACAACTTCACTTTTTTAGTGGGGCAAACATACCAAGAGACATACGAGGAGCAAAAAAGTTTTAGAATGGAAGGATTCTCTGATAATGGAGTCGACCCAAAATACCAAGACCAGATCGGTGGAGAAAGCACCCCGACTTATATGGACACATATGCTGTTAAAAACGAGCTTCAGTCTTTTTTTGGGAGGCTTAATTATATTTATAACGACAAGTATTTAATAACCGCAACCATGCGGGGAGATGGTTCTTCAAAATTTGGGGAGAACAACAAATATGGTTATTTTCCATCGGTTGCATTGGGGTGGAACATCATGAACGAAGATTTTTTAAGCGCCTCAAGCGTGGTAACCAACCTAAAATTAAGGGCCAGTTGGGGTAAGACCGGAAATCAGGAAATTCCATCAAAAATCACCAAATTAAGTTATACCGATAGTAAAGATGATAACGATTCTTATCCGATAAACGGCGACGAAAGTTCTATTGAAGATTATCCTTATGGCACGATTTTTACACGCTTGGCAAACCCCGATATTCAATGGGAAGTTTCAACACAAGCCGATATAGGTCTGGACTTTGGCTTTTTTAATAACAGGTTAACGGGAACTATAGATTACTTCAATAAAGTATCAGAAAATATATTGCTTGAAGTAACCCCGGCAGACCCGGTTCAGCCAACCGATAAATATTGGACCAATATTCCGGACATGGAAATTAAAAATAGCGGGGTAGAATTTTCTTTGGACTACAATGGAAACTTCAGCAATAACTTTACTTTTAATATAGGCGGGAACATTTCTTACACCAACAATGAAGTGGTAGATTCTCCATATGAAGTTTTAACAACAGGAGCCGCACAAGGTGCCGGGCAAACCGATGCCACCATTAACGGGAACCTTAACGGAGAGGCCATAGGGTCTTTTTACATGCAGGAATTTATGGGCATTGGAGACGACGGCCTAAGTATTTTGTCTGATGATCGTAGGGTGGCCGGAAGCGCCTTGCCGGATATTATTTATGCCTTTTACGTAAATCTAAAGTACAAGAATTTCGATTTGGGGATTAACTTTAATGGGGTTTCCGGAGACAAGGTGTACAACCATACGGCAATGTCCCTCTTTACAAAAGGACTATTGGCTTCCAACTTTAATACCACCGATATTGTAACACAATACGAAAACGAAGATATTACCAATTCTAACACTGTTTCTACACGTTATCTGGAAGATGGCGATTTCCTGAGGTTAAACAACACCACATTGGGTTACAATTTAAGGCCGGAGTTATTAGGAATGGGAGATTTAATCCATAACATTAGGTTTTCGGTTACAGGGCAGAATTTGTTTGTAATATCAAAGTACAGCGGATTTGACCCTGAAATTAATTCAAACCTTACTATTGACGGTATTCAGACTTTCGGGATCGATTATTTCAACTACCCAAAAACAAGAACCCTATTGTTCGGTTTAAACATATCATTTTAATCAAAAAAAGACTTCAAAAATGAAGAATAAAATTATAATTGCACTTTTCGGGATTAGCTTATTGTCCAATTTAAGTTGTACCGATTTAGACGAAGAAGTTATAGACGAATCTTTGGAAGGTAGCGGGCAGGCAGAGGCTGTAAGTGGGGCCATAGCCCCGGCTTATGGCCAGGTTGCATGGACCTGGAGGCATACTAATTATTACGGGTTACAGTTAATCCCTGCCGATGAGGCTATTTTGCCCTATCGTGGCGGTACCGATTGGTACGATGGTGGTAAATTTCTGGAAGCGCATACACATAATATTTCCCCAAGCAACGATTTGGTGGGAAGTTCCTGGAACGAGCTTACCAAAAATATCTCCAGGACCCTTTCGGCTATTGAAGTATTAAAACCACTTGCCGAGGCGGGAAATACAGAGGCCGAAGGAGCTCTTAACGAAATGATAGCTTTAAGGGCATACTTAAATATGTTGACATTGGATAGCTGGGGAATTGCGTTTAAAAAAGAATCTTCAGAAGAAATTTCCCAGATACTCCGCGGGCAGGAAGCTATTGATTATATTGAAAGCGAATTAATCTCGGTGGTAGATGTAATAAATACCCAAAAAGGCCCCGGAAGGATAACCCAAGCGGCCGTTTGGGGGTTTTTGGCAAGATTGTACCTTAATGCGGCCGTATATCGCGATCCATATGGAACTCCAAGCTTCACCAATGAAGATATGGACATGGTAATAGCCTATACCAATGAAATAATAAATTCGGGCAATTTTTCATTCTCTTCAGAATATTTCGATTTGTTCAACGACGATAACCATGATAATCCCGAGCTGATCTTTGCGGCAGACCAACGGGGCGTAATGAACAACGAACATAGCCGTTGGGCATATTGGTCGCTTGCGGGCTCATGGTTTCCAAGACCCGAATTTCCTAGCGCAGACGGTACCGATGGCCCGGCAATTACATCCGATTTTTATCAAACTTGGGTAGATGCCTACGGAAATGTAGACCCAGCAGAAGCCGATGCAAGGTTCTATAAAAAGAATCAAGACATTCCAGAAGCACTTCAAGACCTTACCGGCCTTTCACCGTTGAACGATGAAGACCATTATTATTGTACTGCTGCGGAAGATTTTGAAATTGACAGGGGAATAATACGTGGCATTATTTGGGGGCCTAGAAAAGACGAAAACGGATCTTTTTATACCTGCGACGGGGGATATCGTATCTATCCGGTAAAACAGACAAAAGGAAATGGCCCCGACAAAGATGTGGGCTATGTAAACCACATACTGCAAGTTGATTTTTCAAACGAAGGAAGGCGCCATGCCAATGGTTACCGTACTTCTAAATATCAATTTAGCAATACTTCGCCTAACGGAAATAATTATAGTAGCGTGGATTTGGTGCTAATGAGGTATGCCGAAATTTATTTGATGCGTGCAGAGGCCAAATTGAGAAATGGCGACAATGCAGGAGCCTTGGCAGATGTGAATGTGGTACGCACTTCCAGAACGGCACGTGCGCCAATTCCAGCGGCTTTACCGGCTGTTGACCTAGAGACGCTTTATAGGGAACGTGGTTTTGAACTATATTGGGAAGGTTTTAGAAGAACCGACCAAATCCGCTTTGGTCATTATGAAGATTCCTGGACAGAAAAAACCGATGCAGATGTTCACCATAGACTATTCCCAATCCCGCAGGATGCCATTGATGGTGCTTCCAATGTTTCGGGATATTTAGAACAAAACGAAGGGTACTAATACTTATTTTTGTATGAAATACTAGTGTTTTTGGGTAAAAAAACCAGAATGCTATAAATAAAACAAGCTGTAAATAAATATGAAGAATATTCTAAAATTAACCTTGGCCTACTTTTTATTGCTTTCCAACGGAATCAATTTTACGTTATTCGCTCAGGAAACCTTTAAGGTACATTCCCACAACGATTACGAACAGCAACTCCCGTTTTGGTATGCTTTTAGTAATGGTGCCGCTTCCATAGAAGCCGACATTTTTCTTAAAAACAATGAACTTTACGTAACGCATAGCGAAGATGAAATAGATGCCAAGGCCACTTTGGAAAACATGTACTTAAAAAAACTGGAAAGTTTGGCGGCGTCGGGAGAATTAAGGGAATTGCAATTATTGGTCGATATAAAATCCGATGCCTATAAAACCCTTGATAAATTGGTCGAAGTCCTTAAAAGGTACCCATCTGTTATAGACAATAAAAAAGTACGTTTTGTAATTTCGGGAAACAGGCCTGAGCCTGAAGACTACAATAATTATCCCGATTTTATATGGTTTGACCATCAAAACCTGAACAATCTGGACAAAATAGACTTAAAAAAAGTAGCCTTGGTAAGTGTAAGCTTTAAAACATACACTGTATGGAACGGTTATGGCAGAATGGTGGCCAAGGAGCAGGAAAAGGTAGAAGGCGCCATTAAAAAGGCGCATGATGTTTCAAGGCCATTTAGGTTCTGGGCAACTCCCGATACCAAAACGGCATGGGCCAATTTGGCAAAGTTGGGCGTAGACTACATAAATACCGATGAGCCAGCCCTTGCAAAACAGTATTTAAGCAAGCTTGCCAATAATACATATAGCCAAAAAGAGCCAATTGAAATATACAAGCCGGTTTATGGATATAACAAGGACGAAACCCCGCAAAATATCATTTTAATGATTGGCGACGGAAACGGACTTGCACAAATATCGGCTGCCATGATTGCCAACCGTGGGGAGCTCACGCTAACTGGAATTAAGGATGTTGGATTGGCCAAAACGGCATCTTTTGATAATTTAATAACCGATTCGGCCGCAGGCGCAACTGCCATGGCTACCGGTACTAAAACCAACAACCGGGCCATTGGTGTGGATCCGGCAGGAAAGGCGCTTGACAATTTAGTAACTATGGCAAACCAGCAGGGGTTTAATACCGCTATTGTTTCTACCGATGCCATTTATGGGGCAACCCCAGCATCTTTTTATGCGCACCGTGCAGAGCGTGATAATACAGATGGAATCGTGGAGGACCTCGTGCATAGCAAACTTGACTTTTTTATGGCAGGGGGTAAAAATGAAGAAAATACCATTGGAAAGCAGTTTAAAACGGTAACGATTGACTCATTTACCGATTTTAATCAGCCAATCGCGGTTTATCTTGGGGACGAAAAAGCCCCTTCGATGATAAATGGAAGAGAGAATGCGTTGCCAAATAGTGTCCATAAGGCACTTGAAGTGCTTGGTTCTAAAGAGGAACCGTTTTTTTTAATGGTTGAAGGTGCTCAAATAGATAATGGCGGACATTCAAATAACATTCAGGGTATAATTAAAGAAATGCTTGATTTCGATCGGGCCATAGCCCAAGCACTTCGCTTTGCAGATACTCATAAAAATACGTTGGTGGTAATTACCGCCGACCATGAAACCTCTGGTTTGGGCATTGTTGGTGGAGATATAGAAAGCGGTACCGTACAAGCCGATTTTTTGACCGTAGACCATACCGGAATTATGGTGCCCGTTTTTGCATATGGCCCGCAAGCGGAAAATTTTAAGGGTGTTTTTGAAAACACATCGATTTTTAAGAAAATATGGAAGGCTATTAACAAATAATTCTTACTGAAAACGGCTTTGGGATAGTTGTTGGATCAAATTAATATTTTGATAATTTACAGGTAACATGCCTTAAAAAATATATATCCAACTTTGTGCCGAGAGTTAGTTTTCACATTTTGAATAATTAGTTAGCAAGTTATTTAAAAAGAGGTTGCCCGACAAGGCAACCTCTTCTTTTTTATTTACTTTTTTGAAGCTTCCAAAGAAACCTTTCTAAATTCCTTGAACAATTTTGTAAGTTCTAAAGACGATTTACGGGCTCTAGTTCCAGCTGCTTTATTACCGCTTTCCAATTGGCTGTTTGCATCTTTTTGAAAGGCTTCGATTTCGGTTTCGATTTTACTAATTAATTCTTTCATATTTTAATTTTAATAAGTTAAAGCCTGCAATATAGGCAATAATTTTAGTAGAAAAGATGGCGGAAGTTCAAATTTAAAATCATATAAAAGTGCCTTTGCCTATTTGAAGATTCTTAGCACTGGTGTCATTTTATGTAGGTAAATAGACTATGTATCGCATTATTAAGGATTTGTAACATACAAATATCATTTAAAAGCATCAAACCCTATATTTGTTTTAAACCTTGGTAGGCAAGCATACAGGCAACTATAAACCAATCAGTAGAAAAATATCAAAAAATAAATATGAAAATTTATCTAAAAATATTACTCGTTCTATTTTTTTCTGAAATAGCGACCGGGCAAGAAACCGCAAAAAACCCGATTATTTATGCAGATGTTCCCGATATGTCCATGATTCGTGTTGAAAATACCTATTACATGAGCAGTACGACCATGCATATGAATCCTGGGGTGCCCATTATGAAATCTACCGACTTGATAAATTGGGAATTGGCATCTTATGCTTACGAAACATTGGGGAATACCGATGCCCTAAATCTGGAAAGCGGCGAAAATGCCTACGGAAAAGGCTCATGGGCGAGCAGTTTGCGTTATCACGAGGGGACGTTTTATGTTTCTACTTTTTCATCGACTACCGGGAAAACGTATATATTTTCAACCGATACTATAGAAAGTGGCAAATGGAAAGAACTTTCTTTTAAGCCGAGCTTTCACGATAATACCTTGTTTTTTGACGATGATGGAAAAATATACATGATTTATGGTGGCGGAGACCTTAAAATAGTAGAACTAAAAGAAAATTTGTCCGGGTTTAAAGAAGGCACCAAAAGAACGCTTATAACAAATGCAAGCGCACCGGCAGGTAACGATATTGCACTCCCAGCAGAAGGATCTCAACTTTTTAAGGTGAAGGGCAAATATTATTTATTCAATATTACCTGGCCAAAAGGGGGCATGCGAACAGTGGTCGTGCACCGGGCAGATAAAATTGGCGGCCCGTATGAAGGTAGGTTAACCTTTCAAGACAAAGGTGTAGCTCAAGGAGGATTAATTGACACACCCGATGGCAAATGGTTTGCCTATCTTTTTAAGGATAATGGCGCTGTAGGCCGCATTCCTTATTTGGTTCCTGTTCATTGGGAAAATAATTGGCCGGTTTTAGGGGTTAACGGCAAAGTCCCGTCAACGTTAAATCTTCCGGCTAGCAATGGCTTGATTCCCGGAATAGTAAATTCCGACGAGTTTAACCGAGAAGCAAACGAACCTTTTTTGCCATTGGTATGGCAATGGAACCATAACCCGGATGAAGTTTATTGGTCGGTTACCGATAGACGGGGGTATCTTCGATTGACAACCAACCGTTTGGACTCTTCCGTGGTGGCAACAAAAAACACCTTGACCCAACGTACTTTTGGCCCCATATGCAACGGGAGCACTGCTGTTGATATTGCTGCAATGAAAGAAGGCGATGTGGCCGGACTGGTTCTTTTACAGGAATATTATGGTTATGTAGGGGTTCAATATAAAAACGGAAAAAAGTACATCGTTCAGGTAAATTATGAATCTGGTAAACCCACGATCCATGCAAAAATCCCGATAACTGCCAATACCGTTTACCTCAGTGCTGCATGCAATTACAGGGAAATGAAGGACACGGCTCAATTTTACTATAGTTTGGACGGGAAATCGTGGCATTCCATAGGAAATCAACTAAAAATGAAATATACCCTTTCCCACTTTATGGGCTACCGTTTTGGCCTGTTTAATTATGCTACAAAAACAACAGGCGGGTATGCAGACTTTAATTACTTCCACATAAAAGAACAGTTAGCACCGTAATAGTTTTTAAGCATAAAAAATGTTTTAGGTAGCCAAAAAAGCTTGTAAAGAGCAAGAAATATGCTTTGTGTAACCTATTGTAAACTAATTGTAACAAATAATTCAGCAGTATTAAAAGCTTGAAAATAAATTTGTTGACCACGTCCATTTCCATGGATATATGGAAAGGGCTAAATTTTTTTATTCAGAAGTAAACGTATTAAATAGATGAAAAATTCATTCGTAAATAGCATTTCTATTAAGCTGTTAACCAATTATAACCACGATTAAGATGAAAGGAAGCGAACAAAAAATTTCCTTTTTGGAAAAATTGGGGTATAGTTTAGGCGACTTGGCTGCCAATTTGATTTTTCAAACCTTAATGACCTTTTTGGCATTTTTTTATACAGATGTATACAAAATCCCGCCAAACATTGCATCTACCATAATTTTTGTTGGCGGAATGACAGGGGCTTTTTTTAATCCCGTTATGGGAATTATTGCCGACAGGACCCAAACGCGATGGGGAAAATTCCGGCCATGGATATTATGGACGGCCATTCCTTTTGGATTAATGGCAATTTTGGCGTTCAGGACACCCGAATACAGTTTAAACGGTAAAATAACCTATGCCTTGATTACCTATATATTGCTGGTTGTTATCTATTCTGCAAACAATCTTCCGTATGCCTCGTTAAGCGGTGTCATGACGGGTAGCATGAAAGAAAGGAACAGTATATCTTCCTATAGGTTTACTGCGGTTATGATTGCGCAGTTTATCGTGCAAAGTTTGCTTTTGCCACTGGTTTATATTCTTGGTGACGGAAGTAAAACACTCGGGTTTGAAAGGGCTATTACCATATTTGCCATTATTGGAATCGTTTTTTTTATTATTACTTTTTTGACCACCCGGGAACGGATCCAACCAAAGGAAGAACAAAAAACTTCTGTTAAGGACGATTTAAAAGATTTATTTAAAAATAAACCTTGGTTTGCCATGCTGTTGGCCACCATTTTTATTTTTATAACCCTTTCCCTAAAAGGGGGCATGTATGTTTATTATTTTGATAATTATTTAAGTGTTTCCAGTCTTCAGGGGTTTCTTAACGATATTGGGTTCAATCCCTTAATAGTTAGCCTTAACAAACTCCTTGTTTCCATGGGAATGCATGGTTTTAAATGGCCAGACGATCCCGCTACCTCTGGTTTTAGCATTTTTAATGCTATTGGTATTGTAATGATGATTGTTGGAATAGGAATTTCTAAGCCCATTGCCGATAAATACGGAAAGCGTAATGTTTTTGGCTTCAGCATCGTACTTTCTGCAATTACCTTAATTGCTTTTTATTTTTACAGTCCTTCGGCTATTTACTTGGTTTTTGTTACACAGTGCATACATGGTTTCTTTTATGGAATTTCCACACCGCTTTTGTGGGCAATGATTGCCGATGTTGCCGATTATTCAGAATGGAAAAACAACCGCCGTGCCACCGCCATAATTTTTTCGGCCATGATTTTTGGCCTAAAGGCTGGATTGAGTATTGGTGGAGCATTGGTGGCCGGGATTCTTGGGTTTTATGGTTATAACGAACTTTTAACCGAACAATCAGAAAAAGCTGTTTTAGGAATACAATTATCCGTAAGCATATATCCGGCCATTACCTTTTTACTGGCCGCTACAAGTTTGTTTATGTATGAAATTGGCAAACGTAAAGAAATGCAAATTCAAGAAGATTTAGAGAAACGCCGGGTTGGATAACTTGATATAAATGAAATTTTAAATAGATGAAATTAATAAAGACAATATTAATAGTATGCTTCACAATTTTTTCTGTGAATGCACAAGAAACTTCGTTAAACCTAAAAGAAGCATTTAAAGGGAAGTTTTTAATTGGCGCCGCCATGAACGCTTATCAAATAATGGGAAAAGATACGGCGGCCACCAATATTATAAAAAAGCAGTTCAACGCCATTGTTGCCGAAAATTGTATGAAAAGCGAGAGGATTCACCCCCGGGAAGATAAATTTGACTTTTCCCTGGCAGATAAGTTTGTTCAATTTGGTACGGACAATAATTTGGTGGTAACGGGCCACACCTTGATTTGGCATTCTCAAGCTCCAGACTGGTTTTTTGTTGATGATGCTGGAAAAATGGTCTCAAAAGAAACTTTAATAGCCCGAATGAAAAATCACATTCAAACCATCGTGACACGCTACAAAGGAAAAATAAAGGGTTGGGACGTTGTTAACGAAGCAATTAACGATGATGGAACATACAGGAACTCAAAATTTTATCAAATTATAGGTGAAGATTATATAAAACTGGCTTTTCAATTTGCCCGTGAAGCAGATCCCGATGCCGAACTGTATTACAATGATTATTCCATGTCTATTCCCGCAAAGCGGAATGGGGTAGTGGCCATGGTGAAAAAACTTCAAAAACAGGGAATAACCATAGATGCCATTGGGATGCAATCCCACTTGGGTCTGGACAATCCCGATATTAAAGATTTTGAAGCCAGTTTGGAGGCTTTTTCTTCGCTGGGATGTAAGGTGATGATTACCGAAATGGACATAAGCATATTGCCATTCCCCGACAAAAATGCGGGGGCAGAAGTAACAAAAAGTTTTGAGTACAAACAACAAATGGATCCCTATCGGGAATCGGTTCCAGACTCGGTTACAACTGCCTTTGAGCAAAGGTATTTATCGTTTTTTAAACTTTTTGAGAAACATGAAAAAGCCGTTACAAGGGTTACTTTATGGGGCGTTACCGATGCCAATAGTTGGAAAAATAATTGGCCTGTTCCCGGGAGGAAGGATTATCCTTTGCTATTTAGTAGAAATTATGCCCCAAAACCCATAGTAGATAAAATAATTAAGCAAACGCTTTCAGAATAACCCGGTTACTATAAAATGCCCATAACTAAATTTTAGATACCGACCGGGATAATAATTAAAGGCACATTCCATCTGACCATTAAAAACAATAAAATATTAACAGATGAAACAAAAGAAATACTTATTAGATCATTTATACATGGCCGATCCTTCGGTACATGTTTTTAATGAAAAACTGTACATATATCCTTCGCACGACATAGATTCGGGCATTCCCGAAAACGATAATGGCGATCACTTCAACATGAAAGATTACCATGTATTGTCTATGGAAACCATTGATGAAAAAATTACCGATCATGGCGTGGCTTTAGACATTAAAGATATTCCTTGGGCCAACAGGCAACTTTGGGATTGCGATGTAGCCCATAAAAACGGTAAATATTATATGTATTTTCCTGCAAAAGACGAACTGGACATATTTAGAATAGGAGTTGCCGTAAGCAATAAACCACATGGCCCCTTTAAACCAATTGATGCACCAATGAAGGGAAGTTATTCTATAGATCCGTGTGTTTTTGAGGATGAAGATGGCTCGCATTACATGTATTTTGGCGGAATATGGGGCGGACAATTGCAGCGTTACCGAAACAACAAGGCCATAGAATGCGGACACGAACCAGAAGATAATAGCCCTGCATTGCCCTCAAGGGTTGCCAAATTGTCTAACGATATGCTGTCTTTTGCCGAAAGCCCTAAAGAAATTGTAATTGTAGATGTTAACGGGGTTCCCATTTCCGCAGGAGATCACGATAGGCGTTTCTTTGAAGCTTCATGGATGCACAAGTATCAAGGGAAATATTATTTTTCGTACTCCACCGGGAATACGCACCGTATTTGTTATGCCATTGGTGATAACCCTTACGGGCCTTTTACCTACCAAGGCGTTATCCTTACTCCGGTTGTGGGCTGGACTACGCACCACGGAATTAGTTCCTTTAAGGGGAAATGGTATTTGTTTCATCACGATAGCATGCCGTCCGGAGGTAGAACATGGTTAAGGAGCTTGAAGGTATGCGAAATGGAATATAATGAAGACGGTACCATTCAAACAATCAACGGTACAGATTAAAGCATCAATATTTTGAATTGGTGCGGTAAAAAATATTTAATTCAATACAAAAAAGAAAAAGTCTATGTTTTCATTAAAAAAACAAAATGGGTACCGCTTATGGGTGTTCGTCTCTTTTATCATGATTTTTTTCCAGTCTTGTAATACGGGTTCAAAATCAAATGAAAAAGAAATCGAGACTATTCCGTTTAAGAAATCAACGGCATATTTTGATGATTTCAAATATACTGGAAAAGACGATTTTTATAATGAAAATACGCTGCCGGACAGTTCTTATTTCTACAATCCTATTTTGCCGGGCTGGTATTCCGATCCAAGTATATGTTCCAACGGAGAAGATTATTTTTTGGTAACCAGCACATTCTCTTATTATCCGGGCGTTCCCATTTTTCACAGCAAAGATTTGGTAAACTGGAAACAGATAGGGCATGTTTTGGACAGGCCGGAACAATTGCCTTTGGATGGCCAGCGTATTACCGAAGGGATTTTTGCCCCGGCCATAAGTTATAACCCACATAACAAAACATATTACATGATAACGACCAACATAAAAAAGGGCAATTTTTTTGTTAAAACGAAAGACCCCTTCAAGGGTTGGTCCGATCCGGTTTGGTTGCCGGAAGTTCAAGGTATTGACCCTTCTTTCTTTTTTGATGACGATGGAAAGGCCTATGTGGTTAACAACGATGCCCCAGACGGCGGCAGCCAATACGAAGGGCATCGGGCTATACGCATACAGGAGTTTGACATAAAAACAGAAACAATGAAGGGTCCGCGAAAAATGATTGTTAACGGCGGGGTTGACCTATCAGAAAAACCTATTTGGATAGAAGGCCCCCATGTGTATAAAATTAATGGAAATTATTATTTAATGTGTGCCGAAGGGGGAACGTCTGTAAACCACCGCGAAGTTATATTTAAGTCCGAATCGGTGCTGGGGCCCTACAAACCGTGGAACAAAAACCCCATACTGACCCAAAAACACTTAGACTCAAACAGGCCACTGCCCATTACCTGTGCCGGGCATGCCGACCTTATCCAAAAGAAAGACAGTAGTTGGTGGGCCGTATTTTTGGCATGCCGCCCCATAGACAACGATTTTGAAAACCTGGGCCGGGAAACTTTTTTAATGCCCGTACAATGGGATAAAAGTGGTTTTCCATACATGACCAGAGAAAATGAAGAAATACCGAGAATTATAAAAATGCCCGGTAGCACACGTGTTAAAAAAACAACTTACGGCAATTTTAGCATAACCGAGGATTTTACAGATTCCCTGCTTCCAAAAGAATGGGTTACCATTCGGGGAGATGGAAAGAATTTATATTCTTTAAAAGATATTCCGGGCTATTTGGCACTTTCCTGTGCCGATGTAAATACGGTAGAACTAAAAACCCCGGCCTTTGTTTCCCGCCGCCTTCAACACCATAAATTTGAAGCAGAAACCACGGTTTATTTTGAGCCTTCAGGTTTGCATGAGGCCGCTGGCATTCTTATTATGAAAGATGAAACACATCAGTATGCATTTACCTTGACCGGAAATGAAAAAAGCCCAAAAATACTTGTTGAAAAAATAACGAAAGATGGTCGGGAAATTTTGACCGAAAAAAATCTGGAAACCGGTGAAAAACTATTTCATTTAAGGGTAATTTCAAACGGTCTTAATTTTGAATTTCAATATGCAAGCAACGCTTCAGAATGGAAAACACTAAAAACGGGAGTAGATGCCCGTTACTTATCTACAGCAAATTCCTATGGATTTACGGGTACTAACATAGGGGTGTATGCTACCAAAAAGCGGGTTCCATTGATAAAGGAGGAAATGGTAGAGTAAACTACCCCTGTGCAAGCACACGGGCTTTAAGTGGAAAAATATATAACATTTCGATCCAAGCGTTGGAGCATCATAAATTTTACTTAGTGAGTAAATTAATGTTTGATAAAATAAGCTTTAGAATGTATACTAGATTAATAACAACATTGAAAAATATTGCATTAATTATAATTGCGTTGCTATTTTCTTGTAATGAAACTGGAAAAGGGCAACAAAACAGTTCCGGGACTAAACAGGTTCGGGAACGGATTTCAATAAACAATGATTGGTATTTTTATAAGTATCCAGATGAAGAAACCCCAGATACGCTAATTTACGATACAAGGCCTTCCATAACAGAAGTAAATGATAACAAACCTGCCGATGCAAAGCCAACCAAAGCAGTAGCCCAAACTTCAGATGTTTTTGTATTAAAACCATGGATATTGCCCACGGGAAACGATTTTATAAAGGATCCCGCTAAACGATACGATATTCCCAATGGGAATCCCGGGGAAAATTTTCCTTTTGTTAAAAAAGAGTTTAACGATTCCAGTTGGCAAAAAATTGATTTACCACACGACTGGGCCATACAAGGGCCCTTTATGCAAGGTTGGGAGGCTAAAGTAGGCGGAGGCATGGGTAGGCTTCCAAGTCCCGGTGTAGCTTGGTATCGAAAGAAAATAAACATTCCGGAATCAGATATAGGGAAAACTATTTTTCTGGATATAGACGGAGCCATGTCTTATGCAATGGTGTGGTGTAACGGGCATATCGTAGGCGGTTGGCCTTATGGATATTCATCCTGGAGGGTAGAGCTTACGTCTTATTTAAAACCGGGCCAAGAAAACCAATTGGCGATTAGGCTTGATAACCCCAATTATTCGTCCCGTTGGTATCCCGGAGGTGGGATTTACAGAAATGTATGGCTGGTAAAGACCAATCCTGTCCATATAGCTCATTGGGGAACTTTTGTGCGTACACCACAGGTAACAAAAGATTCGGCCTTGGTTGCAATTGAAGCAAATGTGGAAAATGATTCAAATGAAACGATTTCTTTACAGGTTTCAACAGAAATTTATTTAAAGCAAGGAAATAAAAAAATAGCTTCTATCAATGGAAAGGCCGTACAATTAAAGCCTAATCAAACTTTAAAATATTTAGATTCGGTAGTTATTAAAAATCCTAAGTTATGGGGGCCACCACCAACACAAACGCCAAATTTGTACATAGCAAAAACGTATGTTAAAAAGGATGGAAAAATAATAGACAATTACGAAACCCCATTTGGAATCCGGTCGGTCGAATTTATTGCTAAAGAAGGAATGCTCATAAATGGTGAAAAAGTTTTTATAAAAGGCGTAAACCAGCATCATGATCTTGGTCCGCTTGGGGCTGCATTTAACGAAAGGGCCGCCCAACGCCAACTGGAAACACTTCGCGAAACGGGTGTTAATGCAATTAGAATGGCACACAACCCTCCCGCCACCGAATTATTGGAATTGACGGATAGCATGGGTTTTGTGGTGATAGACGAGCTTTTTGATATGTGGGAGCGTAAAAAGAACCCTCATGATTTTCATCTTATCTTCAACGATTGGTACGAACAAGATTTACGGGCTTGGGTAAGGCGCGACCGCAATCATCCATCAGTGGTATTGTGGAGCACGGGAAATGAAGTTGGTGAACAATACACGGGACACGCGGGGGCAGCGGTTGCCGCTAAGGTCAACAAAATAGTGCGTCAAGAAGATCCAACCCGTTTAACAATGGCATCCATGAACTATGCAAAACCAGATATGCCTTTTTCTGCTGAAATGGACATAATTAATTTAAACTATCAAGGCGAGGGCATCCGTAATGCACCGGAATATGCACATTTAAAAGGAATCAATACACCGCCTTTGTATCCTGCTTTTCATGAAAAGTTTCCAACAAAAGTAATTATAAGCAGTGAAAATGCGGCCACATTTAGCAGTCGCGGAAGTTATACTTTCCCGGTAACAAAAGGCATTAGTTCTCCACTGGCTGAAGCTTTGGGAGGAATTGAAAAACTTGGAATTGTAAGTGATTATAATTTGTATTCAGCCGATTTTGGATCTTCGCCAGATAAAGTTTTTGCATCCATTGACAAGCACCCATATGTGGCCGGAGGTTTTGTATGGAGCGGTTGGGATTATTTAGGCGAACCCACGCCGTATTATTTATCGAGAAGCTCCTATTATGGAATTATTGACCTGGCCGGGTTTAAAAAAGACAGGTTTTACCTTTACCAGTCCCGTTGGAGGCCAGATTACCCCATGGCACATATATTGCCTCACTGGAATTGGCCCGATAGAATGGGAAAAGTAACACTGGTGCATGTATTTACATCGGGAGACGAGGCAGAACTTTTTTTAAACGGCAAGTCTTTGGGAAGAAAAAAGAAAGAAAAATACCAATACCGCTTGCGTTGGAACGATGTGAAATATCAGCCTGGAGAATTAAGGGTAATTGCATATAAGCATAATAAAAAATGGGCAGAAGATATTGTAAAAACCAGTGGCGAAGCTTATAAATTAAATGCAAAAGTTGATAGGGATACCATAATTGCCAACGGAACGGATATAGTGTTTATTGAAGTACAAGTTGAAGATAAGCAGGGGAATTTTGTTCCCGATGCAAACCCAGAAATTGAGTTCCAACTGGAAGGAAAGGGCATTCTTGTGGCTACTGCAAACGGCGATCCAACCAATATGGTGTCTTTTAATTCTAAAAAGCGAGAAGCCTTCAACGGGAAAATTTTGACAATAGTAAAAGCTACAGGTTCGGGAGAAATTAAAGTTACAATTAAATCCAAGGGCATGGAACCTGATGCCGTTCAGCTTCATGCAAATTAGTTTATAAAATCAGTCTTATATATTGATATTTAATTTATGTATTATGGTATGTATTAAAAGAAGGTCTAAAAATTACATGACTGTTTTTTTTGCAGTATTTTTATGGTTTGCAATATTAGAGGCACAGACCCCATAAAAATTTCTTAAACCTCCAAAAGATTTTGACATTCATCAGGTTAATGTACCTCATGGAAAAGTCGATACTATTACTTACAATTCCCAGACCGTTGACGTATTGCGCAAAGCATTGGTTTATACCCCTCCGGGCTACAATGTAAATACGTTGTATCCGGTTTTGTATTTACTTCATGGAATAGGAGGAGATCAATACGAATGGATGCATAACGGAAATGCAGCTGTTATTTTAGACAATTTGTATGCAAAAGGAAAGCTGGAACCCATGATAATTGTATTTCCAAATGGAAGGGCAATGAAAGACGACCGCCCAACAGGCAATATTTTTGCTCCCGATAAAGTAGAAGCTTTCTCGGTATTTGAAAATGATTTACTGGAAGACCTTATTCCTTATATGGAACAACACTATCCCATCAAATCTCAAAGGGTAGATAGGGCTATTGCCGGCCTTTCCATGGGTGGGGGACAGGCATTAAACTTTGGGTTGAACAACCTAAGTACATTTGCTTGGATTGGAGGCTTTTCTTCTGCGCCAAACACAAAGCCGCCAAAAGAACTGTTTCCTAATCCTGAAAAAGACAAAAACTTGATCAAGCTACTATGGATTTCCTGTGGCGATCAAGATGATTTAATAAGTTTTAGCAAGCGTACGCACGATTATCTTTTGGAAAATAAGGTAGATCACATTTATTATATCGAGCCGGGGGTGCATGATTTTAACGTTTGGAAAAATGACCTTTATCATTTTTCACAATTGCTTTTTAAATAATTTTAAAGCTTGCTTTTTGAACTTGAAGTCGAAAATTTATAGTAACAAAAAAATAGGCTGCTCCTTTTATGGAACAGCCTACGCTATTTAACTAGCTAATTAATTATTGGGCTTGAAAAACTAACAATTATTTATTTCTAAAACCAAGTCCCAATAATTGGAAAAACAATCTTCAATAGTTTTTTTGCAATGATGCCGTTGTTCAATATTCAAATGTAATGCATTGTTTGTATTCGGTTATATTTCCATGTTACCAATCCTTATCAATAGGTTACTTCTTCAATTTTATGCATTATAGATGGGTATGCAATACCATTAAAACGATATTTACTTCACTATTTAATTATCATAATATCAATTAATAGCCCTTAAAAATTTTATATTTTATATTTTTTTGATAAAAAATTGTGAATTATAATTAAATTAACATACCTTGTAGTCAAATTAACCATTACATAACATTCCGGTTTGAAAAGATTTTTTATATGAAGCAGTTTTTAAAAAACATATTCCTTGAACTGATGCATATTTAATTTGATTGAATCACGCAAACGATTGCGTTTGTGCAATGTTGCAAATGCTAAAACTAACAATTACACCCATGATAAATACGCTAACCAGAACCTGTACTTTTATGTATAAAAGCGCATTAAAGTTGTTTTTTAAAGCAAAAGGGCATGCCAAGGGATGGCATTTGTGTTTTTTGCTTATATGCCTTCAGCTTCCGGCTCAAACCGCCAAGTTTTACTCTACGGACAACAAGCTTTCAAGTACACTTATCAATCAAGTACTGGAAGATAAAGAAGGCCTTATCTGGGTTGCTACCGAAGACGGCCTTAACAGGTACGACGGGGCAAAGTTTAAGACCTATAAATTTAGCACCAAGGACAGTACCTCCATTTTAAACAATTACGTACGTTGTATGTACCAAACTTTAAATGGGCAATTACTGTTCGGTTTTTTCAATGGCCTGCAACAATACAACACGGGAACACAAAGTTTTAGCGAGATTGATTTATTTGATAAGCAAGGATCAAAAGAACATTGCCATGTTTCTTCCATCTTGGAACGTAAAAATGGTGAACTGTTAATTGCCACTTCCGGGAGTGGTATATTTAAGTTGCATAACGAGAATGGTGTTGTAGCCGGAAGATTAGCCGTAGAAGTTGTTAAATCAGAGTTTATTCAAAAGCTTTTTGAGGATAAACAGAGAAATCTTTGGGTGATAACACAAGACAAAGGAGTGTATTGTATTGCAGAAAACGGCACCATATCCCGCTATTTTTATAAAAACGAGTCGGAAGCCAATATCTCCAGTATATGCCAGGCACCCAACGGGAATATTTATATTGGAAAGCTAAATGAAGGCTTGTACAAGTTTGAACCAAAGAGCAAAAGCTTTAAAAAAATACCATATACACAATGCCATTTATCTATCAAGACCCTTTATGTAAATTCTCCTGATGAAATATACATAGGTACCGACAGCAGCGGGATGAAGGTTTTTAATCCGTATACAGAAACATTTTCAGATGTTAGCCTGGGAATCAACAAATTCGACTTTTCCAAGACCAAGGTGCACTCCATCATTAAAGACAGGTCGCATAACCTATGGTTGGGCATTTACCAAAAAGGGGTGGCCCTAATCCCACACAAACCGAATAATTTTAAATATATAGGATATCAATCCATTAACAACAACACCATTGGATCCAATAGTGTTATGGCCATTCACGAAGACAGGAGCAACAATTTATGGGTGGGTACCGATGGAGATGGGGTTTACGGCCTGGACAATGCGGGGAATTTAAAAAAACACTATCTCAACAAAGAAGTTACAACCATTATGAGTATCTATGAAGATTCGAACAATACGGTTTGGGTGGGCTCTTACTTAAACGGAATAGCTTCGCTAAATAAAAGCACCGGTGAGTTTAACTTTAATTATGAAATAAAAGATGAAAACTCACATAAAGTAGAAAGAATATACAGTATCACCGAAGATGGCAACAAAACCTTATGGATAGGCTCCATGGGCTCGGGCCTTTTTTCTTTAGACCTCGAGACCGGGAAAATAAAGGACAGGAATACGGGGGCAACCATTGGCCTGTCTTACAACCCAAACAATAAAATGCAGAATTTTTGGATCAATACGCTGCTGTATTCCAAAGAAAACAAATTGTATATAGGAACGTACAACGGACTTAGTTGCCTTGACCTTGAAACCAATAGTTTTATTTTTTCTGATGGGCTTAACCGGGTTTTGGCGCATAAAATTATTTATTCACTTTATGAAGATGCCGAAGGGAATTTATGGATAGGAACTTCAGAAGGAATATTCCTCAAGCCCAAAAACTCGTGGAAACTAGAAAACTTTTCTACCAAAGATGGCCTGTCGAGCAATGTGGTATGTGCCATTAAGGGAGATGGGCAGAACAACCTGTGGATTAGTACGCACCATGGAATATCTAAGTTTAACAAAGCGAGCCAACAGTTTACCAATTTTTATTTTAACGACGGGCTTCAAGGAAACGAGTTTAGCAAAGGAGCAGTTACCTACGACGACCAAAATGCCATATATTTTGGGGGAATTAACGGCATTACCTATTTTAAGCCCGAACAGATTATCGATGAAGGAAAGATACCCGACATTAGGTTAACGGCCTGCTATTTGCAGAACAAAGAGATAACAACGGCAACAAAATCAAACGGGCGTGCCATTATTGAAAAAGATATCATGAAGGCCGATACATTGTTTTTATCGCATAAAGACAATACGTTTAATCTGGAGTTTGCGGCCACCAACTTTATAGAACCCCAACGGTTAACTTATTTTTATAACCTCAACGGCAAGGAATGGGTAAGCCTTCAGCAGGGATCAAACATGCTGACTTTTAACGATTTGGTTCCGGGAACCTATTCTTTGCGCGTAAAGGCAAAAGAATTTAAGTCGTTTTCGCCGGTTAAAAACTTCACCATTATTGTAAGGCCGCCTTGGTTTTTATCATTATGGGCAAAAATTTGCTATACAATAATCGTCGTTTTAATTACTTGGGCCATATACAACCAAATTCATCAACGGTATAAGATTAAAGAAAAAATACGCCTTCAGCAATATGAAAACCAGATAAACGAAGCTAAGATTCAGTTTTTCACAAACATTTCGCACGAAATAAAAACACCCATGTCGCTCATAACAAACCCATTGAAAAAAATGATGAAGAGCGATATAGACCCCGATCGCCAAAAAGCATACCGTATCATGCACCGAAATTCCGAACGTATCCTGCATTTAATCAATCAGTTAATGGAAATGAGGAAAATTGATAAAGGCCAAATAGACTTAAAGTATCAAAAGGTAGAAATGGTCTCTTTAATAAAGGATATCTGTTTCCTTTTTGAAGATCAGAAAAAGGCAAAGGAAATCAATCTGGAATTTCATAACGACCAAGAAGAATTGTATGCAGCCATAGATCCCAATTATTTTGATAAGACCATCCAGAACATACTATCCAATGCCTTTAAGTTTACGCCCAATGGCGGACACATTAAAATAAACCTTGAAAGTGTTGTAAATGAAGCAGGCAAGAAATGTTTTAAAATAACTGTAAAAGATAACGGCAAAGGCATTGACGAACATGCCATTGAAAAGATTTTCGACCGTTTTTACCGTGCCACCCAAGACGAAATGCACCCAAAAGAGGGTACGGGAATTGGCCTGCACTTAACGCGCTCTATTGTTAATTTACATAACGGAAAGGTTTATGCAGAGAACAATAAAGATCAAAAAGGTTGTAGCCTGATCATGGAAATACCGCTGGAAAAGGCAAATGCCAATGTTAAAGAACTAGACCATTTGCCATTAACAGGCCCCGTGGCTCCAAAGTGTTACAAACCGCAACCCGTTTTGTCGTTGTTCAATACCAATAGTGTTTCTAATGGGGAAGATGCCCCGTGTAAAGGGAAACACACCATACTCCTTATAGACGATGATGCCGAAATAAGAAATTACCTTAGAAGGGAGCTGTCTTTAAAATACCATATTTTAGAGGCTTCCAACGGAAAAGAGGCTTACGGGATTATTCTTCAGGAACCGTTGGATTTAATCATTAGCGATGTAAAAATGCCGGAGATGGACGGTGTTACCTTGTGCAGGAAATTAAAAAAGAACATTAATGTAAATCATATCCCATTAATTTTATTGACGGCCAAGTCCAGAGAGCAGGACAACATAATCGGTCTCGATATCGGGGCAGACGCCTATCTTTCCAAACCGTTTAATCTGGAGATTTTAAAGAAGACCGTCCAGAACATAATCCATAACAGGGAGATGCTTAAAAATACATATGGCGGAAATCAAATCCCGGAAGACAAACTGGAGACCATCCAAATTAGGTCGGCCGACGAAAAACTTATCAATAGGGTTACAAAATTGATTAACGAAAACCTGGACAACCCCGATTTAAACGTAGAAATGATTGCCAGGGAAATTGGTATAAGCAGGGTTCACCTATATAGAAAGCTTAAAGAGCTAACCAATCAATCGGCGCGTGATTATGTGAGGAACATCAGGTTAAAACAAGCCGGCGATTTGTTGGCCACCAAAAATTTAAGTATTTCTGAAGTGACTTATGCAACCGGTTTCTCGCATGTTTCTAAATTTTCTTCAAGTTTTAAAGAGTTCTATGGGGTTTCGCCAAAAGTGTATAAAGATTCGCATCTTAAAAAAGAATATATAAACGAGCACGAATCCATGGCAAGTTAGATACGTGGGCCATGTTAAAGGCATAGCACAAAATATCTTTTTTAGGATAAACAAGGGGGGTATGGCCTTTTTATGCCTCTTATTCCCCCTTTGGTCATGCCCATTGCTCCATTTTAAAAGGGGGTACGGGGCCTACAAAGAACGACATCTGCCCCCTTGCGGCATGGGGCCGGGGGCTCTAAATAAAGGGTATGTACCCTTTTCGGACATGTCTATTGACTATTTAAACATACTCCTTGGCCCACCCAAAGGTGCTTCGAACCACCTTTGGGTGGGCTGCTGCATCCTTCCGGTAGGGGGTAGGGGCTTTAAAGAAAGGGGCATACCCCGTTCCAGTATGCCCCATTACCCGTGCCGGGAGACACATGGAGGCTCTTTGCAAGGGCAATGAGGCATCTTTAAAGAGGCTATCAACCATTTACAAACAGGTTAGAACCACCTTTGGGTGGGGTAACAACATTATGAGATACCTAAAAAAGCCTGTTATTGCCCAAGAATAACTATTCTTAAAGTACTATTCAGTTTGGAAAGGACTGGCGGGAAGCCCTTCTTTATTGTACAAATTGGCCTTATCTGGGTTATTGGCCCAAGCATACCTAACATATTTTGGGTTGGCTATGGAATTGCTCCAAACAATTACCTTATTGTTATGTATCGTTGCTTTTGCCCACACATAGTTTTTATCGGCTCCCGCAACGGCAAAAGAATGTAAGGAATCTCCGTTCTTTGCTACCAATCCGCTGCCAATGCCGTTAAATGAAACAACAATCTTATTGCCCTTAATTTCAGAAGATTTATATAGGGGTCCAGAAGCCACCGTGTTTTTCTCATGATATGCAATTTTTTCTGCCAAGAGTGCCAAACGGTGCCCAACATCTTTTTTGTTCAACGGATGAATATCGTTCCACTCTCCAATATCTATCGTTACGGCCATTCCGGTATTAGGGGTTGTTAAGGTTTTTAATTGTTGGTTTCTTAACATTGCCCAGTTACTTTCCTCGGGATTTGTGGTAGACTTCATAAAATTGGCCAGTTGCACGTACAAGAACGGAAAATCACCGAGCTCCCACCGTGCCCTCCATTCGTTGATAAGCGTGGAAAAAAGGGCTTGGTATTCGTCAGGGCTGCCCGTATTGGATTCTCCTTGGTACCAAATAACACCCTGTATTTTATAGTTTAGCAATGGAGCAATCATGGCGTTAAAAAGGCCTGCGGGCTTCCATCGCACAAAGGTTTGCGGTTTTAAAGGTTCTTTAGCAACCCCTTTTTTAAATTTCCAAGTTCCGGTAAGGGAAATGGTAGTATCGTTTAGTACTATTTGATAAGGTTTTTCGGGCACAAATCCGCCTTTGCCGCGTTCGTTTATAACCTTTACGGTAATTTGGTTTTCACCTTCTTTTAAAATGTTTTCTGGGATATTATATCTCCTTGGCGGATATTGATATGTGGTATTGCCTATAAAATGACCATTTATAAATACAGAATCTGCATCGACAATACGGCCCAGCAAAAGCTTGCCCGAAACATCTTTATGTGCAGGGGAAATTTTAAAGGCTTTTTTGTACCATGCAACGCCGTTAAAGCGGGTCTCTATCTGGTCGTTCCAATAGCCGGGGATTTCCATATTTGTCCAATCCTTGGCCGAGTCGATATTCAATGTTTCCCAATGTTGGGCATTTCCCAGATCGTTGGTGTTTACCTCCCTGTACCAATTGGCAATTCGTTCCCGGTCCCCGGAAATAATGCCGTTAACATAGGTACTGTCTTTATACAGCAGCAGCTCGTTATAGGCTTTTGGGAATTTTTTTAGGGCATCTTCACTCAACCATGCCTCGGCTGGCGAGCCTCCCAAGCTAGTATTGATTAAGCCAATAGGGACTTGGTAACGTTCTGTTAGGTCCTTTGCAAAAAAATAGGCAATTGCAGAAAAGTTAAGTACGGTTTCTGGCGTGGTATTTAACCATTTCCCTCCATCAATTTGCTCTTGCTCTCCACTAAAATTATAGGTTTTAGGTACTTCAAAATAACGAATCGTTGGATAGTTGGCCTTTGGAATTTCAGCTTCATACAAAGGTTTTACCCTCGACATGGGAATTTCCATGTTAGACTGTCCGGAGCATACCCATACATCGCCCACCAAAATATTGTTTACTTCTATGGTATTCGAGCCACTAATGCGCATTGTATAGGGCCCGCCAGCTTTTCCTGCTTCAAGGTCAACTTCCCAATTCCCGTTTTGGCCGGCTTTGGTATGATAGGTTTTTCCTTTAAACAAAATAGTTATGTTTTCTTCTGCGGAAGCCCAGCCCCATACCGTTATGGGGATATCACGTTGCAATACCATTCCATCTGAAATTAATTTGGGAAGGCTTATTTGACTTGATAAATTGAAAGTTGTTAAAATGAATAAAACAGCTACAATTTGCCTTAGGTTTTTCATGTTCTTATTATTTTGAATATGGATCGATGGTTTGTATGCTTCCATCTTTGTTATAATGTAATTCGGTAACTTTTATGCATCTTAAATGTGTTTTTCCTTCTGATAAGGAACTGTCGTGAAAAAAAAGATACCATTTTCCTTTGAATTTTACAATGGAATGGTGAGTGGTCCACCCAACAACAGGTTTTAATATAACGCCTTGGTAAGTAAATGGCCCATAAGGATTGTTTGCAGTGGCATACACAATTTTATGTGTATCTCCGGTAGAATACGAGAAATAGTATTTCCCATTGTATGTATGCATCCAAGCTGCTTCAAAAAAACGCCTTTCATGGTCTCCTGCCAACAATGGTTTCCCGTTTTTGTCGATAATCTGAATGTCTTTTGGGGGTTCTTCAAAATTTATCATATTGCTGGACAGTTTGGCAATTTTGGGGCAGAGGGCACTGCTGTCTTCGGCCGGATAGACATCTTCGGGAGCATAGCTTCCAGTTGTCCATTTTTGTAATTGACCGCCCATAATACCGCCAAAATACATATAATAACTGCCATCATCATCTTTAAAAACACTAGGGTCGATACTAAAACTACCCGAGATATAAGTGTTTGACGCCTTAAAAGGGCCTTCGGGCTTTTTTCCAGTGGCAACACCAATCCTAAAAACATTATTGGCATCCTTGGCGGGAAAATAAAAGAAAAAAGTACCGTTTTTTTCGGCGGCATCGGGAGCCCATAGTTGCTTTTTTGCCCAAGCCACTTGGTCTACGTCCAATGCCGTTCCATGGTCGGTTACCTTGCCGGGAATGCTGTCCATGGAAAAAACATGATAATCCCTCATATTAAAATGATTTCCATCTGCATCGTTGGCAATTTTGGAGTCGATATCGTGCGAAGGATAAATATAGAGTTTGTTGTTGAACACATGTACCGAGGGATCGGCGGTATACATGTTGGTTATTAAAGGTTTTGGGGAACCTGTTTCCATATTTTTTGGTGTTGCCTGAGCAGTATTTTTAGTATCCTGTTGCTTTTTGGCCGTTGTTTGGCATCCTGTTAAAACAATGGCAAGAAGCCAAACTATTTTTATTCTGTTGCGTGTATGGTGCATATATTTGTTATCAGTAAAATAATTATTTTTTTATTTCAACACTTTCATCGGGCCCTAAATAGCTTTCTTTTAACGGTTGGGTTTCAATGACTATTTTTTGGAGCACCAAACCACTGTTTTTCATGTAATATTTTAGGGTATGGTCTCCTTTATCAAGGGGTAGTTTGGTTGTTATAATTTTTATGTTGTTTGCAACCAATTGGTTCCAGTTGTGTTCATTGTCGTTTTCATGAAAGTTAATGACCTTTGGGGCATCCTCATCGATGCCAATACCGTAATAGTGGCCAATGCTTGGGTTGTAATTTAACGTGGGGGAGAAGTAAGCATGGATTTTTACCGTACCTGAAGAAAATGAATGAAAGTCGAACTCCAGCCTTGGCGAGCTTTCCGTAATTTTTTCAATGCCAATGGTAACGGGCAGGGTAGTTACCCCAGAAGAAGTTTTCCCTAAGTTTGGTACCGTAATCCAATTTATATCTTCTGTGCCCACGGAGCGGGAATAGTTTTTTGCTTCCATGGAAATATAACCGTCGTTTTCCATAAAACCATTAATATCTGTTTGTTGAGGGTTATTAATCTTTACTTTAACCTTTACTTGTTCGGTACCCTTTTGTATTGTAAAATGGGTTTCATGTTGCCCATTCGGGATTTTTTCCTGCTGTAGGCTTATCCATATTCTTTTTTGCTCTTTTATGGTGCCTTTGCTCTGGGAAAACCGTAACCAATTGTTGGCAGGTTTAATGTTGTATTTAAAGCTTTCTTTTCCGCTATTAAAGATTTCAATAAAATGCGTTTCGTTTCCATAAGATACAAATTCGGGAAGTTCCAATCCTTCCTTAATTTCTGGATACCAATTGTTGGAACCTTCAATGGCAATGCCCATTGCAGCCTCATCCTTAATGGTTATGTGGTTTATTTTTGGCATGACATTGTATCTGGGTTCTTGCCAGGAAGTATACCCGATATGGGTTTGAGACATCATGTGGTTCCATTTTCCGTTGGCTAGGCTTGTATGGTAATAATTGGTGAGAATGGAATCGTTGGCAAATAAATTTTTTACATTTTTAGCAGTTTCATTGGTAAGCGCCCTTCCTTGAGCGGCATAATAATTGTTTTTTGCCGTTTCTATGTATAGGTTGTTTAAATTGGCGCTTGCCAATACCGGAAACAGCACCAATTGATAATAGGCATCTTTGTAGGCTTTGGGAATTTTCTCATATATGTGCTTTGCCTTGTTAGATAATGCTTCAAATTCTTTTTGAATACGGTCGGATTCACCATAATTAACAATGCTGTATGTTTTAGCAGAAAGCAACTCGGGTTTTCTTCTGGAATTATACTTTGTGTATTTCATAAGAATATCGGCGATTTCTTCGGCATGCATATTCCCAAAAATGCTGCGGCTCCATTGCACATAATAATCCGGAAGGTTATTAGCGTTCCATTTTTCTGGATTCCATGCAAAATCTAAAAAAAACGAAATGGGTAGTTCCATAGGTTTTAGGTCGCCCACGTTTACAATCCATATGTTTTTAACCCCGTGCTTGTATGCCAAATGCATTTGTTCCCAAGTCCTTTCAATCTGGTTGGTGTTTATCCATTTATAATTCCTCGGTCCGCCAACATAGTCAAAATGATAATAAACTCCATATCCACCGGGGCGAAGCGTATCAGACGGGACGGGCAGTTTCCTAATATTCCCCCAATTGTCGTCGCAGAGCAAAAGGGTTACATCTTTGGGTACCCGCATCCCTTTGTCGTAATAGTCCTGTACTTCTTTGTAAAGTGCCCACAATTGAGGTGTTTTGGTAATGTCTTTTTGGGTAACATCTGCAATAATCCCCCGTTGTTTTTTTACAATATTTTCCAAGAGTTCAATGGCAGTGCCTTCCGTCATGGGTTCGTCGCCATCGCCACGCATCCCAATGGTAACAATGGTTTCTGTATTTCCCATTCTTTCCATTCCAGCACGCCAAAATGCTTCCAGATTTTTTGCATTGGTGCTATAATCCCAAGCACCGGTTCCAAATTTTTTCCATTCGGCATGGGCCCTTGTTAGCGGTTCGTGGTGAGATGTGCCCATTACAATGCCATATTCGTCGGCCAAGTCTTTGTTTTTTGGGTCATCTACATAAAACATACGCCCCCACATGGCAGGCCATAAATAATTGCCTTTTAGTCTTAAAATAAGTTCGAAAACTTTATTGTAGAATTCAGCATTAAAAGAGCCGTAATTTTCATACACCCAACCCGAAAGTGCCGGAGCTTCATCATTAATAAAGACACCTCGGTATTTTATCTTAGGTTCGTTCATTGTATGTGTTCCCGGAGTTATATAAATTTTTGAAGCTTTTTTAGCGGGGACATCAGCCCAAAAATGCCACGGCGATACCCCAATTTGTGTGCACAGATCGTAAATTCCGTATATGGTGCCACGTTTGTCTGATCCTGCAATGACCAAAGCTTCCTTAATTCCAGGAAATGGATTTTGTATGGTTTTTATAATGAATTTTTCCCATTTGCCATTCAAGCTGGATTCATCAATTAACTTTTTTTCAATTAATTGATTTATAATAGGGCTTTTACCTAGCGTGCCCACAATAATGGGAGAATCCTTCAAATTATCGATATCTGTATAAAGTTTTGGGGTAGCCCCAGAAACACTTTCAATATCTTTCTGCAAGTCCAAAATTACTTTTTGCACCCCTTTATAATCCATGTCGCTATATAAAATAGGAGCAACATTATTGTTTTCAGCAAGGGCAAAACCATTATCGATGGATGTATTGACCACATATTTTTCCTGTGATTGTAGGTTGTTTATAACAAGGAAAGCAAAAACTATAAGGAGTATTTCTTTAATGTTAATTTTCATGAATTTAAATTCTGTTGGTTATTGATAAGAGAAAAATGCTTACTTATTTTTTAGGTGAATGATTTTTCTAAAAATAGAAAGAAATAGAGCGACTCTGTTCAAGAGAGGCTCTATTTCAATCCGCTAACTAAATAAACTAATCAATTTAACATCCAACTGCTGATGATTGATTATTCTTATTGATATCCCGGGTTTTGATAAGCATCTTTTTCGGCCTCTGTCATTTCCATACCATCCAGTTGCCCTTGGGGGATAGGACGTAAATAATGGTAATCTTCAATGGTCCTTGTAAATGTTTCAGGCGTATGATTGCCAAGTTCGGGTCCGCAAATAGTATAGGATGCAGCAAGTTCTTCCCACTTTTGTGTTCGAACCAAATCGAACCAGCGGTATCCTTCTCCATAAAATTCCCGCGAGCGTTCAGCCAAAACATAATCAATGTCTATAGTTGTTGGCGTGGCACTGGCCATATCGGCACTGTAATCGGCAATTTTTTCTTCATTTCCGTTATTGTCCCAACGCCATTTTCCGGCACGTTCACGAATAACGTTAATCAAATCGCGGGCACTTCTGCTTCCCGAAGCTCCTTTAACAGCCGCCTCGGCCGCTACAAAGTAAAGTTCGGAAAACTTGGCAATATTAAAAGGACGTGTGCTTCCGGCATTAGGCTGCCCCAATCCATCACCATTATCGGTACGATAGGTACCCAATTTCCAGAGCCCCGGATATGTAAACCTACTTATTCCCTGCGGGGAAATTACAAAGTCTGGCCTGCCGGGCAATACGCCGGCACCGATTCCGCTATTGTATTGTGTGTTGGAATAGTCTATGCTTCCCGAGGGCTCTTCGTCCAAGAAAGTTAATACGGCATCTCCGGGGTATATTTCCATTGAATTGGCGCCGTACATGAAAGCCGCATCAAGGCCTGCTTTTGGCCAGTTTGCACGAAAGGTGGTTACAAAGGTTCCATCGTATCTGGAATCGGTTGTTTTATCGGCAAAAGTATTTTCCACAACATCAATAGTTGGGCACATACGGGTCCACGGACGGCCGTATGCCTGAGCGGCCTCTCTCTGTACAGAGCTTGCTTCTTGGGTCCAAGCAGCATCTAAAGCGCTTTTAAGGTTGGTATAGTTCCATGTCATCATCCAAACGGCAAAATTGTCGGGGGCAGCACCACTTCCGTATGTAAGGCTTCCGCCATTGTACAGTTCGCTATCTTCGGTATGGTCGGCATATAGCAATATTTCACTATTTCTGTCATTGGAGGCCAGATTTACGTCGTAATAAGTTTCCTGTAACATAAATGGCCCGGGATTGTCTATGGCTGCCGTTGCCACATCGTAGGCTTGTTGAAAGTACCATTGTGCATCATGACCGGCCGGGTCGGTGCGGCCAGATTCTGGATATGTAGGGATATTGTTTGGGTTTTCCAGCCACCATCCGTATGTTAGGTATGCCTTGGCCAAATAAAGCCGGGCAAGGGTTTTGGTAGCCCCGCCGGTTACGCGTCCGTCAACGGGCAAGTCGTTAACGGCAGTAACTAAATCTGGAAAAATAGCCTTTGTGTATACTTCCGGAACCGTATTCCTAACGGAAGTCCTTGATGTTGAAGTATTGAATTTAAGTTCCCCGGCACCTAAGTCTAATGGGACACCGCCAAAGGTCTGCACCAATAAGAAATAATCGAAAGCCCTAAAAAAGCGCGCTTCTGCAATAAGGGCATCCGAAATATTTTCAACTTCAGAAGCATTTTCAATAATACCACTTGCCGTATTAATATTGGTAAAGGCTGTACCCCAAAGAACATCGGCTCTACTTGTGGCGGCCGTTAATTGCCCCACGCCCGAAAGGTCCATGTCCTTAAAATTTCCATCGGCACTTTGGGCATAGGTGGCTTCATCTGTACCGGTAAGGCACGAATTATAGTAATAGGCCTGCCCATATATATACCGTAAATGTGCGTACATGGCCGTTAAGCCACCAAGAACGCCATTTTCAGTTTTAAAATATCCCGGTTCGTAAATACTCCGAGGTTGTTCTTCTAAAATATCTTTAGAACACGATCCAAGGAAAAATATCAGTAATGCTGTTGCTATAAAGCTCTTTTTGTATATACGTTTCATTGTTCCTTTTTTTAAAATGTTAGATTTATACCCACCAAATAATTGCGTGTTGCCGGTGTGTTTGTCCCGATTATGAGCAAGCGCCTTTGGCCACCAACGGCCACATTTTCATCGCCATAGGAGTTGGTTTCGGGATCCATTCCCGATTCGTCGTGATAAGGAGAGAAAAGTACAAATGGGTTTTGCACGGTGCAGTAAATTCTAAACCTGTCTATTCCTGCATTTGTAATAAAATCCTGATCAAAATTATACCCCAACGATATGGTACGCACTTTTAAGAAAGAAGCATCAAAATACCCTAAAGTACTTCCATATTTTGGATTGTCGCTACTTTGTATTCCGCCAGGTTTTGGATATTTAGCATCTGTGTTTTCAGGAGTCCAATAGTCTACCTTAACATTATTTCCGGCACGACCATTTAATGTATTCAAGTAACCAGAAGATGAATACAGCGAACTAATTAAAACCCCGCCGCTTTTAAAAACCCCAACCGCCGTAAGGTCTAGATTTTTATAGGCCAAGCGCGTATTAAATCCGCCTTGAAAATCGGGTTGAAGGCTCATAATCTGACGGTCATCGGCCCCTATTGCCCGTACCGGGGTGCCATCTGCATTGTATTCTCCAGTGTATTTTACCTTAATCATTCCTGGATTCCCACCGGGCTCCAGAATGTCTAAATAAGGGTCGTCTTCCTGCCAAAGCCCCACTTTTTCATAATCGTAAATTACATCAATAGGATGGTCCACAAACCACCAGTTAGCTTCATCGCGTTCTTGTCCAGAGGCCAGTGACACCAATTTGTTTCTATTGGCATAGATATTTAACCCGGCCTCCCAGGTAAACCCATTGGGATTGTCAAAAATTACACCGTTTAAGGAAAGCTCGACCCCTTTGTTTTGGGTCTGCCCGATATTGGCGGTATAACTATTTACACCCGATGTAGATGGAAGATTGACCCCAAGCAGTACATCTTTTGTATTTTGAATATAATATTCGGCAGTTCCCGAAAGCCTGTTGTTAAAGAATGAAAAATCCAATCCAAAGTTCCATGTTTCGGAATATTCCCAGCCCAGATCGGCATTGGGAAGTTCGGATACATAATAACCCGTAGTAAATTGATCGCCAAAATTATAAGGCCTTGTATTGAGCAACCCTAATGTTTTATATGGATCTATTGCTTGATTGGCCGTTTGTCCATAACCTACCCTTAATTTTATCAGGTCGATGTTTCTACTATTTTCCATAAAAGATTCATTGGTAATGTTCCATCCTGCGGAAACGGCAGGGTAGGAGTGCCATTTATGCCCATCTGCCAATCTTGACGAACCGTCTGAACGGAAAGTAGCACTTAACATATATTTATCGTTATAAGAATACATGGCCCGTCCCATATAAGACATTAGGCCCCATACAGAATACCATTGCTGGGCAGGATCTACGTTTATCTGTCCTTCGGCCCGGCCAATGTTGTAAAATTGAAAATGATCTGATGGAATGTCCATGGCCGACATGTACGACCTGTTGTAGCGTTCCTCTTGAGATGAATATAATGCAGTTAAGTTAAGTTTGTGTTTTTCGGCAAAGGTCCTTTCGTAAGTTAAAAGGTTTTCCACGGTCCAACTGGTGGTATGCGAATTGGCTACCGAAGCGGTAGACACATTTTCCGGATTACCGCTAAAAACCCCTTCACCTGTATAATTTCCATCGTTGCTTTGGCGGTAGTTAAGTCCTAAATTAATCCGGTATTTTAACCCTTTTATGAATGGAATTTCAATTTCTCCAAAAATACTGTTATAAGAGCTAAAGGCCCTATTTTGATTAATATATTTATCGCCTAAAGAATAAAAACGGTCATTGGTAGGAACCCATTGTGCCCCCGATGTTTGTTCAAGTATGGTATTTTTCAGGCTTCCATCTTCATTATACGGGTTTGCTATTGGCGATCTGCCCAATGCCATTCCAACGGCGGGTATTCCACTGGCATCGGTAATGGCATAATTGTTATTGGTTGTTAGGCCAACCCGAAAAATATTCCCGATTCTTTGGTCAAGATTTGCCCGTAACGAAATACGCTCGTATTCCTGCAAGGGAACAACACCATCATCTTTATAATAACCGAGGCCAAAATTATAACTACCTTTTTGTGTGCCTCCGGTAATTCCTATGTCATGGCTCATGAGCACTCCTGTTTCAAAAATGAGGTCTTGCCAATCGGTGTTGATATCGTCTGATTCGTCTAATGTATTTTGATATTGACCGGCTTCTGCACGCAAGGCGGCAAACTCTTCTCCGTTCATCATCGGGAACCTTGAGAAGAGGGTCTTAATTCCGGAATATCCGTTGTAAGTTATCTTGGCTTCTTGTCCAACTTGTCCTTTTTTGGTGGTAATCAAGATAACACCATTGGCGCCCCTTGACCCATAAATAGCCGATGCCGATGCATCTTTCAATATATCAAGACTTTGAATGTCGTTGGGATTGATATCTCCAATAGATCCCGCAAAAGGGATTCCGTCAAGAACAATCAATGGGTCGTTACTGGCATTTAAGGAGCGTGTACCACGGATACGGATTTGCATGGAAGCTCCGGGCTTGGAAGAAGTAGGGGTCATTTCTACACCGGCAACCCTTCCTTGCAAGGCTTGGGAGATATTTGGTGCCGGGACTTCTTGTAATTGTCCGCCTTTAATGGAAGCAATGGAACCCGTAACATCTTCCCTGCGCTGGCTACCGTAACCAACTACAACTACTTCTGAAAGAGTAGAGGTGCTTATGGCCATTTGTACATCGATGGTGGTTTTATTCCCAACGGGGATTTCCTGTGTGTCGAAACCGACAAAAGAAAAGACAAGGATTGCACTTTCATTGGGCACATTAATGGTATACTCCCCATTGAAGTCGGATGTTGTTCCAGTGTTGCTGCCCTTTAGAATAACATTAACGCCGGGGATAGGGACTCCCGAATCGTCTACTACAGTTCCGGTAACCGATGATTGAGCATCAACGGTGTTCATGGACATCAGCAGCCATATTAAAAAGTATCCGGGCAGGATATGCCAGCGATAACTTTTTTTCGAAAAAAATCGTAAAATTGAGTTTTGCATAGATTTAATTTGTTTGGTTAGACTTTTTAATTATAGTTAGTTTAATGCATTTTAATAAAGGATATCTTTCTAGGTTGGTTAAAGGTTTTTTGACCTACTACAACGTTTTCTTATGTTGATATGCTTTATAATTTTAAAATTAGGAGTTACATTATGTATTCATTGCCGTTTTGTTACATTTAGTTTTCGGTAGGTTACATACTTATAAATTAACTTTTATATAACAATAATTATCTTACATTTTTAATATTAATTTTTAATATGAATTTTTTTTATTCTACGTTAGAATTGAAGGCATCAAAAAAAAGTCCGAAGTATAATTGCTTCGGACTTAAGTTATTAGTGTGAAATAGAAATTTAGTATCCCGGGTTTTGGTCTTCGCTGTTTATGTTTTCATTTGAACTGATTTCAGCTTCTGGGATTGGCATTATTTCATGAATCCCTTCTTGAAAACCATATTGGCTTAACTCTTGTGCAGCTAATCCCCAGCGTACCAAATCTGCAAAACGTACCTGCTCTCCGGCCAATTCTACTTTTCGCTCATGTATAATAGCTTGAAAAACTTCATTTTTAGACATCCCGTCTGATAGCAACGGCATATTTACGCGGTCGCGAACCTCGTTTATATAACCAATGGCAGTGGATTGGTCTACCACCTCATTTGCTGCTTCGGCCATCATTAACAATACATCGGCATAACGGATAATACTAAAATTAATGCCCGATTGTAGATCTTCATTGGCATCTTTATAGTAGTTTTGGTATTTTCTCCATCCGGCCCTTCTTCCAAGGCTAATTTCAGTAATGGTACCTCCGGCATATTCATCGCCCACTAAATAAAAACTAGCATCAAAACGTGGGTCTCCATCTTCAAATTCATCCAAAAGATCATCAGACGGGTAGGTATTAAACCAATCGAACATTCCATACGATTGCCCTCTTAAACTTGCTTCATTGGGCCCTTCGCCGCTTACCGTTGAATTCCAAAAAGCGTTGTTCCCCATATCGTCATCATATTCTACCGCAAATATAGATTCGGGTCCATGCTCTGTTTCTTCCCTAAAATTGTCAAAATAATCATCTGTTAGGGAATACACCCCATAAACGTTGTTGAAAGCATTAAGGGCTTCAGTATAATTTTCGCGGTATAGGTAAACTTTTCCAAGCAATGCATATGCTGCGCCTTTGGTGGCCCTACCACTTTCTTCTACATCTTTAGACAAAAGGGTTTGCGAAGCATCTTGTAAATCTGTAATAATCTGGGCATATACATCATCTATAGAGCTTCTGGGAATTCCTTGCCCATTTTCTGGAATGGTAGTAATTAGTGGTACGCCGCCATAACGGCTCACGAGGTTAAAATAATACAAGGCCCTAAGGAATTTGGCCTCGCCTATATATTTATTTTTTTGTGTTTGACTTAAGAATGATGCTGGAATGGCATTGATTTTTTCTTCATTCCCAATCACAAAATTTGCTTTGTTGATCCCACGGAAAGAACTGTCCCATAATTGATTGACAAGCTCGGAACTGGCATCGAACGAAAAATTGAGAAAGAGCCTTTTATTGGCCTCCAATTGTGGGTTCCCTTCATTGTCGTGCGCCATATTGTCCATGATATAGTAGTAATTTCTACTGTACATGCCTATGGTCTGTAGGTTTGCGTATACGGCATTTACAGCCGATTTTACCTGGTTTTCATTTTCAAAATAGGTTTCTGGCGACAATTCGGTGGGATTTTCCAGTTCCAGTCCATCCGTATCGCATGAATTGAATAGCAGTCCGATTGAAAATAATGCAACAATTAATTTTATAGTATTCATAATATTTTTTTTAAAATTCAAGTTGTAAGCCTAGCAGCACTGATTTTGGTTGTGGGTAATTTCCGCGGTCAATTCCTATTTCAAATTGTGTTCTTGTGTTTTGATTGTTAAGGGAGTATTGCCCTATTTCGGGGTCGAGCCCTGAATAATCGGTAATGGTAATCAAATTTTGGCCACTTACATATATTCTGAATTTTGAAATGGCATTATTAAAAACACTGGTTGGAATGGTATACCCCACGACCAAATTCCTTAACCGGGTATAAGATCCATCTTCTACATAGCGGTCGGATGCCCCTGCATTCTGGTCGGCCCCGAGAGCTCTCGGGATTGTATTTGAAGTCCCCGGTCCGGTCCATCTATCGAGCACTTCGGTTCCTGAATTGAACAAGCGTGTCATGCCTTGTAAATCGTATATATTGGTATTGTAGACATCGTTTCCATAAGACCCGTTGATAAACAGGTTAAGGTCGAAGTTTTTGTATTGGGCATTTAAGTTAAGTCCGAGCATGAAATCTGGGTAAGGATCACCAATTTTGGTTTTATCATCGGCATTAATCGCTCCATCTCCATTTAGGTCCATAAAGCGGATGTCTCCCGGTTGTACCACTGTTTGATCTGGGTTTTCTGTTAACACTTCATCAATTTCCGCTTGATTTTGATAAATACCGTCTGTTTTCAATCCATAGAAATAGAATAGAGGTTCGCCAACCGTAATTCTCGAAATGTTTTCACCTTCAAAATTACCGCCGGTCAATTCCCTGTTCTCACCACCTTCTCCTAAAGAAATAACCTCGTTTTTAGTGGAACTGAAATTTAGATTGGCCGACCAGGTAAAATCTCCTTCATAATCATTATATCCTAAATTGAATTCTACTCCGGTTGTTTTTACCGACCCGACATTTTCTGTAACGTTCGGGTTATTAAAACCTTGAGATAGCGGTAAAGGCCTGTTAATAAGCAAATCGTCGCTTCGGTTGTTGAAATATTCAAAAGACAAAGTAAATTGATCGTTGTTAAGGCCTACATCCAGGCCAAGGTTTTTCATGGTTGTTTCTTCCCACTTAAGGTCTGGGTTTGCCAGTCCGCTAGCCGTGGTTCCCTGTACGGCACTTCCGCCAATAGGGTATATAAAATTGGTAAGCAGGGTAGAGCTGTATAGGTAATCGCCAATATTGTCGTTTCCTGTTTTACCCCAACTTCCACGAAGTTTTAAATTGCTGAATGGGCTATTGCTCATAAATTCTTCCTTGCCAATGTTCCATCCTGCCGAGAACGACGGAAACCACCCCCAGCGGTTGTTTTTTCCGAATCTCGAAGAAGCATCGCGGCGTATGGACGCAGCAAACAAATATTTACGGTTAAAATTATAATTGATACGCCCTAAATAACCAATCCTTAAATATTCTGAAGAAGACGACCCTAGGTCAACACCATTTGTAGAAAGCTGGTTTACATTGTCTGATATGTCGTTTGTACTTCTTGCGTTTACACTTTCATTCTTTATTTCCTGGCGTTCGGATAAAAGAAGCAGTTCCAGATTATGAACATCGGCAAAAGTTTTCTTGTAGGTAAAACTGTTGGTATAGGTAAGCGATTGGTATATCCCGGTGTTTTTATCTATTTGGGCAAAACTAGTGCTGTTGGTCGACGTTTCATCATCATTATATGAAGGAATGAACGAGCTGTTTTTAAAATTACTGTAGTCCAAACCAACTTGGGTTCTAAAAGTCAGGGAATTAAAAAGCTCATATTCGGCAAAAATACTCCCCACAACATCAATAGATTTGTTTTCTACTTCGCCAATGGTTTGTGCCCTAATGGGATTTTCTGCATCCTGTCCGTCAATGGCGCTACTCGGTCCTTGAAATCCACCAAGGTTGTTTTCGTTGTATATAGGGATGTACGGGGCAATTTTAATGGCATGTTCAAATATGGAGCGTCCGCCACTGTCCCTTTCGGGGTTTTGCTTATCGAACGATAGCCCCAAGGTTTCTCCAATTTTTAGTTTGCCAAAAGTAAAGTTACTATTTGCCCTAAAGTTAAAGCGTTCGTATTTGGTTTCAACAACGGCTCCTTCCTGACTTAAATAGCCTCCCGAAAACCTATAATTGCTGTTACTATTGCCCCCGGAAAGGCCCAAGTTGTAGTTTTGCATTAATCCGGGTCTAAATAGTGCATCTTGCCAATTGGTATTGTTGGTCATCATATCGGCATATTCGGGATTGGAAATCCTTTCTGGAGTTGGGCCAATTTCGCTGGCATATTGAATATATTGATCGGTATCTAAAACATCATATCGGGCATCTACAAAGTTTACGCCGGTATAGGTATCAAAAGTTAAAGAAGCCTTTTCACTGGGCTTTCCGCTTTTTGTGGTAATTAAAATTACACCGTTGGAACCTTTAGAACCATATACGGCTGTTGTGGCTGCATCTTTTAAAACCTCAATAGACTTTATATCGTTTGGGTTTAAATTGGCCATTCCAGAAGAAATAATTCCGTCTATAACATAGAGGGGTGTATTGTTGTTGGGTGTCCCCAACCCACGTATCCTAACTACAGGAGCATTTCCGGGAGCCCCGCTGTTTATAACATTTACGCCGGGAGCCCTGCCTTGTAATGCTTGGTCGGCGGTTGCCACGGGGACACTTTCAATAGCATCAGAATCAATTGAGGAAATGGCACCGGTAACTTCTTCCCGGTTTTGGGTACCATAACCTACCACCACCACATCTTCTAAAGACTGTGCGTCAATTTCCATGTCTACATTTATAGTTGTTTGACTGTTTACAGGGATCTCTTTTGTTTTATAGCCTATATAACTAAAAACTAGGGTCGATTGGGCATTTATCCCACTTAGGGTATAATTTCCGTCAAAATCTGTAGTAGTACCCGTATTGGCATTTTTCACCAATACATTTACACCTGGCAGCGGGCCTGACGCATCCTGTACTGTTCCAGAAACAATAATGTCTTGTTGCGCATGAACCAGCCCAAAAAAGAAGAGGCTCATTATAAATAATAACTTTTTAAATTTAAAATGTTTCATAAAATTTTGATGTTAGAAAGTTTTACATAGTTTGCAATAAGTTAATATTCAACACTTCAACCTTATTATGATTTTATAACAAAAATCGATTGACAAATTTCCTTTTACTGAACTTGTCTTTCTTAACCATGCGGTTGAGATTAATTCACAAAGAGGAGTTGTGGATTAACTTTACACGCAATCGATTTCGGTTTTTGAAAATAAGGTTCCCAATTAATATGGGTTTGCTTAACAAAGCTATTTTGAAGGACTTGATTACCGGCTGTGTTATGTTACACATCCTTTACTTCATGTTACATAGAAGTTAAAATTGCAGACATAGCTGGTATTGCAGAGAGAATAAGGTGTTGTTTCGAACGGTAAAATACTGTTTATCAATATTTTGAATTTTAAAAATAAAAGCAAGAATTGCAATTAACTTTCTTCAAGTTTATGTAATATTCCTTGTTCCAGTCCACGTAGCTCGGCAAGTCCTTTAAGCCTGCCAATAAGGGAATATCCAGGATAATGCTCTTTACCTTCTTCCAAAGTATGCAAAAAACCATGGTCGGGGCGCATGGGGAGCCTTTCTGCTCTTTTTTGCATTAGGAGGATAATTTTTTCCACGATTATATTCATATTATTAGAACCTTGAAGATGTGGAGATTCTTTAAAAATGTTTTTATTTATTCTAATGACATTTCGAAGATGCAGAAAATGTATGCGGTCACCAAAACGGTCTATAATGGCCGTTAAATTGTTCTCCGGATGTGCGCCCAACGATCCGGTGCAGTAACACAATCCGTTTGCATTTGAAGCAACCGACTGAAAGATATGTAGCAAGTCTTCTTCAGTTGAAACTATTCTTGGCAGCCCTAAAACCGAAAAAGGAGGATCGTCGGGATGAATGGCCATTTTTACCTTATGAGATTCGGCAATGGGAATAATTTCAGCTAAAAAATATATTAGGTTTTCCCGCAATTTTTGATTGTCGATATGTCTGTAATTTTCTAAAAGGCTTAATATTTCATCAGCAGTAAAATTTTTGGTGCTACCGGGAAGTCCTAATAAAGTATTTTTAAAAAGTGTTTTTTTATCGGCTTCGCTTAAGGAATTGCCATATTCTTTGGCCTCTTTTTTTTCTTCTTCAGAATAATCGTTGTTGGCATGGGGCCTTTTTAAAAGATGAATGTCAAAGTAAGCAAATGCAATTTTATTGAACAGCAATGTTTTCGAGCCATCCGGGTTAAGGTAATTATGGTCGGTGCGCACCCAATCGAGAATGGGCATGAAATTGTAGGTAACAACATGAATACCACAAGCCGCCAAGTTTTTAATACTTTCTTTATAATTTTTAATGTATTGATGATAGTCTCCCGATCTACGTTTAATAGCTTCGTGTACGGGCAAGCTTTCAACGACACTCCATTCCATTCCTGCTTTTTGTATGGTTTTTTGTCGTTTTTTTATTTCTTCCACGCTCCAAACAGCTCCAACGGGAATGTGATGAAGCGCGGTAACAATACCTTCGGCGCCTGCTTGTTTTATGTCTATTAGGTTGGTGTTGTCTAGTGGACCAAACCAACGCATGGTATTAAGCATTGTTTTCATCTACTGTATTTTTTAGTGCCATGAGGGCCTTATACCGGGGGCATATGGAAATTTCAAGGATTTGTAATAGTTAAGGGAATGTTTTGGGGTTTCCATGCCTTTTGGGAATGGTTTTTTTGAAAATGTTTGAAAGTAGCTCATACATGCATCACGCCACCATTTGGCTTCTTTAAGCTGTATGCTTAACAGCATAGCTACTTCTTGGTATTGTTCTGCCGAAAAATATGGTTTTATTTGTTCCCAAAGCGATTGCATTTCTCTTACCTGACCCACACCTTCCTGATATTTTAAGGCAAGTCCGTTCCATAAAATATTGCCGTTTTTTAATTTATAATCCCACGGGAGGTGATGAAACCACAACAGATATTCTTCCGGGCAGGTTTCAAGGTTGTTAAAAGTATCGGCAACGGGTTTGGCATATTGGGCGGTGGCATTGCTTCCGGTTGGTGTGCGGTTGAACCCAATGCCAAGGCTATCTGCTTTATGGTAATATACAGGGTTCCATTCTGGCCGGGAAAGGTTGGATACCCATGGGCCGGGCCCATAATGATGCCCGGTATCCATTAAATGGTGCAACCCGAGCGGTGTCATGTAATTTACCACTGCCGCCCGTGATATTAGCAACATTTTAATCATAGGGGTTACAAATTCATCATTGGTAGAGTAGGTCATGCGCAGCCATTCATTGGCAATAGTTTTGGCACTTAAATAAGGATTCCATGACAATCTGCCAAAACCATACCAATTGGCTTGGCCAAAGGGATGCCCGGTCCAGTTTACGTCGCTTCCAATGTTTGCTACGCCGGCCATGCCACTTATTTTTTTATGGTCAAGTGTTCCATCAATAACTTTGGCTACCAAAGAACCTTTTCCATGTTGGTAAGTATCGGCTTGCAAAACTTCTTCATAAAGTTTGGGCAAGTATACCAAATGAGTGCTAAAGCCCAGGTATTCCTGTGTTATTTGAAACTCCATCATTAAAGGTGTTTTGGGCATGGCCCCGAACATTGGGTGAAAAGGTTCCCGCGGCTGAAAGTCGATTGCCCCGTTTTTTACCAGCAATAGCACGTTTTCCTTATATTTTCCATCCAGTGGAACAAATTCGTTATACGCTTGTTTGGCCCTGTCGGTGGCATCGTGCTCAGAGTATACAAAAGCACGCCACATTACAATGCCTTTGTGCGGGGCCAAGGCATCGGCCAGCATATTGGCGCCATCGGCATGCGACCTTCCATAGTTTTGTGGGCCGGGTTGCCCTTCAGAGTTTGCTTTTACCAAAAAGCCTCCAAAATCGGGGATTTCTTTATAGATACTATCTATTTTTACCTTCCACCAATTCCTGACCTCGGGATTTAAGGGGTCCGCTGTTTTTAGATTGCCAATTTCAATAGGGGCAGAGAAACGTGCGGTTAAATAAACGCGAATTCCATAAGGCCTGAAAACATTTGCCAAAGCCGCCACTTTTTTAATGTACATTGGCGTTAAAATAAGGGCGTTGGCATTTACATTGGTAAGTACGGTTCCGTTAATTCCTACGGAAGCATTTGCCCGGGCATAATCAATATACCTTTGGTCGATATAGCCGGGAAGTTTATGCCATTTCCATATGGAATTTCCTGCATAGCCCCTTTCTACAGACCGGTCGAGATTGTCCCAATGGTTTAAAATTCTTAAATCTATCTTTGGTGCATCGATAATGGGTAATTTTTCTAAAGGAAGATTCATTTGCAGGTGTTTAAGCAAATGAAAGACACCGTAAAGAACCCCAATATCATCATTGGAAGTAACAATGATGTTTTCTTTTACATGGGAAATTTGAAATCCGTTTTCCTCAATTTTAGACGGTTCAAATAACGTTTGGTACTCTTTGTTCAGGTCTTTTATTTTAGCAACGATTATAGCATTTTTTATATTTTGACGTTCCAAAAAAGTGGGTTTGTCTCCTAATAATCCTGTAAGGCCCACACTTAACTCTTTTTGTGCAATTTCCAGCGTTTTGGTATCGGGCCGGATATAAGCCGATTGGATCTGGTTGCGGTATTCCTGCAAAAGTTCGCTATTTTTTACTTTTCTGTAATCCAGCCAAAGTTTATATCCAGTTTGAGGAAGCATTTGTATGGAAAATAGAAATAAAACGGTAACGATGCTTATTCTTGTAAAAGTATTCAATGTTCTTTTTTTTAAATCGGTTTTTTCAAATCTTGTGTCCACTATCGGGCATTGACTGGAATTATGTCGAGTAAAATTATTTTTTTCAATCTAAAATAGAAAAGTAATTTGTTACATGCTATTTACTTTACGTTACATTCATAAGAAAATACAACAAGATTGTGCAATGGCAATTTTAATTTCTGTTTTTTAGGTAGGATTAGCTACTTTTGAAAGCATCTTGACTTTATTTGATGCCTACCAAAGAACCAAACCAATAATGAAATTACATAAAATTATATTTCTTCTATTTTTATTTGCTGCACAAGTTTTTGGGCAAAAGATGGAAGAAGGCCAAATCTATTTGGCCGATCCAACTATTTTTGAAGATAACGGAACTTATTATTTATACGGAACAAAGAACGATGCGCGTATAGAAGGCGATGGATTTCTGGTATATACATCTAAAGATTTAAAAAATTGGGAAGGCCCCGCTGGGATTAATGAGGGCTTTGCATTAAAAAAAGGGGATGCTTTTGGCACAAAGGGATTTTGGGCGCCCCAGGTTTTTAGGTATAAAGAAAGATATTACATGGCATATACTGCCAATGAGAACATAGCCATAGCCACTAGCGATAACCCACTTGGACCTTTTACCAACAATAAAGAGGCCATAGAAGCACCGGTAAGGCAAATAGATCCCTTTATTTTTTTTGATGAAGGAATTCCCTATTTGTACCATGTAAGGTTGCAAGAGGGGAATAGGATTTTTGTTGCTGAAATGACAAACGACTTAAAAGCCATAAAACCGGAAACCTTAAAAGAATGCGTCCATGCTTCTGCGGATTGGGAAGATACCCAAAATTCGGACTGGAAAGTAACCGAAGGGCCAACGGTTTTAAAAAAAGGCAAACTGTATTATTTAATCTATGCTGCCAACGATTTTAGAAACCCCGATTATGCAGTTGGTTACGCAACCAGTAAAAGTCCAATGGGACCTTGGGCAAAAGCCAAAGAAAACCCGTTAATTTCCCGGGAAAACATTGGGGAGTTTGGTAGTGGGCACGGAGATGTGGTAACCAATAAAAATGGTGATATTTATTATGTGCTCCATACCCATAACTCTACTTCTAAAGTACACCCCAGAAAAACCGCGATTGTGAAAATTGGCTTTAAGGGAAAGAAAATCATGGCATATCCAGATTCATTTAAATGGATAAAATTGTAGTTTTTATTAAAAAATTAAGCTTCATTGATATTGTTTTTAAGGCTTTTCTTTATGTTGTCTTGATAATCTTTAGGGTTACACCCGTATTTTTCCTTAAAAATTTTAGAAAAATAACTTTTACTGCTAAAACCAATTTTATATACAATTTCTGAAATGGTATATTCCCTTTTTTTAATCATTTCTTCGGCCATTTCAAGTCTTGAATTTTTTATATAGCCTGTAACTGTTTTTTCAAACATCAACTTAAAACCTTTTTGGAGCTTTGGTGGGGTAATGGCATATTGAGAGGTAAGTTTTTTTATGGAATAAGACTTTTCGGGAGACTGCTTTATGGCGCTGGATATTCTCTTAACTTTTTGTATTTCCAAATTAGAAAGCTCAAAAGAATTAGTGTCATACCGCAAATCGCTTATGTATTGCTGTATAAGAAAGGCCAGCAATAATTTTACGTGCCCTTCCATGAAAATGTTTTTTAAAACCCCAGTTTCTTTTACCTTGTCAATCTGTTCTATAATTTCGGCTATTTTAAGGTTGCAGTTTCCATAATGCGAAAAATCATCGTTTTCGTTTAGTATTTTAAAAACCGGTTGAAAGTCATGCAGGTTAGATGCCCATTGTTTTTCTTTTTTTAAATACCCTTTCGGGTTAAATTTTACAATGGTGACGTCGTTGGTTTGGTTTTTTGGTATTATAAACCGTATCCCGGCCTTTCCGGCCTTTAACACTACCGTTTGGTTTTCATAAATTTTCTTACAGCTATTGCCATGCTGTTTTATATGCAAGAAACTACCTTTGTTGCAGTACATAAAATACAGGGAAGAATTTGGGTGGGCACTTTTAACCTTAACGGCCAAATCTTCTTTTAAAGAAACTTTATACTTTATATACGAAATTGTATTGGAGAAACTAATGCCATGAACATGCCCGTTTATATGTGTGCCTTTGAGTTGCACGCCCATGTTTAGGCCATCTTTTGGCTCGCCTCCAATTTGCTGTTGTATTTGCTTGTATATGAATTTTAACTTTTTATCAGCTATAAATAAGGGTTTCATCTATTTTTGTTGATTGTTATGTAGCGGTAGGAGCCCAAAAATCAACAATAAAATGAAGGAGTATTAACGAAATAGAAGCTATAATTAACAAAATAGAACTTTAACAGTTGTTTTACCTCTAGTTTTTTTATTGCAGGCTATTTATAAATGAATAATGGGCAAATAATAGTATCTTACTAAACTATAAAACAAGCCGACCTAAATGAAAAGCATCAAAGTACAATCGTTGCCCATTGACGAAGTTATTAAGGATATAGCCAATTTATTTCAAACCAATTATAGCGAGTACTGTGGCGAATACGCTGTAGAAATACCTGAAACATTTGGTAACGGAACCATAAAAGGGTTTAACTTTAGTAGGGGATTGGGCATTGTTTTTTACGATTGTGAGTTTTTGGAGGATTTTGAATTTCAATTTGTGGTCGATAATGTGCATCCGGTTAAATTTCTTTTTTGTACCAGTGGGGCTGTTGACCATAGGTTTGAAAACAGTAACAAGCTAAACCGGATATCTAAATTTCAAAATGCCATTGTGGCCAACAAAGGAAGAAAAGGACATGTATTGAAGTTTAAGGCCAATACACGGGCATGCCTGAACAGCGTTGAAATTATCCGTTCGGAGTTTAAGGAAAGGCTTGATTGCGATTTTAAAAACCTCGACAAAAACATTTTAAAACTATTTAGAGACCAAGAAGGAAGTAATTCTTTTTATTATGAAGGGTTTTACAGCTTGGTTATTGCAAACCTATTTAAAGAAATCGACGCGTTTTCCCAGGAAAGGTTTTTGTGGAATTTATATATGGAAGGAAAATCCTACCTTATTCTGGTGCAACAAATAATGCAATATAAAGACGATTTGCAAGAAGGTAAAAACAGAACCATATTAAGGCAATCTGATATTGAATTGATTGAAAAATCTGCAAAATATATTTATAAAAACTTAGAAGAGCTTGGCACCATACACGAAATAGCAACGACGGTGGGGGTAAGTGCCGGAAAATTGCAAAGCGGTTTTAAAGAGCTTTTCGGCGTTACGGTAAACGATTATATAATAAACTCCCGGTTAAAAGTGGCAGCCATTTTATTGGCAGAAACCGATTATTCCCTGAGTGAAATACAAGATAAAATAGGTTTGTCCAGCAAAAGCTATTTTTCTAAAATTTTTAAGGAATTTTATGGCATATCGCCTTCTATGTTTAGGCAGGAAAACAAGAAAAAAATCTTGGAGAAAAGGCAAAAATAATTCATGGGCGGTTACCGTGCCAAAAGCTAGCTTAAGGCAAAATCTTTCATGGAGCGTATCTTGTTAATTCCGGCCTGTATCCTATCGCGTTGTGATCTCAAAATAGTGGCGGTACTCGCTGGAAAAATGTCAGATTTCAATGCTTCATTATATTCTTCAAGGGCTGCTTTTTCGCCCCTTATGGCTTCTTCTAGCATGGCTTCTTCCTTGAATTTTGTAAAAAGCGATTTAAAATCGATCCACCCCATATGGATGTCTTCTGAAATGGTTCCAGAAAATTTAAACTTTTCACCGTAAAGAACAAGCTCGTCTTGAAGTTCCGAGATAAATTCTTTACGTTCTCTTGAAAGGTTTCTAAAATAATGAATCAATGCTTTATTGTCGGTATGGTCAATGGCCCTTTGAAATCCGTTTTGCGCATCGATGTTCTTTACTAATATTTCGTTGAGAGAATCTCCTATTTTTTCGGTGTACTTTTTCATAACTCATTGATTTTGTGTCGTGTATTAAATTTACAAAATCATGATACGATCCGCTATTAAGGAAAGCATAATTTTGTGTCCTATTTTGCCAAATTCCCTTAAATTTTCATTTTAAAATACCGCCTATGGCGTGCCTTGGGATAGTTGGTTTCAAGAAAATTTTTATGCGGAAGAAAATTAGTTACTTATTTCAGCGGCCTTCTTTTTAACCGAAGAAAGGTTTATGCGGTATGGATTTTCTTTGAGCACAGAGGCAAGGTGAACCATATTTTGAGCCATAATCAACAACATATTGTTTGTAAATTCATGCTTGTCGCCCTTTGCTTTAATATAACTTGGGCCGGGGCCTGCTTTTCCAACATAATAACTAAACGAATTAACGGCCAGGGTAAACCCATGTTCGGCAAGGTCGAATAAAATACTGGAAATGGCTTTTTTTGCACCGTCCTCGTTACCATCTACCAACACGCCTGCAACTTTATTGTAGGTTGGATATTGCTCGTTTTTATCTTTTTTGTCCTCAAAAAGACCATCCAACCGCTCGGCGACCAGTTTGGCTACAGAACTCCTGTCGCCTCTCCATACGGGCGTTGCCATGATAAAGATATCTGTTTCTTTAATTTTATTGAAAATAAATGGCCAATCGTCTTCAGGGCCTTCATCAGATGATGTTCCAAATTTTATGTGGTAATCGGTAATTCTCACTATTTCCGTGGCAACATTAAGATCTTTAAAAATAGCCGCAGATTTTTCTATAAATGCCTTTGTGTTTGATGTTTCGGGAGAATATTTTAATGTACAGTTTAAAAAAAGTGCCTTGAGTTTCATAATCTATAATTGTTTTCAACTAAATATTTAAACTTAGTTTTAATTTTTCCTGATAATTCTTTGGGCTGCAATCGTATTTTTCCTTGAATATTTTCGAGAAATAACTTCGGCTGGTAAAACCAATATCATAAACAATTTCAGAAATGGTACAGTCCCTATTTTTAATCATTTCCTCTGCAATTTCAATTCTCAGGTTCTTTATAAAATCGGCTACGGTTCTATTGTGCAATACCTTAAACCCTTTTTGAAGTTTAGAAGGTGAAATAAGGTATTTTGCAGTTAGTTTTTTTATAGAGTGAGCAAAGGAAGGATTGTTTTTTATGTAATCTGAAACTTCTTTTACTTTCTTAAGTTCTGTGTTGGTAAGGTCGCTTATTTTATTTTGATTGAGAATATCCCAATTGTACTGTTTAATTAAAAGTGCCAACAGCAGTTTTATTTGGCCTTCCATGAAAATATTTTTTAACAACCCGCTTTCTTTGATGTTTTCGATTTCCTTAAAATAATCGCAAATTTTTAAATTATAGTTCCCGTAATGTGTATACCCTTCTTTACCGTTGTAATTTCTATAGAGGGCCTGTAAATTTTTATCCAGGTTAGTTATAAACTTTTCCTTTCTTAAATAAATCAATGGATTGATTTTTATAAAAATAAGCTCATGGGTCAACTCTTTCGGAAGGATAAACTGCATACCTTTTTCCCCAGGGTTGATTACGGTTGTTTGGTGCTGGTATATGGGCCTGTATAAGTCTCTTTTTTTTCCTTTGTGCATTATTTTTCCTTTGTTGCAAAAAATAAAATATAAAAAAGAAGTATGTCGCGAGGGTTGTAAATGTATGGCAACGGGCTCTTTTAAAGAAAGATTGCACTTAATAAAGGACACCGAATTGGAATAGCAGTTCCCAGAGAACTTTCCCGAAATCCCTATTTCGTTTGCTTGAAAATTAAACATTCCGTCTCCCCGAGATAATGTGCCATCTATATTTTGTTGGAGTTTTAGAAAAACATCCTCTATACTATTATCGGCTATTATTAATGATTTCATTGGCTGTTTTTTTATTATAATAGGGAATAGCAAGGGAAGAACATCTCTATGCAAAGAGATGATGTTGCTCTAATTTAGGGCATAATATTTTTAATAGTAAGTAATTAACATAGTTTAATAGATTTTAATAGTTTGTTTGCACTTTGATTAAAATAGTATTTAAAATGCTTTTTACTGGCGATAAGAAAAAGAAAAGGCCTAAAAGCAGTCTCTGCATTTTAGGCCTTTTTAGAGAAAAATAATAATTAATGAATAGCTTTCTTGTTTAAACGCTTTTCTGCTATGCTACTTAGTGTTTCGTCTGCATTGTTTTCTTCTTCAAGTGTTTTATGCAGTTTTTTTGCTATATCTAGGTAACCTAATTCCTTTGCATACCTAATAGCAGTGCCATATCCAGCAATTTCGTAATGTTCAACTCTCTGTGCCTCCGCGATAAGGCCTGCGTTTAGTACATCTTCTTCAGGCTTTTCTTCCATAAAATCGTCGGCTTCATGTATAAGTCCTTTCATCGCCTTACAAGTTTCCCCACTGGGGCTTATGCCTAGCTCGTTACAAACCTCTTCAATTCTTACTTTGTGCTGCTTTGTTTCATCAAGGTGGGTTTCAAAAGCTTCCTGCAACATTTCGTCGGTGGTGGTATTGGCCATTTTGGAAAGGGCCTCGATTAATTGTCCTTCAGCACTGTACAAATCTTTTAATTGGTGCTCTAATAAATCTTTTAGTGTTTTCATCTTAATTTTTATTAACGGTTAATATATACAATGAATTTATAGGTATTCCCATGTTTTAATTGCTTCATTTAAAAAAAATAATATCCCTTTTAAATAGTTGTGTTATTGTTAATTCATTTAAAAAATTAGTTAACTCATTTAGCTGAAAAACAGTTTATTATGGTTTTAATTGATTAATTTACAGAAGCTTTTTCTTTTTTATGAAATAGCTAAAATGTGAAAGAGAAGAAAGTATAATTAAAAAAAGACACTAATGGAATATCCAAGAGAATTTATAAAGGAAGACTTAAAAAAACAACCCGGAAAACAGTCCAAAATGAAAACAAAGCCCATTATAATAAGGGAAAATTATACAGGGAGCGGAAAATTAACGGGCAAGGTCGCGTTAATTACGGGCGGCGATAGCGGAATAGGAGAAAGTTGTGCTGTACATTTTGCTGTAGAAGGTGCCAATGTTGCCATAATATACTTTAACGAAAACGAAGATGCCACTAATACAAAAAAGAGAATAGAACAAGAGGGAGTCCAGTGCCTATTGATTAAAGGGGATTTAAAGGATGAAGTTTTTTGTAGGGATGCCGTTCAAAAAGTAATAGATGAATTTGGTACTATTAATATTGTTGTGAATAATGCCGCCATGCAATTTAAGGAAGAAAACTTAACGGAAATAGATTTAATTAATATGCAAACCACTTTTCAAACCAATGTTTACCCTTTATTTTACATTACGCAGGCAGCATTGGATTATTTAAAAGAAGGGGATAGCATTATTAATACCACTTCTATTACGGCCTATCGCGGAAATCCAGACCTCATAGATTATTCAAGTACAAAAGGGGCTGTACTTTCTTTTACGCGTTCTCTTTCAGCTTCATTGGCAAATAAGGGAATTCGTGTAAATGCTGTGGCCCCTGGCCCCATATGGACTCCTTTAATTCCCGCTACTTTTGATGATTACAAAAAATTTGGCCAAGATACTGCCATAGGAAGAGCAGGACAGCCTGCCGAACTAGGCCCGGCGTATGTCTTTTTAGCAAGCGAAGATAGTTCGTATATGACGGGACAGACACTGCATGTTAATGGAGGCACAATAATAGGAGGGTGATTTTTTTTGGTTTAGCATATAGATATGTTTGTATTTAGAAACAGGTGCTTTAGCAGTTCAAGGGAATATAGTAGCAGAGAAATAGCAAAAAAACAATTTGAGTATGCCAGGCAAAAGCTTTTTAAGGTTAATCAGTGGTCGTTTTTATCGGCATATATAGCCAAATTTATAATTTATGATCCTTATTATTTTAAACCAACCGATATTCTGGAGGTCGGCAGCTATATAAAAATATCGTTTCCCTTATCCTTGCCCGATAACTGGGTAAGGGTAACCAAAATCCGTTCAAATGACTTAGAGGCTTTTTTTGTAGTACAACCAACTTCCAGTCCCTTTTCAGCTAAAAAAAAGAAAATTAATCACTTTTTAAAAAAGGAAGCCAGCAGTACTTTTAAGGTGAAAATAAAGAAAACAGCCATAGTCGGTTACGAAGTTGGATGTAACGAAGTAATAAATAATAAAGGTGAGCAGGCGGGAAGCCGTAAAATAATAAATACTATCATGGCTTGGGGTGGTTGGTTGGGGCTGCAAAATATTTTATGGGGGAAGCTTACCAAATTTTTGGTTCGCTAGCCTATTGTTTGTGGTGTGGGTTTAAATATTTTCGTTCTTTGATAATTTACAATGGAAACCGGGCTAAGGCACAACCTTATTTTTTATTTTTTCTTCCAGATATTTGTTATCGGTTAAGTCCAAAAGCATGGGCGTAATACTTATGTTCCCTTGTTTAATGGTCCATCTGTCCGACCCTTTTTCTTCACTTTCTATGGGAACGACTGTAAACCAGTAATGGTCTCTTCCCATGGGGTCTTTGCTAGCTATAACCTTTCCGTCGTATTGACGTACTGATTGTTTTGTCCATAAAATATTTCCGTTTGGGTGCTGTGGAAAGTTAATATTGAGGAGTTTTTGTTCATCAAGATTAATAACTTCCGTCAATGTCTTCTTAACAAAAGTTTCAAGGGCATTAAAATCTGTTTCCTCTTCGCCCAACGATACGCTCAGGGCAATACCCCGAACATTAAAAAGTACAGCTTGGCGCGCGGCCGACAATGTACCTGAGTGCCATGCGGAATTTCCAAGGTTGGCGCCCATGTTTATACCAGATAGTACTAGATCGAAATTCTCAAACAAATGAATGCCCATGGCCACACAATCTGCGGGAGTACCCTTTACGCGATATGCTTCCAGGCCATCAAAAACTATAGGAGATGTTTTATAAGTAATAGGTCTTCCCGAAGTTATTGCATGTCCCATGGAAGATTGTTCTATGTCTGGGGCCATGACCACGACTTCACTAAAAGTAGAGGCAACTTTTGCCAAACAGGCAAGCCCCGGACTATATATTCCATCATCGTTTGTTACAAGGATTCTCATTTTTTTAACATTTTCATTTAAACTTTAAATTACAAAAAATAACCTTTTTTATCCTGTTAAAGCTTTTTAAATTCTAGTTAAATTGATGAAAAAAAAATAATATATCATCATAATTTAATACCTACCAACAATTAACAAGTTAGTTATGCAAAAAATAGTAATAATACATAATCCAACTGCGGGAAGTGCCGATCACAGCAAGAATTTTTTGATGAATCTTGTAGATAAATCGTTATTGGAAATTGAATATATTTCTACAAAAGAAGAGGCATGGAAAGAATACCGTTTGGGAGATGAAGACTTAATTTTATTGGCCGGAGGAGATGGAACGGTGAGAAAGTTGTTCGAAAAAATGCTAGATGCTAAATGGGAAGAAAAAAGAACGGGACCGCAGGTTGTACTATTGCCTTTGGGAAAAGCAAACAATATTTCTAAAACCCTCAACATAAAAGGCAAACCAAATAGAAAAATAATTTATAATGCAAACAATGCTGTATGGTACAATTATGGAAATATTGAAGGGCTTAAAGAAGAAAACTTTTTTATAGAAAGTATGGGCTTTGGAGTTTTTCCGCAATTACTTTCCATTATGAAGGATCTTAAAACCAACAATGAAGCTCCCGAAATAAAAATTAAACTTGCTTTGGAACACTTAATTAAAGTGGTAAAAAATTATCCCCCCGTAACTGTGGAAATTAAAGTTGAAGGAATAAACATTGAAGGTTCTTTTTTATTGGCAGAACTTATGAAAATAAAACATATTGGCCCTAATTTACAGCTAGCTCCCCATGGCGCCATAAACGATGAATGTTTTTACTTGATACTCATTACCGAAGGCAAAAGAGAAGCATTTATAAGGTACTTGAGCTCAAAGCTAGAAAACAAGCACAAAACCGAAAATATTAATGACTTTGCCATATGCATTCAAACCAAAAAGGCAAAAATAAAAGCCAAAGCCCCACAATTGCACATAGACGATAATTTATTGGAAAATTATTCGGGAAAATATATGGATATATCCATAAAAAGAGGGGTTTTTACATTTATTGAAAATATAAAATATCCATAATCATGATTTTATCTTTGGATAAATACCAAACCTACTTCCCTTCTATAAAAAATTGCCCCAAATCAAGCAAAGTTTAACACCATGAAGTTCTATTTGCATGTTTTCTGCTTCAATAAGGAAATTTGGGATGAAAGAATAAAAAACTAATGATTAAGCGGGTTAATTATTTGTTTTTTTGAAACACATATAAAAAATGATGTCTTGTAGCTTTGTAATGATCACAAATCAATAGGATTATGAAAACTGAAAATTTATCGCATACAGAAGCAATAAAAAAAATAAAAGAAATAATAGAGGGTACAAAAACAGCTATTTTGCTTACCGATCTTGACACATTGCCACTTGGGGCAAACCCGATGGAAACCAAAAAAATTGAGGATGACGGAAGCATTTGGTTTTTAAGTTCCCTGAACAGCGATCATTATTCAAACATACTGGCCGATAAAAGAGTACAATTATTATATAGCAACCCAGAAGACAAGCAGTTTTTAAGCATGTATGGAAAAGCATTTATTTATACAGACAAAGAACTACTTGAAGAATTATATACCAAAAAGGACGACCGATGGTTTGACGGTGTAGACGATATAGAGCTGATTGCCATAAAGGTGATTCCCTTGTCGACTTATTATTGGGATAAAAAACAAAATAAATTTATCGAACTTATAAAGGATTTTGTGGAAAATAAATCTACAGAAAAACATACAGAAAAAGATGTAAAAGGAAAATTAAAACGCTAACCTAATCTTTAATTTTCCGTTTATTCCTCTTTAGTGTTAGAGAGCGTGTGTTTTTTTCCTTCTTTGGTGTTCCAGCTATCTTTAAACAATTGCATAAAGGCCAAGCTCAGTACCATAGTTGTGGCAAGCCCCATGAGCAGGACCGTCATTATTAACATTCCTGTATTGGCAAACCAATCAAATTTCCATTTGGCCATAAAATTATGCGTAAAATCGGGATTCAGCTCAATAATATACAACGAGAAAAAAATGGTGTAGAAAACAGTAGCAGTAAATCCTGTTATTAACCCGGCAGAAAACCCATGTTGATACTTAAAACCACCGCCCTTGGATTTTTTTAGGGTTTTAATGGCCCAATATATTCCCGTACCCGTAATTATAACGTTTAAGAAGCTAAATACAGGCTGTATATGCAGTTTAACCATGGCGAGTAACAAGAAGTAGGCAGTTAATAATATTCCTGTTACAACACCGTATTTTATGGATATATTTTGATTTTTCATTGAATAAGCAAATTTTTTAATATCAGAGAAAGATACAAGTTGGTACAATATTTAAAGAACCATAAACGCTATCCATATTATTTTTAACTCATTTAATGAATTTACATACAAATTTGATGCTCCTTCATAAAATGGCTAATTTTTCATATTTGCAAGCTTGGCATTGCTTATATATTTTGTTTTATTAAAGTTGTAATATTCCGAAAGTAATTTTTTAATGTTCATTTTAAACTGAAAAGTGGTGTTAAGCGAGTCCGAAAATACTTCTACCGAGCCCGAATGCGCCTTGGCGATTTCGGAAACAATATAAAGCCCCAAACCAAGGCCCTGTCTGTTCTGTTCCGAAATTTCCTTGTAATAAGGTTTGAACAAGTTTTTAATGGTGTTGTCGGGAATTCTTTTACCGCCATTGGTAACTGAAATTTCAAAGCAACCAAATTTAATGCCCGCATATACCACAATGGGCTCTTTTCTATCGCCGTGCTTTATGGCATTGCTCAAAAGGTTAGACAAAAGCTCTCCAAGTCTGTCTGGGTCGCACGGAAAATCCTTGTCAATTTCAAACTTACACTTAAATGTTTGGGAGGGGTCAAGTGCTTTTGCTTCGGCCACAACTTGAGAGAGCGTAGATAACAATTGATTTTTATTACGCACTAAATGGAGTTGGATGCCATCTGCAATGTGTCCTTTTGCAAAATCCAAAATGGTATCTATTAATTCCTGCATCCTGTAGGATGACGACTTGATAATTTCTATCTGCTTTACAATGTTATCGGGCAGGGATTGTTTTAAAAGGATATCCGAGATCATTCTTGTGGTTCCAACCGGGTTGCGGAGGTCATGGCCTAGAATGGCAATAAAGGTGTCGCGCAGTTCGGCCAGCCTTCTTTCTTCCATAAGCTCGCGGTTGGTTTGCAAAATTGTTTCTTTCATGGCTATTTGCGACGAAACCATGCATGCATATTTGTTGAGCATGGAAGTAATTTCATACGTATTGAACGACTTGGCATCACGGTCCATGACTATCAAGGTCCCCAATAATTCATTGTTGTTTTTGTATATCGGGACGCCCGCAAAACTTTTGCATTTATGGATAAGGTTAAAAGGATGCGAGGTATATTTAAGGGATTCGTCCATGTTTTCTATAAGAAGCGGCTTTTTTACCTGTTTTATCTCACTGCAAATGGTATGTGGCAAGGGCAGCCTGTCGCCCTTTTTAAAATTAAATTGTAGGCTGTCCTTTATGTGTGCCACGATCCATTCTTTTTCGGTAACCCGGGTAATGGCGGCAAACCCCATATCTGTTTTAAGGCGGATAATATCCAGTATTTCGGTAAGTATTTTTAAATCGTTTATGATATCAAGATCTTTTTGAATATCAAATTCCAACGTGTTGTCCATAAAGTGAATTGAATGGTTTATTTTATTTTTTAACAGTAGGAGGGAGTTCTTTACCTAAAGGTATGCTTTAAAAATGGATTATTTTATAAAATAATCCATTTTGACGCTTTTGCGTTAAAAATTGAATTGTTTGTGACATTATTATGCTGCTTGGTAAATTGTTATGACCGAAACCATGCATGAACAGTCTAGTTAAACGAAATTAACACAATCCGTTTTTACCTTGACTGAATCCATCTGATAAGCATTACTTTATGGGGAAATTAAGTTAATTTTAATAGGTTGTAATAAATAAAAAAGGCTGAAATGGGGTTATAGTTCTTGTAAAATATTGAAAAACGCTTCAAATTATAGAAAAATGAAAAAATTGGCATTCATATTAAAAAGGTTATTACTTCTTATGTTCATAAATATAAGTTTTGTAGGCTGTGAATTACCCAAAGATTCAAGAGATTCGGTTTTGGACGCGCAAATTAACGGACTAAAAATAGGGGTGGTTGTAAATCCGCCGTTTACCGTACATGACAATACAGGGTTTTCTGGGTCGGAAATTGAATTGTTACAGGAATTTTGTTCAGAAAAAAGCATTACATATCAACTTATAGAAGGAACTGAAAGCGAGTTGATAAAAAAACTCAATAAAGCCGATATTCATATCATTATTGGAGGATTTAAAAAAAACACCATATGGCAAGAGAAAGTAGGTTTAACAAAAACCTACGACGAAGAACATGTATTGTTAGTACCCAAAGGTGAAAATAAACTGGTGATGGAATTGGAATCCTTTATGGAAAAAAATAAAGCGCGATGAAAATAACAGGAAAATTTGCATTGCCCCCATATTTGCAGGAAACACTTAAAAAAGCAATTTTTTACGAATGGTTGACTGTTGGATATTTATTAACGGTTATTGTTTTGATGTTTTTGGTCATGGGTTCCTCGCAAGCCATGAAGACTGCCTGGTTGGAAGATGCCTTGAGTATTTTGCCGGCAATATCTTTTTTAATAGCCAGCCGTCTATACAACAAGCCGGCCACCAAAGAATTTCCCTATGGGTTCCATAAGGTTTTCAGCATTGCTTTTTTAACTGGCTCTGTTGCTTTGTTTGCCATGGGCTGCTTTTTGGCCATAGACGCCGCAATTATCCTTATTAAGGCAGAACGGCCCACTATTGGAAGTGTGTATGTTTTTAATACCCAGATATGGATGGGGTGGTTAATGATGTTAACATTGTGTTACAGTGCCTTTCCGGCCATGTGGTTGGGGTACAAAAAAATGCCACTGGCCAAAAAAATGCACAATAAAATATTATTTACAGATGCAACTACTCAAAAAGCGGATTATATGACAGCCTTTGCGGCCATTATAGGTATTTTGGGTGTTGGTTTTGGAATTTGGTGGGCAGATGCTTCGGCCGCATTGTTTATATCCATATCGGTAATTAAAGATGGTTTTAAAGGGCTTAAAAATGCTATAGCCGATTTGATGGACCGCCACCCGATGGATGTGAAAAACAATGAAAAGGACAATCTGGTTGAAGAAATTAAAAAACTGGCAAAACAATGGCCCTGGGCAAAACAGGTAAGGGTTAGGTTCAGGGAACACGGAATGGTATATTTTGGAGAACTGTACATAATACCAATGAAGGGTTTTGCACTGGATGGAAAAATTGAAGCAGCCAAGGACGAACTATTGGCCTATCATTGGAAAATACACGATGTAACTATTATGGTAGAAGATACTTTTGATGAAAATGTGGTATAAACCTGCATTCTCAATTATTTAAACTTAAGTCGTTTATCAATGTTTTTTACATAGAAATGGTCAGAAGCTGGGATATCGTCCAGCTCGCTCCAGGAAAGCGGCATGGCAATGCCGGCATTTTTGGTTGGTCGCAGGGAATAAGGGCAAACGGAAGTTTGTGCATAAGAGTTTCTAAGATAATCAATAAAAATTTTTCCGTTCCTTTTATTTTTTCTAATGGCCGTAGTAAAAATTTCTGGATGCGATTTTTCAAGTTCTTCGGCGTATTGTTTTATTTTAGGACGTAAATCTTCAAAAGTAGTAGTCCTTCGAATGCGGTACCAGATATGGATTCCTTTTTTCCCGCTTGTCATTACGTTACATTCTTTTCCTTGTTTTGCCATAAACGCCTTGATTATTTTTACGCCTTCTTTTAATTTTTTAAATGAATCCTTTGAGGGGTCGAGGTCAAAAACAACCTTATCGGGCTTATGCAATTTATCTGTTCTGGACAACCAAATATGGAAACCAATAGTACCTTGATTGGCCAGGTAAACTAGACTTTTTTTATTGTTGCATACAATTTGGGTATTTTCCCCTTCTTCGGTTTTTATCTGTACGGTTTTAATAAAATCCGGGAAATAATCGGCTGCATTTTTTTGGTAAAACCCCTGTTTGTTCACCCCGTCGGGGAATCTATGTAAAGTAAGGGGCCTGTTTTTTAAATAGGGTATCATGTATTTTGCAACCCTTTTGTAATAATTAATCATCTCTATTTTGGACAGGCCGATTTCTGGAAACAATATTTTATCGGGATGTGTAATTGGTACTCCTTGTATTTTCATTTGGCTTCTTCCTTTGCAATTTCTTTGAGTGTCCTGTTGCTTGTTACACTTTTGTTTTGTGTACTAACGGGATTTCGTCGGGCATCTGCCTTTTCGTCGTCCTTTTTTATCAAAAGCCAATTTCCCTTCATATTACCCGAATTCATTCGTATAAGGCTATAACCGCCTTGTAGTTTTTTTCCTTGCAAATAAAACTCTAGAACACCTTTTTTGTATGAATCGGATACGTTTTGTCCTTCTTCCGTTAAGCCTTTATAGGTTCCTTTGTCCCAGATCATAACGGTGCCTCCGCCATATTGTCCTTTTGGAATGGTGCCTTCAAAATTGGCATATTCCAGAGGATGGTCTTCCGTGGGGATTGCCATACGCTTAATGCTTGGGTCTGTGCTTGGACCTTTGGGTACAGACCATGATTTTAAAACATTGTCTATCTCCAACCGGAAGTCGTAATGCAAATTGGTGGCATCGTGTTTTTGGATGACAAAAATTTGACTGTTTGTGTCTTTTTTTCTTGAATTTCCTCTTGGCTCTTTTGTTTTAGAAAAATCCCTTTTTTTATTATATTCCTTATTTCTCATAATCAATTATCTAATTTTCAATGGGGTAACTACAAATTATAAAACAACTTGCTTAATGTTTTATAAGAAACTGCTAAAAAAACATTTAAAAAGGCATTGGATTACGTTTTATGCCAATTGCGTCAAAAAAAATACTTAAACAGTAGTAGGTTCAATTTCATCAATAATAAAAAAGCCATCATCGCCTTGAGCTTGATATAATGGCATAAAAATATGGGCATTCCACTTGCTTGTTATTTTTTTTCCATTTTGCATAGCGAGAAATTGTCCTTTTTTTACTTTGCTGAAATTCTCAAAGCCCGGCTCCATTTTAAATTGATCCTTTTTATTTAGGGCATGCCGATATAAAATTTTAAAAGTTTTTTGTTCCGGGGCATTGTCTACGGAAAAGCGGGTAACGCATTCGGGATAACAGGATAAATTTTCCAGTTTTATATTACAGGCTTCCTTCAAGGCAAGCCATATCATGCCTTCGTGGTTTTCTATGGCTTTTTTGCTGGTATGCTGACCTGCTTCAAAAACAAAACCCGTAATGCCAATCCTGCTTAAATAATGGTCTATGTCGCCAGTTATAATATCGCTAAAGCCTCTAACAATATAGGTTGGAAAACGATGTGCCCAGGCATCATTATTGTTTACTTCCTGTACCGAAATGTACGGCAGGCTTGCCGATGAGGTAGTGTGGCAATCCAAAAAGTAATTCTTGCTATGTTCTTTTTCCAGATATGTTTGCAGGATTTTTATAATGTCATGCATTTCTGTATGTTCGTGCGAAGTATTTTTTCCGGATTTTATATTTTCTTCGGTCCAGGTCCTGTTGAGGTCCTCGTCAATATAGCGTACATTTTTTTCCAAAGCGGTCTTATTTCCAGAAACACCCACCAACGTGCCGTTTATTGTAGGTTTTGTATGGTTTAGCTCCTCGAAAACATGTTGCAGGGCTAGAACCCCGCTGGGTTCGTTTCCATGAATTCCAGCAGTTACAAATAAGAGCGGACCTGGATTGTTACTTGTATAAGTTCCTATAATTCTTTCAACATCCATAGTTATCTAATTTAATACATTGTGGCCAACACTTTGTTAGACAGTTGCCCTTTGTATTTCTCTTTATAATAAAGTTTTCTCTCTATGGCATCGATAACAGTATTTGTAAAATCGGGAAGGCCAATATCCGAAAACCTATCAAGGCCACCGGGGCTTAGCACGTTAATTTCAATAAGTTTGTCCTTAACAATGTCCAACCCTACAAAAAAGAGGCCGTCTTTAATTAATTTGGGCGCCGTAAGATCGATAATGTATTGCATTTCTTTGGTAAGTTCGCTGCTGTCAGCTGTGGCTCCCTGCTTAAAATTGCTCCTAAATTCTCCCTTGCCGCTGACCCTCCTAATAATAGCTTTCTCACCATTTTCTTCCAGGACCCTTCCGTTCATTAATAAAACCCTAACGTCGCCATCTTTCACGGCAGGTAAATATTCTTGTGCAATAACATACCCATGGTTGCTAATGGTCTCTATAATCTGATTGGTATTTTTTTCATGCTCATCAATTAAATACACATCTTTTCCGCCAGATCCTTCCAAAGGTTTTAATACAATTCTTTTATTGTTTTTCTCCCAAAACGACAAAATATTTTCCTTTTTTCTGGTAATTATGGAGGCCGGTTTTATGTCTTTTGGAAGTTCTTCAAAATAAAGTTTGTCAATAAAAGCATGAGAGAGGGCATAAGCATCGTTTAAAACTAAAACACCCTGTTGCTGGATCATTCTGCCAAAGGCTATTCCGGCTTGTTCTGCCCAGTGCCTGGTAGCACCTTCTTCAGTAGGGTTGTTTCTAATAAAAAGTACGTCCACATCGGTTGATACTATTTTTTTCTCTTTGGCCTTGGCACTTTGCAGTATTTCCAAATATTTCTTTGGAGATTTTGTGGAAATACCCGTAGGGACCTGTTTTGTGTTGAGGGTAATTGTACCGCTGGATTCAAAATTAAAATCGCCAACGCCCATTACAAAAACGTCATGTCCTTTTACATGGGCCTTTGTCATAAGTGCTACAGAAGTTGCGGCTTTTTCTGTTTCAATTTTATTTAATACAAAGCATATTTTCATCTTTTTTCTTTTTTGTTTAAGTAATTTTTATGCGGTATTGCTCATCTCGGTCTGTTTTATGGCCATTTTCGGGATAGACATGCCGTTTTTTATCTTCTGAAGCCTGTCTTCGTAAAAGTCTTCATATACATAACTTGGTTTTAATGTTCCTTTATGCAGAACCTTACGTTGAATAAGCTCGTTGATTATGTGGATATGGTGAAACCCAAATTTTCCGGCAAATAGTTGTTCGTAATCGCCATCGTCTATTAAATATTGCTGAAGCTTTACCAAGCCTTTTAGGTAGATAATATCTTTTAAGAAACCGCCCCCTTGCATTATCCTCGAGGTAATATTAAAGGCGTGTTCTTTGGAAAAACCATATTGGGAGAACAACAAATTAAAGATTTCCCTAAAATCACCACCGTCAATAAGAGCCTTTCCGGCTATAACCCTTCCGGCAAGTATTCTCAGCCTGTTTACCGTAAGCCCTCCAGAGAGGTATTCAGACATAACGGCAATGCCTTCCTGCAAGGTATCGTAATCGGCCAGTCCGGTAGATAATTGTTCCAAAGGTTGTTTGCTTCCGTTAAAATAAGTGAGCACATGAGTGCCCACTTCGTGCTGTATAAGTGCCTTTGCTTCGGTTCTACAAGATTTATAATCGGCAGGAATGTACAATTCGCCTTGGTTTACCATCATAATATTTACGTCCTTACGCAAGTGTATCTTGCTTTTAAAATCGGTATTCTGGTCTTTAAAATAGGCAAATTCCTTTCTCGCAAATGCGCTAAACTCCATAGCGTCCATAGAAGGGCAATCTTCTCTTTCTGTTTCTTCCGGGAGTTCGGTAAGTATTGCTTTGGCAGTTTCGTGCAATATAGCATCAACGTTGCCGTAGAGTCTAATGCTGTTGTAAAAGAAGTTAGGGGTTCCGCGTTCACTTAGCATTGATATCTGTAGATCGAGTTCCTCTCTTTTCTGTCGGAATAAATGAGACATGGCGGGATCGTCTACTTCCTCAATTCTTAAGTTATAGAGGTTACGCTTTAAAATATCGGGGTCTATGGGTAACAAGCGGTAGTGGTATTTTAATATTTTATGGTATCCCGATTCAAAAAAAGTTCTTTTGATATTGTAAATGTTAGCTGGCGATACCAACCATAAAAATTTATATGAACGCTCTATTTTAGAGAGTTTCCTATCGATTTCAAAAACTTTTTCTTTCAACGATTGCCTACCAAGGGCTTGATAACTTTGCACCCCACACGAAGTTTGCACCCTTATATATTCAAATATAGCTTTGTGAATGGCATTAATAAGCGCGTCTTTAAATTCTCTAAAAAATACGGGGTAAAACCTCCATTTTTCATCGTAAAAAACGGGTGGCACTTCGAGGCCCACCAATAATGCCCCGCATTGTTTGGCCTTACCAATTGTTAATAAAGCTGCTTTTCCTTCTGGCTGCCTTTTGGTAGTATTTTCAATGGTTGAAGTAAGATGCCCGTTAGAAGCGTTGTTGCCTAAATTGTCTAAAGCTTCTTTTAAAGTTTTTAAAAATGACGGTAAAATATCCTCCGGCCCTTTAATCTTGAAGGTTTTGGTCTTGCTTTTTGCCAGAAAAAGTTCAAGGACTAGAAACGATTTATACTTTGCAGAAAGCACATCTGAAATAGCGATAATTAATTTTTGAAATTTTTTAAAATCTTTATTGCCAATAAGTAAATATGAAGCCTCATTTATGGCAATACGCTTTAAATGATTTCTTTCTTTATGCCTTCTATATACCACCATGTAGGGTAATCCCGATTCAATATGTAATAATCCTCCTCCGGGCAACGAACAATTTACTTCCTCATCCTGCTCCAGGATAGTAACAATTTCAGCAATTTCTTTCTTACCAAGTTTGTTGAATTTAAGCATATTGTTTTTATCTTTCTATTTGTGTTTTAAATGTAGTATGCGGGTTAAAATCCCTGTACCATTGGGATATCCGCCACTATTAACATACTTAAAGTTATGTATAATTTAAAGGGTAAGTGACTTAAAATTAATATTTTGGCAATTTTTTAATATGGAAAGCTTATGTATTGTTAAAATATGCCAAAAATATTTTTATTAATTAAAAATGATTAAAATTCAAACAAAAAGACTATTCAATGAAAGAGACAGGCATACAAAGAGTGGTTCCTAATATATATTCAAACAATATAGAAAGAAGCAAGCTATTTTATAACGGATTCCTAGGGATGAAGCTTGCAATGGATATGGGCTGGATATTAACATTTATATCCAACGACAACCCAACGGCCCAGATCTCTGTTTTTAAAAACACCGGGAACAAACCTTTGGACAATACGGCTATTTTTATTTCCGTAGAAGTATCCAATGTTGATTACCTGTACAACCGTGCAAAAGAGCAAAATATTGAAATTGTATACCCGCTTACCAATGAAGAATGGGACGTAAGGAGGTTTTTTGTAAAAGACCCCAACGGGGCTACAATTAATATATTAATGCATTTATGAATAGGATACTACAAATAGAATTATTCTCTTTTCTATTGTTATTCTTTAAATTTAAATGAAATGCCATAAAATGAAAAATCCTGTAAACACTGGTGTTTTACGGGATTTTATTTGAGATTGTTACACTCTCAGCGGAGAAAGAGGAACTATCCATAATTTTATTTTTATAGTATTTACTGGGCTTATGAGAGGTTGATTATTTTATACGCACCGAATAACGCACCTATTGAATTTATCAAAAAAATAATCAGAGATTAGGTAAGTATATAGTGCAGCCTGTACTTTAGCTAAAAGTAAGGCTCTTAAAAAGGTTTAAATCCATCTTGTTTTATAAAATTAGAGGGGGGGAGAGCGATTACCAGTATTACTCAATGTTTTTTTGGTTTCTTATTTAAATATCTCTTTATTATCGGAAACGAAGCAAATCTTATCTTTATCTTTATTAAGTTTAACTTCTATAACATTATCTTCCTTAATATCGCTCAAAAGATCTTTTATGATTTTTGTTTCTTCTTTAGATTTTAATGCGTTTTTTCCATAAACACCTTGTTTTGGGTAAATATATCCGAAATAATAATTATTCTTAATTGCTATTGCAATTAGATATACTCTAAAAGATGAACTTTTACCTTGTTCATCGCCAACTCTTAATTTAGCAATTGGGTTTTTTGCATTTGGATTAAGTCGGTAGGCTACGCATTGAGCTAATAAATCATCAGATTTTAATTTAAAGATATCTTTGATTATTGCTCTTTCACAATCTTTGTAAGAATTTTTTTTGAGAAGTGTTTTGACTTCAGATATAAAGCTTTTTTGGAAGAAAAATTTCATTAAAGTTCATTAACCAAAGAACTTAACTCTTTGAAGTCATTATTCTTTCTTAATTCGAATATTATATGCTCAACTTCATTAACAGCTTCAATGTGAAAGTCTATTGCTTCTTTCATTTCTTTAAAATTGTCTTTGAAAAGTCCTTTAGGAACATATATTTTTCTTTGTTCTGAATAGAATTTTTTAAAATGTTTGTCAGAAGCTTTTCCCATTGCTATAATTCCCCTAATAATCACTTCATCTGATGTTGATAAATTATCTAACCAAGTTATTTTAGTGAGCAATAACCCTAATTTTTCTAGAGATTTGGTCAAAATAGAATATTCTTTTTTCTTATCATTGATGTGGTCAAGAATTTTATTAACTCTTTCTTCTTCGCTCAATGAATGAGAGTAAGATTTTATTATTTCTCTATTTATTTTCTCTAATGTAGTTGTCATAAGCTTTATAAATATACATAAAAATGTATGATACAAATATAGTTTTTATTTGAATTCAATCAATTAATGAGGTGTTAAATTCATTCTTTGTAAGAATTTCAAATGTTGTTTTCTAAACTCTTGGTCGAATTTATATATTATTCATTACAAGTACTGTTCCATTGATTATGAGAGCCTGTATAAAAAAAGTAGCATGGAGCACAAAACGGTAATTGTTCTACAAGTAAATAATTTCATAAAATATAAAATAGGCTTATAATTTTAGGCTCCCGAAAAAATACTAACTCTCTATTTTTCTAAAATATTCATTTAAACAAACCCCATACCTCCCTATAAATCTGCTGAAAATGCACGGTTATATCCGTATCTGAATAATGACTTTCCTGCTTAGGTTTCTCTTTTAAAATGGATTGCAATCTAAATCGCACCTTTCTATCCTTCCCATCGGCAAATGCAATAAATTCCCCTTGCTTTAACTTAAAAAAGATCTCAGCCCTTCGCTTAGATACCTCCCGTTCCCCTTTGGTAACACGACTTTCAAAACTCATGCCACTGCTTTTACTGATACTTCTGGTGGGGGTTTTAATAATTTCAAAAAAACGCTCGTAGTATTTAGCGGTATCCGGATCATTCGCCTTTCCAAAAAACTGATAGGAAAGGTTACTTAAAATAGCTTTGCTGGCTTTATCCCCATAAAGTAAATCATTCTGTATTTTATCTTGCATCACATACACCGTACTAATATCATAGCTTCGCAGTGTCGCCGGTATCCGATGCATATTGGGTTGTTTGAGTGTTGGCGCTTCTTCCATGAGTAAAAAAGAAGATGCTCTGCCTCGTTCACTCATTTGTTTGATCAGGGTATGCATTACCATGGCAATAATAGGGGAGTAGGCCGCATCGTATTTCGGGTGATTGACCAGTGAAATTACTGCCAGATTTCCCGGATTGTTAATATCCAAAGGCACTTCATCCTTTGACAACACATAAAACAGCTTTTGAGAACTGATCTTTTTAAAAGCATTGGCCAGGGTACTCTTTACACCAGCGGTTTGTTTTTCTGATTCAATACCACTTATAAAAGCACTAGCCATACTATGAGAGGTGAGGTCTGATTTTAAAAAAGCGACTAATTGTTTGGTACTCATGGATTGGAAAAGTGCAATTACATGGGGGAGGGTACAATACTCTGGATAGTCTGTTCTCATTTTCCATATCATCCCACTGAGTAGCCCTTCCACGGCATCCGAAAAGAATTTATTACTCCCGATATTCTCCGAAAGATTCTGCTCCAAAAGGTTTTCCATAAGTACCCGAGACAGCTCATTGACACTTTCCTCATTGGGCAGGTATTTAGGAGCTATGGGATTGACCCGATAATGAATCTTATCGAAAGCTAGGGTATAGAATTTTATGCCCTTTTCCTTAAACAAGGGATAGGCAATTTCAGTAAGTTCAAAATCCTTATAGTCGTGAATGACCCCACAAAAACCGTATTTACTAAAGTGCTGTAAAAAATTATAAACCACACTCTCGGTTTTCCCGCTCCCCGCCGAACCAATTACGGAAGCCCCCCGACGGATATTATCAATTTTAAATTGGGCGTTTTTAAGTTTAAAACGCACTCGGTACTTTTTAGGAATTCGCTCATCTTCTTCTGCGTAGACCAAAAAATAAAGCATAAGGCTTAAACCCACCATTGGAAGAACGTATAGGATGATATATACGATTTGCCAGTTCATATCCCAATCGATCCGGATTCAATAACCTTCCCAACACCTTTTTTAAGGGTATTAATTGCCTTCATTGTGAGTTGAAGCTTATTGGTTGGAATACTGAGTAAAGAAGTATTAACCCCAGTCTTTTGCAACAATTTAAAGGCCATCGCCCTTTCACTAGTCGGAAGTCTGGTTATGGTAGAAAAATACAGTTTGGGATCTTTTAAAAAGGTTTTCCTGGCCGCATAACTTTCTACATAATTTCGGTTGTAATTAAACATAGTATCAAAGGTCTTTTCGGCACCTTTATAAAAAGCGTCCCGATCAAAACCCCGTTTTACCATCTTGCCGTTCATTTCTACTTCCGAGGCTTTATACTTACTTCCCGGAGAGAGACTATACCGGTTGGTGGTATCTTTTCGACTGACAATAATATGGACATGGCTTTGTGGTCCTGGTTTAAGCATACCATGTACAATCCGTTTCCCATCTATTTTATGCGGCGCTTTTTGCTCCAGCTGTTGGAGCTGTTTTTGTAGTATTTTGACATTTCCACGGAGCTCCCCGCGCTCAATACTACGAACTTCTTGTTTTAATTTTAGTATTTGGGTAGCATAGGGCTGGTTTTCCCGTATCTCTTTGTCCAGATTACTAAAGGTACGTTGCCGTTCTACCTTGGCATAGTACTTAATATTATCCACGGTGACAATTCTGCCGTCTATCTTGCGATTAAACGCTTTGGAGTAAGCCTTCATTACTTCCCGGGTATAACGCTTTAAAGCTTCTGGAGAATCCTTTATGCTTTTAAGTTCCCGCTGACTTGGATTTAAGGTGATAGAATAGAATTTCGGCTCGGTCTTTTTAAGCTTAGCCGTATTACCATCAATTTCTTTGATGACCTTTTCCACGGAAATTTCATCTCCGTACTGATCAAAGAAGTGTTCCATTTCAGAAAGTGGTTTCCCCTGATTCTCTTTTTCCAGATAGTCTACAAAGCCGGCAGCACTTTGGTTAAAATTGCCATCAAGACTTTGTGGGGTGATGGTGATGTACATAATCCAGTTCTTTTTTAAAATTCTCCAATTCGTTATAATCCATATCCAGTTTGTAATACCCCTTCCCAAAAGTGCCTTTTATATAGGTCAATCGCTCCAAGAGTTCCTGTATTTTGTTTTTATATTGACTCAGCTGCCATTGCATTTCCCCATAGCGATTTTGGTAATGTTCCAGCTCTGTGTCCCGATTAAAAATCGCAGGCGATCCAAAATCAAAGCCCACTTCTTCTTCCTTATTTCCATCAGGATTTTCCATTTGAGAAGCCTCCTGGAATAAAATATCCAACATAGCTTTGATAGGCAGGGTTTGCTCTTTTTCAATATTGCGAACAATGGCAATCAAGGCATTGATACGTTTTTTAGTGGTATCGGTTTTTACGCCCACATTGTCATTTGGTGAAAGACCATTCCACTTAAAAAAATTCAGCATGGTCTCCAAGGTCTTAGAATGCGACCCGGAAATCTCCCGGGAAAACTTCCGAAACCGATCCGCTGTTTCTTTTTTGATACTGATAGCGGAAAACCGATATTTTTTATAAGCATCTTCCATTTTTACTGTAAAAAATTCCCTGTTTACGGGCACTCCAACAATATTTACTGTAAAAGCCTTTGACAGTCAGTTATTTATACGACTTTAAGAAACTGATATTCAGTAACTTAAAAATATAAATAAACCGGAACACCGCGCCAGCGTGTTGCCCTCTTGCTGTACCTTTTTATCCCGCAGGGATAAAAAACAGCCGTCCAATCCCTCTTTAAAAAACAAAAGACTGGATAAGCTACACCATAACCTTATCATAAACCGGACAAGTCATAGCAAGGATCAAAATTTGAAAGTTAAATCATGCATTTAATGAGACCCGCTAATGAGGATCAAAAAAAGGATGGGGATGTTACCTTATAAAAATAGGGCATTCCTTTATAAAAAGAAATACCCTAAACTATTGAAATTAAAGCAAATAAAATTAAATTAAGGATTCATCGGCAAAACTGAGGAAGTTTCCCTTTGGACTTAAAATAATATGATCGAGAATTTTGACATCCAAATACGAAGCTGCTTTTACAATCTTTCCGGTGAGTTCCTTATCCAGGGTACTGGCTTTTAGATTGCAACTTGGATGATTATGGCATAAAATAATTGAAGTAGAAAGGCTTTTTAGTACTACTGCAAAAATGATTCGGATATCTACCAGAGTTCCGGTGATTCCGCCTGTAGAGTGGGTATAAATGCCTTTTACCATATTGGCATTGTTTAACAACAGCACTTTAAAGGTTTCCTGTAAAGCAATGGTCTTGGTATCAAAAGACTGATATAAAAGGGCTGCGGCATCGCTACTGCATTTAATTGCAGTGGTGTGGCTCGTCAAAAAAACGTCCTTATAGGAGAGCTGTATTTCGCTTACTTTGCTTAACATAACTATACGATTTTAGAAATAGTTAAATAAGAGCAGGCCGGGGGATCCTGCTCTTATATTTGGATTACTTAGGACTTCCTCCAAGGAATAAAATTTCTGAAACGATCACTTCGGTTACATGACGTTTAACCCCTTCTTTATCCTCATAAGAGCGAGAGGAAAGTTTTCCCTGTACGGCGATCTCTTTGCCCGTAAATACATACTCCTCGATAAGGGAGGCGACTTTCCCCCAGGCAACAAGGTGGTGCCAGTCGGTATTGGTCTGTTTCTCTCCTTTGGAGTTTTTGTAATTCTCATTGGTAGCCAGTGAAATTCGGGCTACTTTTTTTCCATTTTCCAAAATGGTTACCTGAGGCTCCTGCCCCACATTTCCGATCAGTTGCACTTGATTTTTTAAAGTACTCATAACTAAAAAATTTAAAAGGTTACTAAATTCCCCTGTGCAGTGTACCTCACTTTAGGTAGCGAGCGTTTACATTTTAAGGGGTGTTTGTTTGCCTTCTTGCGTGCACAGCACCCATAAAAGAAGTGGGTTCTGTCAAGGTTTTTGGGAAGAAATCAGGAGTGTCTGCGACGCATGTAAAACCTTTATGGTTTTCAAGGAAGTAGAAACCTTATTAGTGAGCAAAACCTTGTATAACCTTGAGAGGTTCCATAAGGGAATTAGGGATTCTTAGTCGGTGCATTTTTGTGTGAACGTTACAGAAAAGTTAAGTGAGCAAAGAAAATGACAGCGGGTTAGAACCCTTTATTTCCCTACCTTGTTTTTCCGCTGTCCCGGAAAACAATAAGAGGCTTATTTTATTATAAACCCTTAAAATGGTGGGAAGCAACTTTACAATTTTCAGCTATTCGACAGAAAAATTCCCAAGAAGAATTTACAGAGAATAGCTTTTTAGAAAAATGGAAAGTTGTGTGCGATGGAATTTATTTCTGGTATGGGTTTCATTTTAAGAATTATCTACTACTGCTGAAATTGTTATGGAATAGAGGGAGTGAATTTAAAAGTATGCCCCATCAATATTGCTTTTTTTGTTCTAATTGAAGTTAAGTAATACATTACTAATATAT
>NZ_JAZEUN010000010.1:0-145954 GCF_037029175.1 Galbibacter sp. PAP.153 | reverse complement strand
ATCAAAAAATCCAGTCTATTTTGTAGACTGGATTTCTAATTTTGCTCCCCCTCTTGGGCTCGAACCATGGTTGGGACATACTGTATTTTCCAGCTATGTAGTTAACTTGTCAACTTTTGTTACCGAATTATATGCCTATTTAATTTTTTTTATTGTTTTACAGTGAGATGGGCTAGTGCATTTCATAGGACACGTTATAGTGCCATGTAACTTATTTTAGTATCATTTCATTTAACTCTTTATCAATGAATTTAAGTCCACATGAGTTAGGCAGCTTTAACGAGTCGTTAAAAACGAAAACTTCTTTTCCCTTATAATTTCTAGCTGCGGAATATTGCAAATCGTAAGTGAAATAATTTCTAGATGAATAGAGTTGAATTATTTCGGGTACATTATCATAAGATAATACCCATGGCTTTGTTACTTTCTGGACGGCATGGGATAAGCGCTTATGGTCATCTGGCTTATATGAATTTAGATAAAGATCTTTAGCTTTATTAAAGTAAGGTGGGTCAAGATATATTAGGCTATTGTCTTCTAAATTGGGAATGTAATTATCTATATACTTTTCAGCATCTAAATTGGACACAAATATTGAATCCGAATACAACCCAATTAACTCTATTCGCTGAATTAAATCGTTTCTGGAAAAACGAGCATCCATTTTATAATTGCCATCTTGGTTGAGGCCGCCAATTACACCAGCATTTAGAACTCCTGAGCGATTGCAACGATTCATATAAAATGTCGAAAATCCAATTTCAAATAAACTGTGCTTTTCAGGGTGTCTTAAAACTTCTCTATGCTTCTTCCATTCTTCGATTGTAAGCGAAGCAGATAAAATTTTACTACAAAATTTTTCATTTTCATTTTTGATACTCTTCCAAAATGAGTAGAGCCTTATATCAGAATCGTTAAGGTGGATATATTCTACTTTTCGATTTAGCAATAATTCAAGAGCAACGCCTGCACCACCTGCATAAGGCTCTATATAATGACCATTAATATCATTAGATTCGAGTATTTCAATTATAAATGGCGTTAGTTTCTGTTTTCCGCCTGGATATCTTAAAGGTGTTCGATTCATATTATTAGTTCATTGCTTCTAAAAGCGGATAGACATTATTAAATAAGACAAAGATGTCGTGAGATGCTACGGCAAATGATGGATTATGCACTAGCTGATTCATTGAGGTTACCGAGAGCAACCCTGTACTTTTAGATAACTCAGAATTTGCACCATGTAATGTTTTAACCATCCCTGAATTCTTATTGTTTGAAGTTAGGTGACGGGTTACGGCGTTTAATTGTTGTTTTAAGGTATTTGGGATTTTCTTTCCATTTCTCGTCTTATCTTTTGGGATATTATTTTCATTTGAGTAAATATTCGCAGATATCTCAAACATACTTCTCAATATGAAGCAAAATGCAATAGGGTTAGTTTTTACTTTTAACTTTTTTAGCTCGTCTCTAAGCGTTACTAATTTTGCTCTGTCACTTCCTTTTGGGTTGAATTTTTTCAGAGTTTGAGTTACTGTCCGTTGATCGTGTATAGCATAGGCTTTTGGCTTTGTATTTTGAGTACTTGCCGATTGCCCCGTAGATTGTGGATTACTAGAGGAAGAGTTATTTGTAGAGTTGGCCTGTGATTGTCCTTTATTACTACTTCTACTTGATTGAGAAGAAGTTGAATTAGTGTTTTGAGAATTGTTGCCACCTTGATTAGATGATGTTGGTGGCAGTGTTGGATTAGGGATGTTATAACGACTTGCGAAATCGGAAGCTTTAGAGCGTATTTCTTTGAATCCAAAAACTTTTAGTCCAATATCTCTAAGCATATCTTCTAAATCACTTCGATTTTTGATTTTAGGGTAAACTTTGGCTAAATCGGTCAGCGTAGCAAAGCCTAATCTTGATATGATAGTTCTTAATGCTTCATCTAGTACAGTAAGTGGATAATCCCCACTCCATCTTTCTTTTTGTTGACCAGTTAAATTCTTACCTTGTTCAATATACTTTTCAAGCAAGTCTAATGCAGGTTCTGATGCTTTTTTTTCATTTCTATTTTGTCTTGCTTTTGCTACAGATGTCCATGGGTCTCTACTGGCCTTCTCCCCTTTTGCATGGGTCAAATTCACAATTTTATCGACCTTATTTTTTTCGGCTGATGTGTAAATACTGCAAGGAACCTGTTTATTTTCCTCTTTCCAAGATTTATCTAAGGATCTGATTTGGGCTTTGAGTGAATCAGGGATTGTAAAATCGTCTATAGGATGCAAACCATGTATTAGCTTTAAGGCAGCTGTTCTTCTGTTACCTTCCTTTACAGTGTAACCATTATCGTCAAGGATAATTAGATTTTCAGTAGGAAGATAACTGGCATCAATTAAGCTTTCCACAACAGCGTAAAATCTTTCTGGCTTAATCGCAATCATGGCATTAATAGCATCTGCTTCTGTCTTCTGAGGAATTGTTCTGTAATTCTTGAGGTCAAGATTAATGTCCTTTACTTTTAGGTATTTATTAATTGGCATTATTTCGTTTTTTCAGTTTTTCTCATGTGGCACAACTTATTATATGCATTCTTTTTATGTTGTTATACCAACAATTATGCGAGGTTATAAATGTATTTATTCCTAAAACATATAACTTAGGAGAAATCTCATATGTGGTTATGATTCTCTAATATATATAATTTTTCTATAAGGAATAGGGTTTTTGTTGTAAACATTCAATATCCTGTTGTAAAAGCATAAAATCAGGCTTATGGTATAACCAAAGTAGAAAAGGAGCAACATTACTGCTGCCCCTTAATTTTAGACGTATTTAAATATATATCCACCTGTTTGCTCTCTTTCTCCTCTGCAAACTCTTGAAATACATGTTTTCGATATTCCTGTAACTTCATTTGCTTCTGAAACAGAGTTATATTCTCCAACTATTTCACCATCTAATTCCAACTGAAGCACCTTTTTCTTTCTGGCATCCATATTTATTGGATATTTATCGAATAAAATATAGCTCCAATAATAGCCTTTACAGGTCTTATTTTGCCCAACGCAAGCATTCCCGACACAGGTTTTATATGCATTTACTGCACTAGATGCATTTTCTAAACAATCGTATTCTGCTATGAAGTTGCCTTCTATATCATATTGATAAACAGATTTTTTTATGCCCCCTCCAATATCAGAATTATAACCTTCTCCTTTTGAACTATATTTTAGAATATACTGTTTTTCTTTTTCAGCTAATTCATTAGGGTTGTTAGCTGTATCTATTTGTTCCCATGTGAAAGCTTCGGGACTATATGTCCCGATAGCTTCTTGAAATTTACTCCCTATTTCTTTGGATGCTTTTTGCTCATGGTCTTTCTTTCTATCATCGATAGATTTAGATGTTGCGCCAATATAGGTTCTTCCTGATTCTTTATGGGTTACCTTATAAACTATTAACCTTTCCATATCTAATCATTTTTATTATTCATAATAAAAAGGTAATTGCCTCCCGATGATTTTGTTTTAAAATCTAGATTATTATGCTCTGCCCACGTTGATAGGAACTTTGAAAATGCATGAGCGCTTATATCTTGATATGCGGGATATTCCTTAATAAAATCAGCTTGAAAGTCCCTTTTATTATACATCCTATTCGGTACAAGATTCACCTTCATAAATTCATAGAATTCTTTAGAAGTCTCATTAATTAGTTTGTTTTTTTCAAGATTTATGCTTTTTACAGGAATAAGTCCTTTATCAAGAAAAACTTGAGAACACTCCATCATAAAATAATAGAACTTATTCCATTCATCTTCATCCCATTGTTCGAAAAATAGTCTGCCAAATTCATCCATGGGGGTTAATTTATCACTATAATAGTTGGCAACTTCAAATTCAAATCGTCTCCTTATATCAGTAGAGCCTCCTGTACCTCTTACTGTGTAATTAGATGCTATTAAAATTTTTGGAGTTTCGTGAGGAGGTATAAAAATCTCATCTTTATGTTTTTTTTCAATTTGCATTCCATTTGTTATAATAGAATAAAGTTCTTCTAAATTGAAATCTTGGCCAACATCATCAAAAAAGATAATATCAGTTGTTCTAGTAACCCTCTGATATTTAAACCAACTTTTGGTTTTGATATTTTTACCATCCATTGTTTCGACTTCTCTACAATGGGAAAGTGCTTGACCAATAATTCCTTTTCCAGTTCCTCCATTAGCAGTACTGTCCCCGGAAATGTTTTCATCCATAAAGATGATTGCTTTTGCACAAGAAAGATTCTGATGCCTATGAAGTAGGTAGCCTATAATACTTTTAAAGCTTAGAATTCTATCTTTTCCGTTTTTACATATCTTATGTATAAATTTCTCAAAGTCGCCTATTTCTCCTTCGGTGGAGAAATTAAAGCTTCTTTGTATAATTCTGCTTTCCCATACTTTTTTATCCAGCTCCTCGTAGGTATATTTCTTTATACCAGACTTGTATACTTTTGTAAAGCAGTTTTTAAAGTAAAATGCCGTAGAGTTCTCATTATCTCTGTCATTTTCATAAGGTATTGTTTTCAATAACTCTAATCTTGATTTAGTTATATAAGAGGATATGCCCTTTACAAAAACCTCATAAACTTCTGAAAGTTGATTATCCTTAAGAAATTTTTGAATGAAGTTTGAAATATTAAATTCCTTTACCTCAGTCATCAAATTATCTTGAATCCTCACAAAGAGATAATCTGTTTTTGATGTCATTGCCTTTGCAAATCCATTTGCTGACAAGAAGTCAACTAATTTTGAGCTATTTATAGCTACTTTTTCTTTTTTTAAGTCCCAGAAGATATTGTCTTCAAGAGAAACGGATACTTTTTCCATTTTAAAAAACTTTTAAATTAATTTTTTTTAAAAGAGTTGGATCCAAACTCTGGGACAAATGTATGTCGAAGGTTAAATGTGCGTAGGGGATAAATTAGTGTCCCCCATCAAAAACCTTTATTCATAGGAGGTAAAATCATCTTCAATTTAATTAGAACATGATTTTGTAGACACCACTTTGTCTTTTGTTAAAAGGCTCTCTTGAAGTCTAATAAATTCGCCCTAAATAATAAATAATTCAAATTTTAGATCTATGTATATAAAGTTGCTATTAAATGTTATTAATCTGAACCTATATCATGGGATTCAACTATAGAAGAAAGCATTTTTTTTAATCTATTAAATGATTTCTCTACTGGCTTGTTGTTGTTCTTTATATTGTTAAGTTCTTTTCCTGCCTTTTGTATATGCTTGTACTCTCCCTTTTTTTCATCATAGTACATGAATGATTTTTCTATTAAGAAGCCTAGCTCTGAATCGTAGGGACAATCTATAAATTTATGCTCTCTAAGTAGTAAGAATAAAAGTAGTAAGTCATTCTTATTGGCATTTATTTTTATTCTATCGTCAATCCCATAGTTTGATAAGACATGAATTTGGGATAAGTATTCTATAATTGTGCTTATTTGATTATTAAGTTTCTTTTTTAATTTATAACTGAGGTATTGGATTCAGATTCAGAATTATACTTTAAAAGGATTTCAAATGCTTTAGGGAGTAATGGCACAGAAATATCCTTGCCTGTTTTCTGCCTTTTCATCTGAATCCATTTATTACCATCAAAGCCATCAATTAAATGGTGTTTTTTTAGATTATTCATTTCATTGTATGCCAATCCTGTATAGCAACAGAAGATGAATAAATCTCGTACAAGCTCTAATCTACTTTGATGGAAGCTATGGTTTTCTATTTTTTCTAATTCCTTCTGGCTTAAGAAAACCACGCTTTTAATTACTCTCTTTGGTTTGTGTAACATGAATGGGTCTTTATCAAGATATCCTTCGGATAAAGCTATTTTAATAGGCTTTCTAAAGCGTTGTATGGATTTATTGATGGTAACTTGTTTTTGGCTTTTTGCCGTTTTTAAATAGTACTCAAAATCATTAAGAAATTGCTGATTAAGTTTTTCAAGTGGATAATCTTTCTTCCTATATTTGCTGTAGATAAATGAAACTACATGATTACATACATAGTTAAACTTATTCCATGTAGCTTTTTGAATATCCTTTCCTATAAGTTTCTCTTGTTTGTCTAGATACTTTTTGAAATAACTAACAACACCATCTTCTTTTTTGATTTTCTTGTTTAGATACTTTTGAAGTATGTCATCTACTATAAAATCGTTTTCTTCAAGTTGAAGTTTGAGATATGACTTTTCTATTTTGGTTTTAATTAGTGAAAGTTCAGCATTAAGTATTGCATTATTCTTGCCATTAGATTCAGCTAGCTGCTTTTTGGAATTCCAATCATCAGGATTAACAAATAATCCAGTATTAAATGGCTTTCTTTTCTTTTTAAAGGTAATTCTGCAAATGATAGGGCAGACACCTCTCTTGTTTGTTTTAGTTTTACTAACTACATAAAGGATTGATAATTTTTCTTGATGCATAACCAATTGGTTTTAAGTTGAACAATTGGCATACAATTCAGTTTTGAAAATGGGAACCCAATATTTTTTTATGGGAACCTAATTAGGAACCTAATTTCTCTCAAAAACTTGACAAGTTGACTTTTCAATGGAAATACGTATAATGCAGTAATTGTAGCTAAACATGCATTGTATATACTTATAAACCAAAAAATCCAGTCTATTTTGTAGACTGGATTTCTAATTTTGCTCCCCCTCTTGGGCTCGAACCAAGGACCCTCTGATTAACAGTCAGATGCTCTAACCAACTGAGCTAAGGAGGAATTTTATTTTAATTTGCTCAACGAGCTTTAATCGGGCTGTTGAGAAAGATTTTATTCCTTTTTTGCGGATGCAAATATATATGTTTTTTTCGGTAAGGCAAACAAAAAATATCTTTTTTTATTTTATTTAAAAATCGCCTTGTATATATCGTTTCCGTTGGCGTACAAAAGTAAGGCAATTAATAAAAAGAACCCAACCATTTGTGCATATTCCAAGAATTTTTCACTTGGTTTTCTGCCGGTGATCATTTCATATAACAAGAACATCACATGGCCCCCGTCCAGGGCCGGAATGGGTAAGATGTTCATAAATGCCAAAATAATAGAAATAAAGGCCGTTGAAAGCCAAAACCCTTGCCAATTCCATGTGTCGGGAAATAGTTTGGCAATGGTGCCAAAACCACCTACTTCGGTAGCTCCTTTTTTGGTAAATATAAATTTCATGGAACTTATATAGTCCCTTAAGGTCCAATACCCGTATTTGATACCTGCCGGAATTGCTTCTGTGAAAGAATATTTTTTCTTGGTAATGTCTTTAATGGTAAAAGAGGCCTTTGGGTAAACGCCTATTGTTTTATTTTCGCCGGGGGTAACCGAAATAGTATCTGTTATTTTGTTCTTCTTTATTACCAGATGAATCGGTGTGTTTTCATTTTGCTTTACAACGTCTGTAAACTCGTCCCAAAAAGTAATGGCAGTTCCGTTCACTGAAACAATTTCGTCGTTTGCTTCTAGCCCTGCCTTGGCTGCGGGGCTATCTGGTACAATGCTGTCCAGAACCGGTGCTATTCTCGGGGTAAAAGGTCTTATAGCCCCTTCCTTGTACAAATAGGTGCCCAGACTGTCCGGTACACTTAAAATTTCGGTCTTGCCATTGGCATGGGCCACTTCTACATTTTCGATATCGCGTACTACAATAATCCTCCCGACATCCATAATGTCTTCAGGTTTTTTGCCGTCTATCTTTAGAATTTTGTCACCGTCCCTAAAACCGTATTGCTTTAACTGTTCGGCTACCTTAAATCCATTGGGATAAATATCCTGTGGAAATTCATTGCTTCCCCATACGTATAAGACCATGGCATAAATAAAGAATCCTAAAATAAGGTTTACCGTTACGCCCCCCAACATAATTATAAGCCGTTGCCATGCCGGTTTAGAGCGAAACTCCCAAGGCTGTGGCGGTTGTGCCATTTGCTCTTTGTCCATGCTTTCGTCTATCATCCCAGATATTTTCACATAGCCCCCCAGTGGTAGCCAGCCAATACCATAAACGGTCTCGCCTATTTTCTTTTTAAACAAAGCAAACTTTACATCGAAGAATAAAAAGAATTTCTCAACGCGGGTCTTAAATAATTTTGCAGGGATAAAATGCCCTAATTCATGCAGAATAATTAATATGGATAAACTTAAAAAAAGTTGTAATGCCTTAACTAAAATCGGACTCATAAAAATGGTTTCAATTTGAAATCGCACAAAAGTAATGTTTTCAATCTATTTGGCACAATGAAAATAGATAAGCAGTTGATTTTTATGACGCTTTTATGATAAAATTGCCTTTTTTAAATGCTATTGTTGTACTTTTGCAACTCAGAAAAAAACATAAATGCTTCAGTTTTTTAGCAAGTTCAAATATCTCTTCATTACACTTCTAGTGCTTTCGGCCATCATTGTAAGTTTAATATACCAAGCACTAAAGCCAAAGGAGCGCCTGCCGGTTTATGAGCCATCCATGGTAAATGCATCACTGGTAGATACCAGTATTCAATACATAAGGAAATACCACAAAATAGCTCCCTTCAAGTTAATCAATCAAAATGGAGACACCATTACCGAGGCCGATTATGAAGACAAAATTTACGTGGCCGATTTCTTTTTTACCACATGTCTGTCAATTTGCCCGATCATGACCGACAACATGGTTAAAATTCAGCATAAAATTATAAATGATCCCGATGTTAAGCTCTTGTCCTACTCGGTAACGCCAAAAATAGATTCGGTGCCGCGCCTTAAGGCCTATGCCAAAGAAAAAGGGGTAATAGACAGTAAGTGGAATATGCTTACAGGTGATAAGAAACAAATTTACGAGCTTGCCCGAAAAAGCTACCTAGCGGTTAAGACCGTTGGCGATGGCGGACCTTTCGACATGATACATACCGAAAATTTTGTCCTGGTAGATAAAAAAAAGCAGATCCGCGGGTTTTACGATGGTACAAAACAAGAAGAAATAGATAAACTGCTACACGACATTCAGGTTTTAAAAAACGAATATGCCAAGTAGTACAAGGGCATATCAGAAAAACGCCAGCTTTTTCCTGCTTTTGCAAATAGGGCGGTGGAATCTGTTCGATTCAGGGCTGGCAGCTACTGTTTGTACGTCTTGGCAAACATTTAACTTTTAAAACCAGCAAACTAAATTTAATTTATTTCCTCAAACCTAAATTTTATCTTACTTTTGCTTACTTAAAATCAATCTAAATAAGGTTTTGAAGTTGACGATTGCAAATTTAAAGAGGGGCCAGCGGGCCATTATCAAAGAGTTTTCCACAGATATTATTCCTATTAAACTGTTAGAAATGGGATGCCTGCCGGGCAATGAGGTAGAATTATTGCAAATTGCACCGTTCAAAGACCCCTTATATTTAAACATAAACGGGTCATTTTTGGCAATCCGCCGTGAAACGGCCCTTCAAATAGAAATCGATGTAATTCCAGAAAGTCAATCCGTATGAGTAAGCAGATCAATGTAGCCCTCATCGGGAACCCCAATACCGGAAAAACATCCATCTTCAACCAATTGACCGGGCTCAACCAAAAAGTTGGTAACTATCCCGGCATTACCGTAGAAAAAAAAGAAGGCGTTTGCAAACTTCCGCGAGGCGTAAAAGCACATATTATAGATTTGCCCGGGACCTATAGCTTAAATGCCACTTCGTTGGACGAAAATGTGGTAATTGAATTATTGCTCAACAAAAAAGACAAAGATTTTCCAGATGTTGCTGTGGTTATTACCGATGTGGAAAACCTAAAGAGAAACTTGCTGCTCTTTACACAAATAAAAGATTTAAAAATCCCGGCCATTCTTGTTGTCAATATGGCCGACCGCATGGAACGTAAGGGCATATCCCTTGATATAGATACACTGGAAGAACGCTTGCATACTAAGATTGCGTTGGTAAGCACGCGTAAAAAAACGGGAATAAACCAGTTAAAAGAACTTATTGCCAATTATAAAAACCTTTCAACAACACCATGTGTGGACACCACTTTGGTAGATACCGATTATTTTAACGGATTAAGAGCTGCCTTTCCAAATCAGGATATATACAAACTGTGGCTGGTAATAACCCAGGATGCCAATTTTGCCAATTTAGACCGTAATTTGATTAAGGATACATCGGCATTCTCCACAAAATCCCAGTCCGAACTCAAAAAAATGCAGCATAAAGAAACCGTGCTGCGTTATCAGTTCATCAATGGCGTTTTAAAAGAAGGCTATGAAGTGGACATTAATGCAGCGAAAGGCTTCCGTGCTACCATAGACCGCATTTTAACCCACAAAATATGGGGCTATGTTGTCTTCTTTTTAATTTTACTTACCATTTTTCAAGCCATATACGATTGGAGCAGCTATCCCATGGATTTTATAGATGGGCTGTTTGCTTCTTTTAGCGAATGGGCCAAAGAAACGCTTCCGGCAGGCGCACTAACCGATTTAATAGCAGAAGGGATTATTCCCGGGCTTGGCGGGATTGTTATATTTATACCACAAATAGCCTTTTTGTTCCTTTTCATTTCCATTTTAGAAGAATCGGGCTACATGAGCCGGGTTGTTTTTTTAATGGACCGCATAATGAGGCGTTTTGGCTTGAGCGGAAAAAGTGTTGTGCCCTTAATCTCCGGAACGGCCTGTGCAATTCCGGCAGTTATGGCCACCCGAAATATAGAAAGCTGGAAAGAACGGCTTATCACCATTTTGGTAACCCCTTTTGTTACCTGCTCGGCACGTCTCCCGGTATATCTTATCATTATTGCTTTGGTAATTCCAGATAAACGCTTTCTGGGCATGAACCTACAAGGCATTACACTTATGGCCTTGTACTTGCTTGGCTTTTTAACCGCGGTATTTTCGGCTTGGGCATTGAATAAAGTTTTAAAAGTAAAAAGCAGGACCTTTTTTGTAGTAGAAATGCCCAATTATAAATTGCCATTGGTAAAAAACGTATTGATAACGGTGGTAGAAAAAACCAAAAGTTTTGTTTTTGGGGCAGGAAAAATCATCTTGGCAATTTCTATCATTTTATGGTTTTTGGCATCCAATGGACCTTCAGAAAAATTCGATAATGCCGAAGCTGTAATAACTTCGCAACCCGATAGCCAAAAGCTTACCGAAGAGGAGCTTTCAACAAAAATAGCAGCTTACAAGCTTGAAAATTCATATATTGGTATTGCAGGTCATGCCATTGAACCTGCCATAAGGCCTTTGGGTTACGATTGGAAAATAGGCATTGCGCTTATAAGTTCGTTTGCCGCAAGAGAAGTTTTTGTTGGAACACTGGCCACTATTTATAGTGTGGGGAGTGACGAAGAAGAAACCATTAAAAACAGAATGGCAGACGAGCGGAATCCGATTACCGGCGGACCATTGTTTAACTTGGCTTCAGGAATTTCTTTGTTGTTATTTTATGCTTTTGCCATGCAGTGCATGAGTACGGTAGCTATTGTAAAAAGGGAGACCAACGGCTGGAAATGGCCCATGGGACAATTGGTATTTATGACGTGTTTTGCTTATATTACAGCTTTAATAGCATATCAATTAATTAAATAACAAAAGAATGGAGTTGCAGACTATCTTGGTGTATCTGGTTGTTTTTATGGCAGTTGCTTATTTGGTTTTAAAATTTGTTTTCCCAAAAACATTGTCCTTTTTAGGAGGAAAAAAGGGCGGAAATGCCTGTGGCGACGACGATTGTAAATGTCATTGATATGTCCAAACGCGACCTAAAGAAATACCTGGAAACATTAAAGAAAAAGGAATTAGAGACGCAAATAATAGAATTGTACAATCGGTTTAAAGAAGTAAAGGTTTACTACGATTTTGTTTTTAACCCGAAAGAAGATAAATTAATAGACGAATGTAAGGCAAAAATTGCCAATGAATACTTCCCTATAAAAAGAAAAAGACCCAAAGCAAGGCGGTCTGTAGCACAAAAGTATATTAAACATTTTATGGATTTGGGGGTGAACCCCGTAATGATAGCCGATGTGATGTGGTTCAATTTAGAAATAGCCCAAACATTTAACAAAGAAAAGGCAGTAAAACAAGATGCATTTTACAAAAGCATGGCCAAATCTTTTGACGAGGCTGTTAAATTTACCTTGGTGCATGGATTGATAGACGAATTCAAGCAGCGTTTATTGGCTGTATATCAAGAAGCGCAAATACAAGAATGGCCATTTTTGTACACGATGGAACGCTCTTTGGATATGGTAGATTGATATAATAAAAGTAACTTTCCTAAATTTGAATGCATTATGAAAAAAAAAGATTTCCTGAATTTACTTATGAAGAAAAAGAAGACCATGGACTGTTCCTTTTAATGCAACAGGCAAATAGAACAAGACTGTGGAAAGAGATGAGATTATGGATATATTGAACAAGTAATAAAAAGTATTATTTTTAAGGCAGCTACCATAAAAAACATAAAATGACAAAATGCATAACCTTGCTTTTTCTAATTGTAAACCTGGGGATTTCTTCTGCTCAGGAAAAACTTTCTGCCATAAATGAATCGGAGATATTAAAAGTCTTTTACAATCAAGAGGGTGCTTGGAACCGTGGCGATATCCCTGCTTTTATGGAAGGCTATTGGAAGTCCAAAAACTTAGCTTTTGTAGGTTCTTCAGGCGCTGTTTTTGGTTGGGAGGCTACCAAAGCGCGTTATTTAAAAAGTTATCCAGACACAACTGCTATGGGAAAATTAACCTTTAAAGTCATTAAACTTCAGCAGGTAAAAGAAGGCGTTGCCCAAATGATAGGTTCTTTCCATTTAAAAAGAAGCATTGGCGACCTTCGCGGTTATTTTACCCTTGTTTGGCATAAGTTCGACAATGAGTGGTTAATTATAAGCGACCATACCTCGTCAGCGAATTAAGCTAACAAATTTTTTACCCCAAAGCCACATCCAATGTCATCATGACAATAAATCCGCCCATAAAACCCAGGGTGGCAATATCGGTATATTTATCTTGTTGGGTTTCGGGAATAACTTCTTCGACCACTACAAAAATCATGGCGCCGGCCGCAAAAGCAAGTGCATATGGCAAAACCGGTGTAAAAAAGCTTACCGCCAAGGCACCTACAACTCCGGCAATGGGCTCGACAATGGCAGAAAGTTGCCCGTAATAAAAACTTTTTTTTCGGCTTAACCCTTGTCGGCGCAACGGCATGGAAACGGCAATTCCCTCGGGGAAATTTTGGATTCCTATCCCTATGGCCAAAACAACGGCTCCGGCAATGGAAGCTTCGGGAATCCCGGCCGCTACTCCGCCAAATAATACGCCAACCGCCAATCCTTCAGGAATATTGTGCAAGGTAATTGCCAGGACTAGTAAAATGGTACGGTGCAAGTTGGTTTGCACACCTTCGCTTTCACTGGGCTTAAAGTTAATATGCAGGTGCGGTAAAAATTTGTCCAAACCAAAAAGGAATAAAGCGCCAAGGCCAAAACCGATTGCTGATGGAAGTACTTTGGCAAATCCATCGCCTGTGCTCATTTCTATAGCGGGGGCCAATAAGCTCCAAAAACTAGCGGCCACCATGACGCCTCCGGTAAAGCCAAGCATTCCGTCGAGCACGCTTCGTTTCATCTCTTTAAAAAAGAATACAAACGATGCCCCCAAAGCCGTTATCAGCCATGTAAAAGTGGTGGCCAGCAACGCACCGATAACAGGATCTATTTCTTCAAAAAAATTTATAATCGTTTCAAACATAATGGTTAGTTAAATTATTGTTTTACAATTAATACAGGGGTTTTTACGCGGTGTCTTACTGTATTTACGGTAGTACCGAAGAGGATGTCTTTAAAAAAATCATGGCCATGGGCTCCCATAATCAAGAGGTCGTATGTTTCTTCGTTTACAAACTTCGGAATTACTTTTTTGGGCCTTCCAAAACCTAATTTAATAGTTACGTTATAGCCCATGTCGGTTAGTATTTTTTGGTACGATTCCAAATACTTTTTATCGCTAGAGGCTTCATGGTCGTTAATCTGTTGCCCATAAATCAATGCCCCGGCAGTCTCAACCACGTGGATAAGCGTATATTTTGTGTTTTTTTGACCAATTTTTAAGGCAGTGTCAATACCAACTTTGTCCGCCTGTGAAAAGTCAATGGCGATGGCAATTTTGTTGTAGGACAAGGTACTTGGTAGCTTGTTGAACAATACTTTGTCTATGTGAGGCACATGTTTCTCCTTTCTTGTTTTTTTATGAATATTGGGACTAAAAATTATATAAACCAACAATAATAAAGCAGCAATGGCAAGGGGAAGCACCACGGCCCAAATATAAAAAGGGTGTTCGGCCGATGCTAGCCAGCCGGAAACTTCTTCAAAAACAAGTTTTATATTAAGTGACACAATAATTAAGGCAATAATCCATGAACAAATTTTTAATGGGAATTTAATAGAAAAATCGCCCATTAATTTTTTATTGCTCACAAAATGAATTAATGGAATAATGGCAAATCCAAGTTGAAGGCTTAATACTACTTGACTGAGGACAAGGAGCTTTCCCGTGGCTCCTTCACCTAGAATTACAATGGTGAGAATAGCAGGGATAATTGCAATAATGCGTGTAATTACCCTTCTTACCCAAGGCTCGATTCTTAAGTTTAAGTAACCCTCCATTACAATTTGTCCGGCAAGCGTTCCGGTAACGGTAGAGCTTTGTCCGGCAGCAATAAGTGCCAATGCAAAAAGTATGGATGCCCATTTAGAACCTAATAAAGGCGATAATAATTGGTGTGCATCCTGTATTTCTGCAATGCCAAACATACCATTTTTATAAAAAGTGGCAGCGGCCAGAATTAAGATAGCAGCATTTACAAAAAAAGCCAAGTTAAGGGCAATGGCAGAGTCGACAAAATTATATTTAAGCGCCTGCTTTATGCCCTTGAAATTTTTGTTGAATTTTCTTGTTTGCACCAAAGACGAATGCAAATAAAGGTTGTGCGGCATTACGGTAGCCCCTATGATGCCAATTGCAATATAAAGAGCATCACTATTGGGAATAGAAGGGATGAGGCCACTGGCTACTTCATGCATGTCCGGCTTAGCAAAAAACATTTCAAATAAAAAAGAAAGTCCAATAATGCTAATGAGGGCAATAATAAAAGCCTCCATTTTCCGTATCCCTTTATTTATAAGAAAAAGCAATAGAAAAGTATCCAAAACCGTAAAGCAAACGCCCCAAATTAACGGAATGTCCAATAGGAGCTGTAAACCAATGGCCATGCCTAAAACTTCGGCAAGGTCTGTTGCGGCAATGGCTACTTCGGCCAATAGGTACAATATAAAATTAACAGGTCGCGAATAGGTTTCCTTAGAAGCTTGTGCAAGGTCCTTGCCCCTTACTATGCCCAGTCGTGCACTTAAACTTTGAAGCAATAACGCCATGATATTGGACATTAACAGGACCCAGAGTAAGCTATAGCCAAATTGGCTCCCGCCTGCAATATCGGTGGCCCAATTTCCAGGGTCCATGTATCCCACGCTAATTAAATAGGCAGGGCCAAAGAAAGAGAGAGTCCGCTTCCAAAAGGATTTTTTGGTAGTAGTGTTTATACTTTCATGAACTTCTTCCAATGAATGATGGCCGGGTTTAGGCATGATTAGCTGATTTTTAGAAAAATATTGTTGGCAGTCATAGACGAGATGTTTATTTCCTTATGATTGAGTTGGATTAAAACAGAATTATCGAAAGGCTCTTTGTTGAGGATAATAATTTTTTCGCCTAGGGCAATATTGAGTTTGTCTAAATACCTTAAAAAGTCAGACGAGGAATCTTTTACACCCACCACAATGCCCTTGTCTCCTTTTTTTGCGGAAGAAAGCAATACTTTTTCAACCTTTGTAATATTTCCGTCCTTGTCAGGAATCGGGTCGCCATGCGGGTCAATTCTCGGGTAATCCAGAAAGGCATCTAGTTTTTCAACAAGTTTTTCGCTTTTTATGTGCTCCAGTTCTTCGGCAATGTCGTGAACTTCATCCCATGAAAAATTAAGTTTCTCCACTAAAAAAAATTCCCATAAACGGTGTTTCCGTATAATTTTGGCGGCATATGTTTTTCCCTTGTCGGTCAACCGGGCACCTTGGTATTTTTTATAATGAACCACGTCTTTTTCGGCTAGTTTCTTAATCATGTCGGTTACAGACGACGCTTTGGTGTCCATCTGCATAGCAATTGCATTGGTAGAAACTCCTTTTTGGTCATCCTTCGAAAGATGGTAAATGGCCTTTATGTAATCTTCTTCAGAAAGCGTCATGTTTTTTATTTATACAAAAATACATTTTTATTTGTAAAAACAAATTTTTAGTTTTGTCTAAAAATAAATTTAAATAAAGCTAACAATGAAAATAAAGCTGTTTTTTCTCTTCTACCTGATATGTTTCTCGGTGCTTGGACAATATGTGGAAGGACGTGTTATGCATAAAAATGAAGCATTGCCGTATGCAAACGTCTCTGTATTTGGAGCAAACAAGGGAATGGCCACTGATAAAAATGGATATTTTAAATTGTTTTTAGAAGAAGGTGATTATACTTTATTGGTTTCTTATACCGGGTTTTCTTCAGTAACCAAAAAAATACGAGTTGATGATAATACTATTTTTGTTGAATTTAATTTAAGGGAAGAAAGCAAGCTTGACGAAGTGGTAATTACCGGAACGTTAAAGCCAGTAAGCAGGATGGAAACCCCGGTTCCGGTAGAAGTTTATAAACCTGCTTTTTTTAAAAAGAACCCTACTGCCAATGTTTTTGAAGCCTTGCAGAACGTTAATGGTGTACGCCCGCAATTAAATTGTAACATTTGCAATACGGGCGATATCCATATAAACGGTCTTGAAGGTCCCTATACCATGGTTTTAATTGATGGGATGCCAATTGTAAGCGGCCTGTCTACGGTTTACGGGCTTTCGGGAATTCCAAATTCGTTGATAGAACGTATGGAAGTGGTAAAAGGCCCGGCATCGTCTTTGTATGGAAGCGAAGCCGTGGGCGGATTGATAAATATTATTACCAAAACCCCAGCATATGCGCCAAAATTTACCATCGATGCTTTTGGGACCACTTGGGGAGAATTTAATCTGGACATGGGCTACAGGGCATTGTTGGGAGAAAAGATTTCCTTTTTATTTGGTGCGAATTACTTTAATTATAGCAACCCCATAGATAATAACAATGATAATTTTACCGATCTAACTTTGCAAGACCGCATTTCACTGTTTCAAAAATGGGATTTTAAACGAAAGGAAAACCGGCTTTTCTCACTTGCTACGCGTTATTTTTACGAAGACCGCTGGGGTGGCGAAATGCAATGGGCACCCAAATATCGGGGCGGGGATGAAGTTTATGGCGAAAGCATTTATACGTCCCGTTGGGAATTTTTAGGGAAATATCAACTTCCTTTTAAGGAAAAAATGTTGTTTACATTTTCGTATACCGATCATGACCAGAATTCTGTATACGGCGATGTTCCGTATTTGGCGCAACAGCGTATTGCTTTTGGGCAACTTACTTGGGATAAAAAATGGGGGAATCACGATTTGCTGTTTGGAACAGCGTTGCGGTATAATTATTATGACGACAATACCCCGGCGACAGAAAATGGATTGAAAAACATTCCCGACGCAACAACCATTCCCGGCGTTTTTGTCCAGGACGAAATAAAATTCAATAAACAACATACCTTGTTGCTTGGGATGCGTTACGATTACGACAACCGCCACGGAAATATTTTCACGCCGCGCCTTGCCTATAAATGGAGCTTTTCGCCAAACGATATTTTTAGGGTCAATGCAGGCACCGGTTTTCGGGTGGTAAATTTGTTTACCGAAGACCATGCCGCGCTTACCGGGGCAAGGGAAGTGGTTATTGCAGAAGAATTAGACCCCGAGCGCTCGTATAATGTTAACATTAACTATCTAAAGAAAATCTATACAGGGAATAATAATTTTATCGGGCTCGATCTTTCTGCTTGGTATACCTATTTTACCAATATGATTGTGCCCGATTATGATACCGACCCCAATGAAATTATTTATGATAATTTGGATGGATATGCCGTTAGCAAAGGAATAAGTGCCAATGCAGATATTGCTTTTTACAACGGATTGAAATTGATGCTTGGTGCAACCTTGATGGATGTTTCGCAAACGGAAAATGGTGAAACTACCCGGCAAATGTTAACCGAGCAATTTTCGGGAACTTGGGGCGTTTCATACAAAATTATGCCTTGGCACTTGAATATTGATTATACGGGAAATCTATACGGGCCCATGCGTTTACCGCTTTTGGGCGATTTGGACCCCCGTAAGCCAAATTCACCTTGGTGGAGCATTCAAAACATTCAGTTTACGTTTAATGGATTTAAAAAGGTTGAATTGTATGGCGGCATTAAAAATTTATTGAATTGGACCCCCAATAAAGGCAACCCGTTTATTATTGCCAGGGCCAACGACCCTTTTGATAAAAACGTACAATTTGATGCTCAGGGAAATGTAATGGCAACGCCCGATAATCCATATGCGCTGACTTTCGATCCATCTTATGTATATGGGCCAAATCAAGGAATACGAGGGTTTTTGGGAGTGCGGTTTCAACTAGATTAAAAAGGGGCAGTATGTTTTTGCGCTAAAATTTTTACATTTAACAAAAATCTTAAGCCATGCGCATTATAACATACTGCTTTTTGTTTTTCACCGGTGTAATGTATAGCCAAACCAATATTCATGAAGAGGTAATGCTTGGCCCCAATGAAGAAAAAGAATTTTTTGTTGCGGCCAACATGGACGACCTTATCCAGTTTGAAGTAAAAAGGACCGACGGCAAAAAAATATCTCATTTTTCATTAACGGCACTTCAAAGTAACAATACTGTTTTTACCGAAAGGCGTTTTAGAAAATTTAAAAGCAGCATTACTTCATTTGAAAAAAGCGTGTATCGATTGCTTTTTAAAAACAACACTCCAGATCCTGTTGCTTTTGATTTGGATGTAGATATTAATTCTTATAATAATCAGCCTGCTGTAATGGCATACCGAACAGTTTATGATACCGTTTATGGCGAAGAAAAAACCATCATGGAAACTGTTGAAAAACTGGAAACCAAAACACTGCAAAAAGAAAAATTTTACCTGAACAGTAAATCCAATGCCTTGGTAAAGGGCGGGAAAGACCGAGCTGTTTTTCCGGTGTACCTGCCTAAAAATACAGCCGAATGGTTTTATGTTTTAACCGCCAATAGAGATGAAGAAGCCATAAAGGCCACTGCAAAAACATTTAGCCTAGCCAGTGAGCTGTCTAAATATATCGAGACGGAAAAAAATTCACTGTCAACGGCAGTAACAAATTTAAATGCACCTCCTGGGGCTAATATTTGCGATATCTATTTAATGAATAAAACAGAAGCTACAAAATTTAGGGCAGGCGAAGATTATGGGTTTGATATTGAAGGTTCGAGAGAAAATTATAAATCGGGAATTGTTGGGGTAAAGGGCACACAATCCAAAGCCTATTTTATCGGGGTGAAAAACCCGGACAATTTATATGGAATTCATGTTGGTATTGAGGTTGTGGCCATTGTAAAAGAAGAAAAAACAGTTCCTAAATTAGTTCGTAGTCCAACAATAACCGCAAAACAGGTTCCGTATGTATCAGAATGAGTTTTTTATACTTCCCTTCCCATTAGTATATTGGCAAAAGAAACCAATGTTTCCTTCTTTTCGGCGCTAATGTTTAGCCCGTTCAGGATATCCAGTGCTTTTTTTGTATAATTTTCTATTGCTTTCAAGGTAGCATCAACAGCCCCGCTGGACGCCATTAATTCTTTTACGGTTTGAATTTTTGCCGAAGGGTCGACTGGGGCGATAGCATATAAATGAAGGAGTTGCTCGGCTTCATCGTTGCCTAATTCTTCAATGGTCTTAAGGTAAAGAAAGGTCTTTTTATTTTCAATAATATCCCCGCCTATTTGTTTCCCAAAGCTTTTTGGGTCTCCAAAGGCATCCAGATAATCATCTTTTATTTGAAAGGCAATCCCTAAATTCATGCCAAAATCGTAAATAGCTTTTGCGTCATTTTCATCAGCATGCGTAACAATGGCGCCCATTTCCATGGCAGCTCCCACCAAAACGGCAGTTTTATAGGTAATCATTTTTAGGTACTCATCAATGGTAACATCGTCACGGGTTTCAAAATCAATATCATATTGTTGTCCTTCGCATACTTCAATAGCGGTTTTGCTAAATAGTTTTGCCAGTTTATGAAAAACTTCAGGGTCGTAACGTTCAAAAAACTGATAGGCAACAATAAGCATAACATCACCAGAAAGAATACCGGTGTTTAAATCCCACTTCTCGTGCACGGTTTCTTTTCCTCTTCTCAGTGGCGCATCGTCCATGATATCGTCGTGGATCAATGAAAAATTATGGAATATCTCTATTGCCATTGCTGCATTCATTGCCTTTTTGTAGTCGTTTCCAAAGATATCGGCAGTCATCAAAGTTAAAACAGGGCGTAACCTTTTGCCTCCCAATCCTAAAATATAATTCATTGGGTTATAAAGATTAACAGGCTCCCGTGTAACAATATGCTGTTCTAAATGACTAACAAATGCGTCTCTATAAGCATGAATGGATAACATAGGGTTAAATTTTCGGCTAAAATACCATATTTAAGAAAGTTGCCAACGGGTTTTTTATGTTAAATAATTGTAAATACTTTGGAAACTTTTATTGTTTTTAAAGTTTCCTTGCGTATATTTGCCCCCAATTATGAAGGAAAAAATATTAGATAAGGCTACTGAAATGTTTTTGAACCTAGGTTTTAAAAGTGTCACAATGGACGACATAGCAACAGAACTTGGGATTTCTAAAAAAACGATATATCAGCATTTTAAAACAAAGACAGAATTGGTGGAAGCGGCTGTTTTTTACCTTTTTGAGTCGATTAGCAGTGGAATTGATTTTATTTGCGAAGCATCGCACAATCCTATAGAAGAGCTTTTTCATATTAAAAAATTTGTAAGCGATTACCTTAAGGACGAAAAATCTTCCCCGCAATTTCAACTTAAAAAGTATTATCCAAAAATATACAACCGTTTGTTCTGGAAACAGTTTGAGGTAATGAACGAATGCGTTATGGAGAATATAAAAAAAGGCGTTGACAGCGAATTGTTCAGAAAAGGAATTGATATAGATTTTATAGCCAGAATTTATTTTAGCGGAATGTTAAACATTAAAGATCCCGATATTTTCCCTGCTACAGATTTCAAACCGTCAGATTTGGCAACAAAGTTCCTGGAATATCATATTCGGGCAATTGCCACAGAAAACGGACTTAAAATTTTAAATGAATTTATTAACCAAAACAACGATTAAACGATGAGGAACTTATTAATCATCGCTGCTTTTTTAACAAGTATATCTGGATTTTCTCAAGAAAAAAGTTATAGTTTTTCCATGGAAGAGGCTATCAATTTTGCATTAGATAGTAGTTATGCCGCTATAAACTCCAGGCGTGAAATAGCAAAATCTTTAAAGAAAAAATGGGAAACAACCGCAGCAGGTTTGCCACAAATAGATGGTGTTGTAGACTACCAAAACATGTTAAAGCAACCAGTAACGTTAATTCCGGGCGAAATAGCAGGTGGCGAGCCCGGCACCTTTGTACCGGTTAAATTTGGAACCAAGCAACAAATGTCGCTTACGGGAACCTTGACGCAGCTAATTTTTGACGGATCGTATTTAGTAGGGTTAAAAGCGGCAAAAGTGTTTGTTGATTATAACGAAAACACCAACGAAAAAACGCTTCTGGAAGTTAGGGAAGGCGTAATTAATGCATATGGCGGGGTTTTGCTTACCCAAGAGAGCGTTGCAATTTTAGAAAAAAACCTTGCAGCCCTGGAAGATAATTTAAAAGAAACCCAGGCCATGTACGAAAACGGGTTTGCCGAAGAAGAAGATGTAGAACAGTTACAGATTACAACCCTGCAAATTAAAAATCAGTTAAGTAATTCCAAAAGAATGGAAGGCATTGCTGTTCAAATGCTCAATTTGGCATTGGGTGTTCCTATTGATGCCGAGGTGAACCTGGAAGATAATTTACAGACCTTAACAGAGGAGAGCGTAAGCCTGGCCCTTACCGAAACAGCCTTTAACTTCGAAAATAACGTAGATTATAGAATCGCACAAAACTTGACTAAACAGCGCGATTTGGAATTAAAACTGGAAAAAAGTAAAGCGCTGCCAACCATAAACGGGTTTATTAATTACGGCACCTCAGCCTTTGATAACGAATTTGTGTTTTTTGATAGTGAAACTTCTTGGTTTCAATCGTCTATATTGGGAGTGAGTATGAATATCCCTATTTTTAGCTCCTTACAACGCAGCGCCCGGACCCAACAGGCAAAAATAGCACTGGACCAGGCAAAAACAGACTTTATTCAGACAACACAACAAATTAATTTGGACCTGGACAGGGCTAAAAGTAATTACAGGTTTGCTATTGAAAACTACCGTACATCTGAACAAAACCTGAAATTGGCAGAGCGTATTGAGAACAAAAATCAAATTAAATATAGAGAAGGGATTTCAACAAGTTTCGACTTTAGACAGGCACAAACACAGCTTTACACCGCACAACAAGAATACATAGAATCTATGTTGGAAGTAATTGAAGCAAAAGCTGAGCTTGAGACAATATTGAATACCCCTGATGTTTTAAATAAAAATTAATTGGCATAAACTAAATCAACAAACAATGAAAAAGACATATTTAATCATAATTTCAGCATTGGTCCTAGCTTCATGTGGGGGCGGGGGAAAGCAGTCTGTAGATGAGGTTATAGAAAATGGTAATTTGGAGGCGATAAAACAAAAACGTGAAGAATTATCCCTTCAGCACGATGCCTTGGGTGCCGATATAAAAAAATTGAACAATGCAGTTAAGAAACTGGATACCACCAAAAATTATGTGTTGGTAACTGCATTTACGGCAAAAGATACACTGTTTAACCATTATATTGAACTTCAGGGAAATGTAAGTACCAAGGAAAACATTGTAATTAATGCCGAATATTCCGGAGCCCTTCAGCAAGTGGTGGTAAAAGAAGGCCAGAGCGTACACAAAGGACAAGTACTGGCACGTATAGACGAAGGGGGCTTAGGTGCTCAGTTGGCACAGCTTAAGGCGCAGGAAACCTTGGCCAAGACAACTTATGAGCGTCAAAAAAGACTTTGGGAACAAAATATTGGCTCCGAAATGCAATATTTACAGGCGCAAACGCAATACGAGTCCAATAAAAGTGCGGTTTCGCAACTAGAAAGCCAATTGTCAAAAGCTACTGTAGTAGCGCCTTTTTCAGGTACTATCGAAGAAATTATTTCAGAGCAAGGTACCAATGTGGCCATGGGAACTCCTATTATGCGTATTGTGAGCCTAAACAATATGTACATAGAGACCGAAGTGCCCGAAAAATATTTGCCTAGCATCAAAAAAGGGACCAATGTTATTGCCGAGTTTCCTGTAATTGGTGAAAAAGTAGAAACAGACGTCCGTCAGGTAAGTAATTATATCAACCCCTCCAACCGTTCATTTAAAATAGAAGTGGGCGTGCCAAACAAAAACGGGATGATAAAACCAAACCTTACGGCCAAAGTTATAATTAACGATTACACCAGCGAAAAAGCCTTTCTAATACCTCAAAGCGTTATTTCAGAAAACGCCGAAGGAAACCAATATGTTTACATCGCTTCCAATATTGCCGATAATGGAGAGGCAGAAGTGCATCAGGCCGTTATCCAAACAGGGAAAACCCAAGGAAACCTTGTGGAAGTTGTAAAGGGCATAAATGCCGGAGATTATATTATAAAAGAAGGGGCGCGCAGTGTTCAGGAAGGACAAAAAGTTAAAATACTAAAGAAATAGTCCATGAGTAAAATTAATAAAAACGCTGATAAAGAATTTAGACTGTCGTCTTGGGCTATAGAAAACAAGACAACAATCTATGTCATGATTGCAATAGTCCTCATATTGGGGGTGTCGGCTTATTTTGGAATGCCCCGGGAATCTTTCCCCGAGGTAAAAGAAACCAAGATATACATAAGCACACCTTATCCGGGGAATACCGCTGAGGATATAGAAAGGTTGATTACCGATCCGCTTGAAGACGAACTTAAAAACGTGAGCAACGTAGTGGAAATTACATCAACCTCTCAAGAAGATTATGCAATTATAACCGTGGAGTTTGATGAAGACATTACCGTAGAGGCTGCCAAACAAAAGGTAAAAGATGAAGTAGATGCCGAAAAGGCCGGCGAGGATTGGCCGGTATTCAACGGGGCCAAGGTAGAGCCCAATGTGTTCGATCTAAACCTATCGGAAGAAATGCCCATCCTAAATATCAACATAAAAGGGGATTACCCGGTTGAAAAATTAAAAGAATACGGTGAATATTTAGAAGATAGAATTGAAGACCTTCCGCAGATAAAACAAGTTGATATCCGCGGAGCGCAAGAAAAAGAGGTAGAAGTTGCCGTGGATGTCTATAAAATGATGGCCGCCCAGATTAGTTTCGACGATGTGCTTAATACCATAAGGAACGGGAACGTAACAATGTCGGCCGGAAATATGATTGTAAGCGGACAAAGACGAACAATCAGGATTCTTGGGGAAATAGAAGACCCACAGGAACTTCAAAATTTTGTGGTAAAATCTCAAGACGGAGTAGTGTACTTAAGAGACATTGCTTCAATTTCCTTTAAAGAAGAAGATAAAACCACTTTTGCACGCGAATTTGGAGAAAGTGTTGTGATGCTCGATGTGAAAAAGCGTGCCGGAAAAAACATGATTGAAGCTTCAGAACAAATTGAAGAAATTATAAAAAAGGCTGAAAAAGAATATTATCCGCCCGATTTATCAATAACCGTTGCCAACGACCAGTCTTCGCAGACCTTAAATCAAGTAAGCGACTTGGTAAACAACATAATCTTCGGTATTATTTTGGTTGTAGGTGTGTTAATGTTCTTTTTGGGCTTCCGGAATGCATTGTTTGTAGGTTTTGCAATTCCAATGTCAATGTTTATGTCGTTCATGATCCTTCAAGGGCTTGGATATACACTAAACACCATGATTCTTTTCGGACTCATTATGGGTCTTGGTATGTTGGTAGATAACGGGATTGTTGTTGTGGAAAATGTATACCGCTTAATGGACGAAGAAGGCATGTCCCGTATAGAAGCCGCCAAAAAGGGTATTGGTGAGATTGCATTTCCTATAATTATTTCTACAGCCACAACGGTTGCGGCATTTATCCCATTAGGGATGTGGCCGGGCGTGATGGGCGAATTCATGAAATTTTTCCCGATTACCTTGTCGGTAGTGCTGGGCTCCTCACTTTTTGTGGCCATTTTTATGAACTCCATGCTTGTTTCCCAGTTTATGGACACCGGAGAGAAAAAACTTACCAGAAAACAATTAATACGTTTAAGCATTATTTTGGGGGTTCCCGGTATTTTTATACTAATTTTTGGTGGCGCTGTCAGAGGGCTTGGAACTTTAATGATTGTTACCGCCATTATGTTCTGGATATACCGTTATTGGTTAAAAGGGGCCGCCGACTATTTTCAAGCACATACGCTTACATGGCTGGAAAAAAAATACCAAAGCTTCCTTAAAATGGCCCTTGGCGGATGGAAACCCTTGCTGTTTGTTGGTGGGACCTTTGCCCTGCTTATTATAGTTTTTATGCTGTTTGGCCAATCATTGGGAAGTGGGCGGACTAAAGTGGAGTTCTTTCCCGACAATAAACCAAACCAGATTATTGTTTATATTGAATATCCACAAGGAACCGATATAGACAAGACCAATGCCATTACCAAAGATATTGAAAAGCGGGTATATGCTATCCTGAACGATGGCGAATACATGGACAATGGTTATAACTATATGGTAGAATCGGCTGTTTCGCAAGTGGGGGAAGGTGCCGGAAACCCACAAACAGATGGGGGTTCCAGTGCCGAAATGCCACACAAAGGAAAAATTACCGCTACCATGCGGGAATACAAATACCGTCGGGGAAAAGACAGCGAAGTGCTTCGTAAAAAAGTACAAGAAGCCTTAAAGGGAATTTACCCCGGGGTTGCCATTTCTGTTGAGAAAGATGCCGTTGGTCCACCTGCTGGATACCCGATCAATATCGAGTTAAGTGGTGAAGATTACGACGAGCTTATTGTTACGGCCGAAAAAATGCGCGATTACATCAACACCAAAAATATAGCTGAAGTTGAAGAGCTCAAGATCGATGTGAACAAAGGAAAGCCGGCAATGGTAGTTGAAGTGGATAGGGAAAAGGCAGGAGAATTGGGCGTAGCCGTAGGACAGGTTATTTGAAAGAAACAGTTAAGACGTTCCATATTTGGTGAAAAAGCCGGGATTTACAAAGAAGGTGGCGATGATTACGATATTTATGTGCGATTTAACAAAGACTTGAGATATAATACAAGTGCTTTGTTCGATCAGAATATAATATTTAGGGATCAGGCTTCAGGCCAGATTAAAGAAATCCCCGTTTCTGCTGTTGCCAAACATAAAAATACGTCTTCCTTTAGTGCCATCAAGCACAGAGACCTCAAACGGGTAGTTACCGTGTATTCTGGTTTGGCTCCTGGATATACCGATGCCGGGGCCGCAGTAGGGAAAATTCAAAAGGAAATGGGTAACTTCGATGTTCCCAATAACATTCATATAGATTATACAGGTCAAATTGAAGAACAAAACAAACAAATGGCCTTTTTAATGAGTGCGTTTTTTGCAGGATTGGGGCTCATTATGCTTATTTTAATTTTTCAGTTTAGTTCTGTGTCCAAGCCTACTATTATCATGTTGGCCATATTCCTGAGTTTTATTGGGGTATTTGGTGGTTTGATGATTACGGGATGGTCTTTTGTTATCATGATGACCATGATGGGGATTATCTCACTTGCGGGGATCGTGGTAAACAATGGTGTTGTATTATTGGATTATGCACAAATATTAATAGATAGGAGAAAGATTAAGTTAGGGCTTACGGAAGACAGCGATTTGTTGCCAAAAGCCGATATGAAAGAAGTATTGGTAATGTCTGGCAGGGCTAGGTTACGTCCTGTATTGCTAACGGCCATAACAACCATTCTTGGGTTAATTCCTTTGGCAATAGGTTTAAATATCGACTTCTTTTCCCTGTTCTCGCAATTTGATGCACAGATATATATGGGAGGAGATAACGTTATTTTCTGGGGACCTTTGGCTTGGACGGTTATTTTTGGCCTCTTTATAGCTACCTTCCTTACACTTATTATTGTTCCGTTGCTATTTTACATGGTATATTGGGCAAAATTAAAATTCAGAAATAAAAAAGAAGAGGTTGTGGAAAAACTAGACGACATAGCCCCGATATAAATAATACTTAAATTTGGTTAATTGCTAAAAACGGTTATGCGTATGTTCGTATAACCGTTTTTTTCGTTCGTTGAATCTTTCAACTTAATTTAGAGCGTTCCATCACTCAAATAGATTCATTTGCCCTGGAGGGGAATTTTTGAAGAGCTCCCGTTGCATATTAAACAGGTTTTTGTTTAATTGTGGCATTTGGATATCGCTAAAATATTGCTGTCGTGCTATTTTTATAAGTGCATGGATTTGCTCTGCTATCTTTCCTTCACCGGTTTTCCTTACGCCGTACCTGCTGTCGTTTAATGTGCCGCCATGACACTCGGCAATTTGGTGTAGTACCTTTTCGGCTTTATCGGGCAATGTTTTGTGTATCCAATCGGTAAAAATTTCACCAATGGCACCATTGAGCCTTACCACGGTAAACCCAATGGACATGGCTCCGTGTTTCCTAACGGTTTTTGCTAACGGAAGGATTTCATGACTATTAATTGAAGGGATTATGGGGGCCATCATCACATTTACGGGCACCATATTATCAGATAATGTCTTTACGGTTTCCAAGCGTTTTTTTATGCTTGCCGTACGTGGCTCCAACACCCGGCGTGTGTCTTCGCTTAAAGAAGTAATAGAAACGTTTACGGCAATTAATCCTTGAGAAGTAAGTTCTTTTATAATGTCCAGGTCGCGCAAAATAAAGGCGTTTTTTGTAATAATGGCAACAGGATGCTTGTATTTTAAAAATACCTCAAGGCATTTTCTGGTAATCCTGAATTTTTGTTCTGCCGGTTGGTAACAATCGGTGTTTCCTGCCATTACAATAGTTTTTGCCTGCCAATTTCTGCTTAAAAGTTTCTTTTCCAATAATTGGGGGGCATTTTTTTTAACAAGTATTTTTCTTTCAAAGTCCAATCCGGCACTATAGCCCCAATATTCATGAGAATTTCGCGCATAGCAATAAATGCAACCATGTTCGCACCCTTGATAAGGATTCATGGAATACCCCATGCCAACATCGGGGCTGGTTACTTTGTTCACAATAGTTTTGGGAAAGACCTCTAGGTAACTGGTTTTGTTTTTGTCGGCAATTTCTCCTTCGAGCCGGCAATATTCAAGAAAGTCTTCCCTCATTTCATGGGAGAGTTCCAGAAATTTATTGCGGACATTTATTTGTGCGCCCCTTCCTTTGCTATTTTTTAGATTATCGGACATAATCCAAAATTATGGAATAATTCCATTTCATCAAAAAGAATTTCTTCAAAAAAAATGCGTAACTTTTTTGCGAAATAAACATTAACCTTTTAAAAATATTAACGATTTTTCAAAATGAAACGTAGAAACTTTATTAAGAACGCAGCCGCTGCGGGAAGTGCCCTTTATATTGTGCCTTCGCATGTTATGGGCGGTGTTCATGTCCCTCCAAGCGACACTTTATATATGGCCGGATTTGGAGTTGGAGGAAGAGGTGGCCAAGTGATCAAGGAATTGGGAAACACTAAAAAAGTTAAATTTGTTACCCTGTGCGATGTGGACGAAGTGCGTGCAAAAGACACCTTTAAAGCACATCCAAAAGCAAAAAAATACAAGGATTTTAGAGAAGTTTATGATAAGCACTTAAACGAAATAGATGCTTTTATGGTGGCGACACCCGATCATAACCATGCTACCATTGCACTCCCGTTTATGAAAGCCAAAAAACATGCGTATGTTGAAAAACCACTAACGCACAATATTGCTGAAGCACGATTAATGGCCAAAGTTGCCCAAGAGAACGGTATTGTTACCCAGATGGGGAACCAAGGAAGCTCTTCGGATGGTGCCCGGACTACTCAAGAATGGATTGAAGCCGGTGTCATAGGGAAAGTAATAAAAGTAGATTGCTGGACAAATAGACCGGTTTGGCCACAGGGAACCAAAGGAAGGCCAGAGGGAGTGCCAGTGCCCGGTACGCTAGACTGGGACCAATGGTTGGGCCCTGCCGCATTTAGGCCATACAACCCCGCTTATCTGCCATTTAAATGGAGGGGATGGTGGGATTTTGGAACAGGAGCACTTGGAGATATGGGCTGCCATATCATGGAGACACCTTTTAGGGTATTAAAATTAAATTATCCTACCGAAGCAGAAGCAAGCTGTACAACAGTATGGTCTGGAGATTTTGTAGAAGCCGACTATAGCGAAGCCTGTCCGCCTTCTTCAATTGTCCGTTTAAAATTCAACACAGAAAATCATGGAGATATTGCCCTTAGCTGGTACGATGGCGGCATAATGCCCGACATTCCAGATGGCCTACAAGAAGGAGAAACCATTGGAGATCCCGGGGGAGGCTCCATTTTTTATGGTGAAAAAGGAATTTTAATTACCGATGCATACTCTGAAAACCCTAGAATTTTAAATGCTTATAAAGATAAAGTAGGCGATTTCCCTACCGAAAAAAGGTTGAAAAGGATTGACGGGGCCATTTCGGGGCACTACAATAATTTTGTTGACGGATGCTTAAAAGGTATTGAAACCTCTTCCCCATTCTCCTATGCCGGACCTTTAACCGAAACGGTACTTATGGGCAATTTGGCAATAAAAGCTTTTCAGTACAAAGTATTGAAGCCAGGCAAGAAAATAGGAGACTGGGATCCATACGATTATCCCGGAAGAAAGAAAATTATGTGGGACGGAAAAAACATGCGGGTTACCAATTACGAAAAAGCGAACGAATGGATCAATGGCTCATACAGAAAAGGTTGGGAATTGAGTTCATAGGGACATATTGTAAAATAATGATTGAAAAAGCGGCTGTAATTGCAGCCGTTTTTGTTTGGGTACAATTGAAGAAAAAAAGCTTAAAAATAAAAAGGGCGGAATTAATCCGCCCTTTTTGCCCCAAATCTTACCATGAACTTAACCTACTTATGCTATGGTGATGCGAATATATGTTGAGGTGCATTTACGACAAAATCAATTGGTTGTAATGCACGTTTTTTAGTTAAAGTGAAAGATGCTGTTTTAAATTTTAAATCGAAGGAAATTTTGATTCTAATTGAGGCTTGGTATAAAATAAAAAAGGTGGAAATAAATCCACCTTTTTTGCCCCAAATCTTACCATGAACTTAACCTACTTATGCTATGGTATTGTCAAAGATAATATTTGAAAGTTATTTATAAGTTAATAATCAGTTAAAATGCATATTTTACCGATAAAACGTATATTCGCTTTTTAATAAGCTCTTCCAGTAACCCCTTCGTAAAAATTCATAAAGGCTCTGTTCACTACCCGGTTGCCTCCAGCTGTTGGGTAATTGCCCGTAAAATACCAATCGCCAAGGTTTTTGGGGCATGCCTTGTGTAAATTGTCAACCGTTTGATATATTATTTTCACTTTTGCATTAATACCTTCGGGACATAAAAGTTCGGAAATTTTCTCAGAGATTTCTTCGTCGCTAAATGGTTCATAGAATTCTTGAACGGCATTTTTTACTTCAGCATCGGGTAAATCAGCTTGATCCTTGCAATTTTTGTAAATAGCCTCTACTATTTCTTCTTTTGTCCCCCTGTCTTCATGCAGGGCCAGTGCCGCTTTAAAAGCAACAAGGTCTTCCATGCGGGCCATATCAATTCCGTAGCAATCGGGGTAACGTATCTGTGGAGCAGACGAAACTACAATAATTGTTTTTGGGTGCAACCTGTCGAGAATACGGAGAATGCTTTTCTTTAAAGTGGTACCCCTTACAATACTGTCGTCAATAATAACAAGGTTGTCTGTTGGTTTTACCGATCCGTATGTAATGTCGTAAACATGGGTTACCAAATCGTCACGGCTACTGTCTTCGGTAATAAACGTGCGAAGCTTGGCGTCTTTTATGGCCACTTTTTCGATTCGCGGCCTTTTGGACAGGATTTCGTGAAGGCGTTCACTTGTAAGCGATGCACCTTCCTGTAATATTTCCTGCTCTTTTTTATCGTTTAAAAAGTCCTGGGCCTGTTTTACCATTCCGTAAAAGGAAGTTTCGGCCGTGTTTGGGATGTATGAGAAAACAGTATTCTCTATATCATCATCAATGGTCTTGAGTATTTTAGGCAGCAATAGCCTTCCCAAGTTCTTTCTTTCCTGATATATTTCTGCATCGCTTCCGCGGGAAAAATAAATGCGCTCAAAAGAACAGGCTTTACGCTCAAGAGGCTCTAATATTTTTTTTGCTTTTACGGAACCGTCTTTTTTTATGATAAGGGCCTTTCCGGGGTCCAGTTCATGCACGTTTTCAATATCGACATTAAAAACGGTTTGAATTACAGGTCTTTCTGAAGCAACCACAACCACTTCATCGTCTTGGTAATAGTATGTGGGGCGTATTCCTGCTGGGTCCCGAAGCACAAAAGCATCCCCATGCCCTAAAAGTCCGGCCATGGCGTAACCACCGTCGAAATTTTTTGCGGCCTTTCTTAATATTTTGGCAACATTAAGCCTTTCTGCAATAATTGGAGAAGCCTCCATTTTGGTATATCCTTCCTTTTTTATTTGCTTGTAAAGCTTGGAAACGGCATCATCTAAAAAATGTCCTATTTTTTCCATCACGGTAATGGTATCGGCTTTTTCTTTTGGATGCTGGCCCAAACGGATAAGATTGGAGAAAAGCTCGTTTACATTGGTCATATTGAAATTCCCGGCAACAATCAAGTTTCTGTGCATCCAATTGTTTTGCCTTAAAAACGGATGGACGCTTTCAATACTATTTTTCCCAAAAGTACCATAACGCACATGCCCCAACATAAGCTCCCCGATATAGGGGATGTTCCGTTTTTGCAATTCAATGCTGTTGTTGTATTCTGGGTGCTCTTTTAATTCTTCGTTGATACGCCCATTTATTTGGTTAAAGATGTCTTGAATGGGCTGGGCTTGATTGGAGCGTACCCTGCTCATGTAGCGTTCCCCGGCTTGCATATTTAACTTTATGCTGGCAAAACCTGCACCGTCTTGCCCCCTGTTGTGCTGCTTTTCCATCATGAGGTACATTTTATTAATGCCATAAAATGCACTCCCGTATTTTTCCTTGTAGTATTCCAATGGTTTTAATAGCCTTACTAGGGCAATTCCACATTCGTGTTTAATAGCGTCACTCATTATTATTCTAATAAAAAACCCCGAAATTATTCAGGGCAGTGGTTTATTTACGTAAGTTTTATATCAAATTGCGTTAAACTCTTAAACTGTTCCAGCCTTTTGTAAACAGCATCGTGTTGTAATTCCTGTAGCCTTTTGGTTCCAAATTTTTCCACACAAAACGATGCAAGGTTCGATCCATGGATAACGGCTGTTTTCATATTGGCAAACGAATAGTCTTCTGTTTTGGCGATGTATCCAGAAAAACCGCCTGCAAAGGTATCGCCGGCACCGGTCGGGTCGAATACTTCTTCCAAAGGAAGTGCAGGGGCAAAAAATATGCTCCCCTTATGGAACAATAGAGCACCGTGCTCCCCTTTTTTAATAACAATGTACTTTGGCCCCATTGCTTGTATTTTTTCGGCGGCTTTTACCAAAGAATATTCGCCGGATAATTGCCTTGCTTCTTCATCGTTTATGGTAATAACATCTACTTTGGCGATTACCTGCATTAGCTCGTCCAGGGTATTGTCCATCCAAAAATTCATGGTGTCCAGAACAATTAGCTTTGGCTTTGTTTCCATTTGTTCAATAACACTTAGTTGGACGGATGGATTTAGGTTTCCTAACATTAGCACTTCGGCATCTTTATAATTGTCCGGTACTATTGGGTTGAAGTTTGCCAGTACATTAAGTTGCGTTTCTAAGGTATCTCTGGAATTTAGGTCGTTATGGTATTTTCCTTTCCAGAAGAAGGTTTTTCCGCCTTTAACAACCTCTATGGCATTAATGTCGATGCCTTTTTTTGAAAAAAGGTCGAGGTATTCTTTAGGAAAATCGTCGCCCACTACAGAAACAATGGCGCTCTCTACATTAAACTGAGAAGCGGCTAACCCTATAAAAGGAGCGGCGCCCCCTAAAATTTTATCAGTTTTACCAAAAGGAGTTTCAATAGCATCAAAAGCAACGCTTCCTACAATTAGTAATTTGCCCATGCAATAATTTTTGTGCAAATATAAGCTTAGTTTTCCAGTATTTCTTTCAGATTTTCAAAAGAATGGTAAGGAAATGTAACAAGAATTGAATTTACAAGCCATGACGGAATGGTTCCTTTTGGGTCTCCGTACATTTGCTGTGTAATTTCCACAGAATCTTTCCCTATGTCTTTAATGAGCCAATAACCTTCAAAATTATCCATTCTTATAATGTTCTTTTCTTTTTCCACATAATTGCTGTCGGCTGGTTTAATGGCTATTTTATATGTATTGGCCTCTGGTTGGGAAACATTTATGGATGAAACATGGTCCCGGTTGCTTATGGGCCAGGGAAGGTCGTTTTCCATCCAAAAAACAAATTCGCTATCAGAAATCTTTTTTACAAGTTTGCTTTGCGGGGTCTTATAGTTCCATTTTTTTAAATTATCGGCATCCACAATTGTTTCCAGGGCCTTTTTTATGGATGTTCTTGCAATAAGCACGGCCTTGTATTCATTAAACTTGGTAGAGTCCAGCTCCCGGGTGTACACCTTAATGTTGTTGGTATTGCGTTTTAGGTTCCATTCTTGAGAGTGCGATGGAGCGGTAGTGGTTAAATAAACACAAAATAAAATCAAGAATTTCATGGGGGTTGTTTTTTGATATATTGTGAAAATAGTAATTTATAACGAATTATTTTCAAATTCTGTATCGATGGCCAGTCTTTTTTCTTGGGCGGCATGTACGGCCAAAAAATCGCAGCGTTCATTTTGCGGGTGGTTGTTATGCCCTTTTATCCATTGAAAGGAGACCCTTTGTTTTCGGTATTGCTTTAAAAAGCCTTTCCACAGATCCGGGTTTTTCTTGTCTTTAAACCCTTTTTTTTCCCATCCAAAAACCCAGCCCTTCTCAACGGCGTCAACCACATATTTAGAGTCGGAAAAAACCTTTACCAGAAGTTGCGTTTTTTTAAGTTTTTTAAGCGCTTCAATCACGGCCATAAGTTCCATGCGGTTGTTGGTGGTTTTTCTAAAGCCTTTGGCGAACTCTTTTTTATAAGGTTTCCCTACCCATTCCATAACAATGCCATAACCTCCCGGCCCGGGATTTCCTTTAGAGGCCCCGTCTGTATATATATGTACGTCGTATTTATCCATTCAAAAGTTTTTCTATGATTTCGGGAAAATGTTTGTATTCCAGTTGATGTACCTTTTGTGCCACCGAGTCGGCAGTGTCTTGAGCCGTTACCTTGGTTTTTGCCTGAAAAATAATGTTTCCTTCGTCATAATTCTCGTTTACATAATGTATGGTAATCCCCGTTTCTATTTCTTTATTGGTAATAATAGCTTGGTGGACCTTTAGCCCGTACATTCCTTTGCCTCCATAATTTGGCAACAGGGCAGGATGTATATTAATGATTTTATCTGGAAATGCGGTAATTATTTCAGAAGGGACCTTCCATAAAAACCCGGCCAAAACAATAAGGTCCGGATTTAAATTTTTTAAAAGATCAAGCACATCTCCGTTCGTAAAAGCGGTTTTGTTAAAAGAAATTGTACTTTTTCCGTAACTGTTGGCACGGTCCAAAACTTTTGCCTCTTTTTTATTGGAAAGCACCATTCTAACCGATGCGGTTTGAGAATTTTCAAAATATTTTATTATATTTTCTGCATTGGTTCCTGAGCCTGAGGCCAATATAATGATATGCTTCATGAGGTGTAATTAATTAATTTCTAGGCAAAAAAAAGAATAATAATCAAGAAAGTGAAGGCAAAAATTAAATAGTTGAATTAAAAATTATTAACTTTAAAAGCACATTTTAGCCTCAAAACGTTTTTTTAAAGTAAAGTTTTTTATTTTTGCCAACAATTAAATTTTAAAACAAAAAAATTATGTCAGACATTGCATCAAGAGTAAAAGCGATTATCGTAGATAAATTAGGTGTAGATGAAAACGAGGTAGTGCCAGAAGCAAGCTTCACTAACGATTTAGGCGCAGACTCATTAGACACTGTGGAATTAATTATGGAATTCGAAAAAGAATTCGATATTCAAATTCCAGATGATCAAGCTGAAAACATTGCTACTGTTGGTCAAGCAGTTAAGTATATCGAAGAAGCAAAGTAAACGTTTTTATAAAAAAATAGACCAAAAAATTTATTCATGCTATATTGCGTGAATAAATTTTTTTGGTAGATTATTATTTATCAGAATAAAAAATATTCAGATGAAATTAAAGCGAGTTGTAGTAACAGGATTAGGAGCATTAACACCCATAGGGAATACTGTAGACGAATATTGGAACGGCCTTGTGAATGGTGTTAGTGGAGCTGCTCCGGTAACCCATTTTGATGCGTCCAAATTTAAAACGCAATTCGCCTGTGAAGTTAAAAACTTTGATCCTACAGACTTTATCGACAGGAAAGAAGCGCGCCGGATGGACCGTTTTGCCCAATATGCCATGGTTACGGCCGATGAGGCATTAAAAGATTCCGGGATCGACATCGATAAAGTAAACAAATACCGGGTAGGGGTTATTTGGGGAGCCGGAATTGGCGGTCTGGAAACTTTTCAAGAAGAAGTAACCAACTTTGCCCTTGGAGACGGAAGCCCAAGGTTCAACCCTTTCTTTATCCCTAAAATGATAGCCGATATAGCCCCTGGCCTTATTTCCATTAAAAATGGATTTATGGGGCCAAACTATACAACGGTATCAGCCTGTGCTTCATCGGCAAATGCCATTTTTGATGCACTAAACTCAATTCGACTGGGCGCAACCGACGTGGTTGTTACCGGTGGTTCTGAAGCTGCTGTTACAGCGGCCGGAATGGGAGGGTTTAATGCAATGCATGCCATGAGCACAAGAAACGACGACCCCAAAACAGCGTCTAGGCCATTTGATGCCAACAGGGACGGTTTTGTACTTGGGGAAGGCTCTGGTGCATTGGTGCTCGAAGAATATGAGCACGCCATTGCACGGGGCGCCAAAATTTATGCAGAAATCGTGGGCGGCGGGTTATCATCCGACGCATACCACATGACTGCGCCTCATCCGGAAGGTATTGGTGTTGTGGCAGTAATGGAAAATTGCCTGGAAAACGCCGGATTAAAACCAGCGGATGTAGATGCAATTAATACACATGGAACATCAACTCCCTTAGGGGATGTTGCCGAACTTAAAGCCATCGGTAAAGTGTTTGGGGAGAACGCGTACAATATAAACATTAACTCTACCAAGTCGATGACGGGACACTTATTGGGTGCTGCTGGGGCAATAGAAGCTATTGCATCGATATTGGCCATAGAAAAGGGTGTTGTACCACCGACCATCAACCACTCTACAGTTGATGAAAATATAGACCCTAAGCTTAACTTGACACTAAACAAAGCCCAAAAGCGAGATGTTAAAGTGGCAATGAGTAATACCTTTGGTTTTGGAGGACATAATGCTTGTGTAGTATTTAAAAAGCTAGATTAGATATCAAACCTATTGAATGAAGATCATTCGAAAAATATTAAATTCCCGGTCACAAGATGACGGGGATTTTTTTTTAGAAATCTATAAAATACTAGGCTTTAAACCTAAAAATATCGAGCTCTATAGAAAGGCTTTCACCCATAGGTCTGTTAATATTAAAGACCAAAAAGGCATTCCCGTAAACTACGAACGCTTGGAATTTTTGGGAGATACCATGTTGGGCTCCATTATCTCGCATTACCTTTTTAACGAAGTACCTACCGGAGACGAAGGGTACCTTACCAAAATGCGCTCTAAAATTGTAAGCCGGGAGCATCTAAACGAACTGGGAAAAGACCTTAACCTCATAAAATTTGTAAAAAGCAAGATACCCAGCGAACATTTTGGCGATAATATCCACGGAAATGTGTTCGAAGCACTGGTGGGTGCCATTTTTTTGGACAGGGGATTTCATTATTGCGAACGCTTTATCCATAAACGCGTAATCAAACCTTATGTGGACATAGAAAGCCTTGAAGGGAAAATTATTAGCTATAAAAGCTTAATAATTGAATGGTGCCAAAAAGAAAAGAAGGAATTTTTATTTGATACCTATGAAGATGATGGAAACGACGATCTAAAACATTTTGCAGTAAAACTGTACATTAATAAAAAGTTAATTTCCAAAGCCCGCGCCACTTCCAAGAAAAAAGCCGAAGAAAGCGCATCCAAAAGGGCTTATTATGCCCTGCAGGATAAAATAGATGAGTTTCTATAAGCAAAACTACATCGTTTTCGTATTAAAATCATTGCAATCAAAGACTTAAAAGTTGCTAAGTCACGCTTATAATTATATATTTACATTTCCGTGTAAACTTATGTATGGCAATCTATAAATTATTAGATGACGTTTATGAACACTCGTATACCTTAATCGCTATTCACGGCTCTTTAGATGATTACAGGTTAGCATACTTTTTAAATTCAGGATTGAATATAAAATTAACAAGGTTGGATGAAGATGTAACCATAACAAAGAATGCAAAAGTGCCAGCATTTAAATGGTACGACGAAGAAAACGACGTGCAGTGGAGTTTGGTAAAAAACAAAACAGCCGTACAATTGGAAAAGCCCGGATTAAGCCTGTTTGCCGAAAAGAACGAAATGCAAAGAGCCTTTTTAATACCCGAATACAGTAAGGTAGACTATTTTTTAAAAATAGATGAAGAAGGAAGGTATAAAAACGAAATACAGGTACTGTTAAAGCTAAAAAAAATACCCGGTGTAATAACCGCATATAAAATAGAAGCACAACAACTAAAATCTAAAAATAACTTAATTTTTCTAACGAATGCCTAATAGAAAAAAGACAAAAATTGTAGCAACGCTTGGTCCTGCCACAAGCACTAAGGAGGTTTTAAAAGACATGATAGAGGCAGGGGTAAATGTGTTCAGAATTAATTTTTCGCATGCCAATTACGACGATGTAAAAGAACGAATCGATATGATACGTTCTTTAAACAAAGAATATAATTACAACACAGCCATCCTGGCCGACCTACAAGGGCCCAAACTTCGTGTTGGGGTAATGAAAGAAGATGTTATCGTAAGCAAAGGCGATGAAATTACTTTTGTGACCGGAGAAGCTTTTGAGGGAAATGCCGAAAGGGTTTACATGAATTACAAAGAATTTCCAAGAGATGTAAAACCCGGAGAACACATTTTGCTGGATGACGGTAAGTTGATGTTCGAAGTTGTTTCGACCGATAAAAAAGAAGCGGTAAAAGCAAAAGTAGTGCAAGGAGGGCCATTGAAATCTAAAAAAGGGGTAAATCTGCCCAATACGGATATTTCGCTTCCCGCACTTACCAAAAAAGATATAAAAGATGCCATTTTTGCCATTAAGCAAGATGTAGATTGGATTGCACTTTCGTTTGTTCGCCATAGCGAGGACTTAATGGATTTGCAAAAATTAATAAGCGAGCATACAGACCAGAAAATTCCAATTGTAGCCAAAATAGAAAAGCCAGAAGCGGTAGAAAACATAGATAAAATCGTGGCCCATTGCGATGGTTTAATGGTTGCCCGTGGCGATTTGGGTGTTGAAATCCCGGCACAGGAAGTCCCATTGGTGCAAAAACAACTTGTATTACGCGCTAAAAAAGCACGTATTCCAGTAATTATTGCCACGCAAATGATGGAAACCATGATATCGAGCTTAACGCCAACACGTGCTGAGGTAAATGATGTGGCAAACTCGGTGATGGACGGGGCAGATGCCGTAATGCTTTCTGGAGAAACTTCGGTTGGGGCCTATCCGGTTCAGGTAATCGAAAAAATGGCAAGTATCATTGAAAGTGTGGAACATTCGCATCTTATTAAAGTTCCTCAGGAGCCACCTCATATAAAAACCAAAAGATATATTACCAAGTCGGTATGCTTTCATGCTGCTTCCATGGCAAACGAGATTAACGCAAAGGTTATTTCAACATTGACCAATAGTGGCTATACAGCATTTCAAATTTCTGCTTGGCGCCCAAAGGCACATATTTTGGTATTTACATCCAATAAAAGAATTTTAACTCAGTTAAGTTTGCTATGGGGTGTAAAAGCTTTTTATTATGATAAGTTTGTAAGTACAGATCAAACCATTGAGGACGTAAACAAAATAGCAACAAACAAGGGGTTCTTGGATAAAGGTGATATGATGATAAGCCTTGCTGCCATGCCAATACAAGACAAAGGTATGGTGAACACTTTGCGTGTTACGGAAATATAAAATAACAGCTTTAAACAAGCCAAAAAAGCCGTTTCTATTTATTTAGAAACGGCTTTTTTATGTTGCGCTATTGTTTAAAAGACAAAAAAGGAGAATAGCCTCATACTGTTTGGCCAATTTTTCCCTAAGCAAATTATAGGCCTTGCTTATCTGGGCTTCAACTGTTTTTGTGGAAATGCTTAAATGTTCGGCTATTTCGTTATTGGTAAGTCCTTCTTTTTTGCTCAACATAAAAATGCGTTGGCACTTTGGAGGGAGTTTTTCAATTTCTTTGGAAACAATACTAAAAAAATACTCGATTTTATTTTCATCGGCCTGTGTGGTTATTTTTTCCAGACTTTCTAAATATTTGTAATGCAACAAAGTGGTTGCCTTGCTCTTTTGATAGGTGTTTATAAATTCATTGTAAACCGATTTATAGAGAAACCCCTGAATGGAGTATTTGGCATTGAGGTTTTTTCTAAACTGCCATGTTTTAATCAATACGTTCTGAACAATGTCTTCGGCTATATCTTTGTCATTAATCAAACTAATTGCATAAGCATATAATTTTTGATAATAAATATCTACCAAATATTCATATGCTTTTTCATCTCCTTTTTTTAGTCCGTTTATAAACACATCATAATTATTGTGAAACATACACTTATTGTTTGATTGCATTCAAATTTATGTTAATAAAAGCGAAATCGTTAAAAAAAACACGAAAAAAGTAAGGGTATTATAATTTGGTCTTGTAATACTAATAAATATGTAAAATGATTTCTCCGGAAACAGAACAGCTTATAGTTAAATTCCTAACCAATTCCGCAACCTCGGCAGAACTGGACATACTCAATAATTGGATAGGTGCAGCTGAAAATTATAGGCTTTTCAAGGAATATGTGGAAACTCATTTTGCAATTTCGATAACTATGAACAAACCTAATACCGAAAAAGCAAAAAAGCAATTCCTGTTAAATATAAAAAAGGAAAAGAGAAAAGATAGGCTTAGGATATTGCAATCTGGAGTAAAATACGCGGCCATTTTATTGATTTTGTTCGGGACTTTTTTTACTTATCGGTACTATGTTGAAACAATACACGAAGTCCCGAATAATACTAAAGTCGTTCCGAGGGAAGAACAAGTGACCCTTCAATTGGGGAATGGGTCGGTACAAACCATTTCTGAAAAAAGCAATATTCAAGACAAAAAGGGGAATACCATAGCCCAAAGCGATGGAGAAAAATTGCACTACAATAAATCGACCGAAAAAAACAGCGCCTTGGTGTATAATAAATTAATGGTGCCTTATGGAAAGAAGTTCGATCTTTTTTTGGCCGATGGCACCCATGTGCGGTTAAATTCTGGCAGTTCTTTAATGTACCCCGTAGACTTTGTAAAAAAAGACCAGCGAAGGGTGTATTTGCAAGGCGAGGCTTTTTTTAATGTGGTACACGAAAAAGATAGGCCGTTTTTTGTGGGGGCTCAAGGAATGGACGTAAAAGTTTATGGAACCGAGTTTAACATAAAAAACTATAGCGAAGACATTCATACCGAAGTAGTATTGGTAAATGGTTCCGTGAGCTTGTTAACAGAAAATGGCAAAAAAATAAAGAAGGAGAGTATGTTGGAACCCGGAGATATGGGGGCATATAATAAAACCGATAAAAGTATCTCAAAGTCAAAAGTAGATACCTCTATTTATACGTCATGGTTAAACGGGAATATTGTTTTTAGGGACGAATCTTTTGATAATATTATAAAGGACCTAGAGCGTAGTTACAATGTGGTGATCATTAACAATAACAAAGAATTGGCGGCCGAGCATTTTAACGCAATTATAGAAACCCGCCATGAAAGCATTGAACAGGTGCTCAATTACTTCAGTAAAATCTATGAAATAAATTATCAGGTGGTAGAAAACAAAATCGTAATCAATTAAAATAGAAAGTATAAGAAGAAACACATTTTTCAACTAACAAAGCTAAAAAAGAATCACTTAAATAAAAAAGACCAGGAAATGCTGCCACATTTCCCGATCAGTTTAAGCGATTAAATTATTAATCAACTCTAACAATTCAAAATTATGAAAAAACGATTAAAGCTATGGGTTTTCGATCCATGGAGTTATAACCTCGATTTAAAAATGAAATTATCCATTTTGTTTGTTTTTGCAATGATCTTTACATTGCAGGCCAACACATCGTATTCTCAAAAGACCAAAATAACGCTCAACCTTCAAAATAGTACAGTTGGGGCCGTTATCGATCAAATTGAGACCACAACCGAGTTTAAGTTTATATTCAACACAGAAGAAGTAGACCTTAACAGGGAAATTTCAATAGCGCTTAAAAAAGCATCTATAAACAAGGTGCTGGAAAATGTTTTTAAGGATTATCCGGTAGACTATGAAATACTCGACAGGAAAATACTGCTCAAAAAAGCGAAACAGGAGGATAAAATAGATCATGAAGCCTTCCTGAAAGAAAGTCAGCAATTTCAAGTTTCTGGACAGGTCCTCGATGAAATGGGGACGCCCTTGCCCGGTGCCAATATTTTAGAAAAAGGGACTTCTAATGGAGCCCAAACCGATTTTGATGGAAATTTTACCCTTTCCCTATCCGGTCAAAATGCCACATTGGTAGTTTCGTATATTGGTTTTACTACTAAAGAAGTACCGGTTGATGGGCAGGCCAACCTAAAAATAACCATTCAAGAAAGTGCGGCCGCGCTCGATGAAGTGGTGGTTATTGGTTATGGTACACAAACCAGGGAAGAAGTAACCGGGGCAATGTCTTCTGTTAAATCAGACGATATTGTAACGCAGGGTTCCGCAACTGTAGAAAAAGCGCTTCAAGGGCGTGTGCCGGGGGTTCAGGTGGAATCTTCAGGTGGAAATCCGGGTTCTGGAGTAAGAATATTAATAAGGGGTACGGGCTCGTTGGGTAATAACAACCCGTTGTATATTGTAGACGGGGTTCAAGTAGACAACATCAATAACCTTAACCCTACCGATATATCTTCAATGGATATACTTAAAGACGCTTCAGCTGCTGCAATTTATGGTTCCAGGGCCGCAAATGGCGTTGTTATCATTACTACGAAATCTGGAAGGAGTGGAGAAAATGTAATTGACTTTAGTACCTACTACGGATTTCAAAATATCATAAACAAACAAGAAGTGTTAAATGCCTCAGAATGGGCAACTGTTAGTAACGCCGCGCACGATAATGCAGGCTTGGCAAGGTTGGATTTGGCCAATAACCCAGAATCTTTGGGGGAAGGCACCAATTGGCAGGACGAAATTTATAGAACAGCCCCCATACAAAACTATAATTTGTCTGCAAGCGGTGGTGGCGAAAACTATACGTACAGCGTTTCAGGGGGCTATATCGACCAAGAAGGAATTGTAAAGGAAACAGGTTATAACCGATGGAACCTACGTTTAAAGTCTACGTTGACCAAAGGAAGGTTTAAATTAGGCGAATCTGTAATTCTGTCAAAAGAATATTGGCGAAGGCCTGAAGGACTTGGTGGTCAAGGTGGAAATGCCGTTGGATCTGCCCCAAAAATGATTCCCGTTTTTGATGTGTACAACCCAGATGCGGTAGGAGGTTACGGAGGGGCTTATGGGCCTGTTGTAGATATTGCAAACCCAGTGGCCCAGCTCAATCTTAGAATACCCGAAGACTATGTTAAAAAAGCCATTATAAATGCCTTTGCTGAAGTCGATATTATAGAAGGACTTAAATATAAATTGAATTTGGGCTATACCAGTACAGAAGGGTATAATTACCAATATACCTACCCGTATGAAGTGGGTGCCCTGTTTACAAATTTGGATGCCGATTTAACCGAGACAAGGTATGAAAATGATTATGTACTAACCGAAAACACATTAAACTACAAAAAAACTTTTGGTGAACATAAAATAGATGCCTTAGTGGGCTATACCTATCAAAACACTTCGTATAGAGGGCTTACGGGTTCAAAAAGCGGAATGCCGCCCGGGGTTAAAGTACTGGATGCAGGAACCGTAAATGCAGCTGCCGGAAGCAATGCTTGGGAAAACGCCTTGGTATCTTATTTGGGTCGATTAACATATTCATTTGCAGATAGATATATCCTTACGGGAATTATTAGGCGTGATGGCTCGTCCCGCTTTGGGTCGGATAATCAATATGGTAACTTTCCTTCCTTGGCCTTTGCCTGGAACATTTCGAACGAGCCTTTTTTTGAAAATATAAAAGAAACGGTAAATACGGCGAAATTAAGGTTGAGTTATGGGGTGCTGGGAAATCAGGAATTCGACGATTATCGATACAGCCCGGCCATAAGCCTCAATGCCAATTATGTTACAGGGCAAGGCCAAACATTGTGGCCCGGAGCTATTCAAACTGCTTTTGCAACGCCAGATATTAAATGGGAGACCTCTAAAACATTTAATGTGGGGACGGATCTTAGCTTTTTCGAAAGAAAATTGAATTTCATTTTTGATTATTTTGTAAAAGAAAATTCCGATGTACTGTTGCAAGTGCCCATTCCGCTTTCCACAGGAGCGAGCTCAAACAGTCCGTATATCAATGCCGGACAGATAACCAACAAAGGCTTTGAAACATCGCTTACCTACAGGAATTCTGGTAACGATTTTTCATATGAAATTACTGGAACACTGGCCTCAGTAGATAATGAAGTGGATTTTCTAGGTACGGGATCCCAGCAAATATTTGGCGGACAACCCACCCACCATGGCGCTTCTGCCACGGTAACACAAGCAGGGTTTCCGGTGGGGTCGTTCTATCTTATAAAAACCGATGGAATATTTAATTCAGAAGAAGAAGTTAATGCCCATACACAAGACGGGCAACTTATCCAACCCAATGCGCAACCGGGCGACATAAGGTTTGTTGATTACAACAACGATGGACAAATTGACGAAGACGACAGACAGTTTTTAGGAAGCCCGACACCCGATTTTTCTTATGGTCTTGGCGGAAGCTTTACCTATAAAAATTTTGACCTCAATTTGTTTTTTCAAGGTACCCAAGGAAATAAAATCTACAATGGGGTACGTCAAGATTTGGAAGGGATGAACTTGGAATACAATTATGCCAAAACTACTTTAAACGCATGGACTCCAACAAATACGGATACCAATATGCCCCGGGCAGTAATAAACGACCCGAACCTTAACTCCAGAACGTCCGATCGTTTTCTGGAAGACGGATCTTATTTTAGGTTTAAAACACTTCAGTTTGGGTATACATTACCGGAGAATGTTTTAAGTGCGGCAAAAATCAATCGATGTAGGATATACATAAGCTTGGACAATATTTTTACAATAACCGATTACAAAGGGTATAACCCCGATTTGGGTAGAACAGGTTCTGTTTTAGACCGTGGCGTAGATTTTGGCCATGTTGCCTATCCGCTTTCGCGAACTTTTATGACTGGTGTTGAATTTTCTTTTTAAGATGAACGATAAAACTTTATTAAAGATGAAAAAATACATATATATACTTTTAATCGTTTCAACTTTTATAAGTTGCGATGATGAATTAGAACAAACCAACCCAAATGTGGTTACACAAGAAAATTTTTGGAAAACGGGAGACGATGTTTTGTCGGGACTTGCGGCAACCTATAAAATGTTTAGGCATATAGACAACGGTTATTGGGGCGTAAGGGGCGTAGAACTTACCAATGGCCGGGGAGACGACTTTTTTATCCGTAACGACGTTAAAGCACTATACGAACTCTCTACCTTTAGTAACACGCCTTCTACCGGTACGCCGACCTCAATATTTACAGGGTGTTATACGGGTATATTTAGGGCCAACCAAATAATAGACAATATAGGTACCGTAGAAGTTTCTGATGCCGACAAAGAAAAATTTGTAGCCGAAGCTAAGTTTTTACGGGCGCTTAATTATTTTCATTTAGTGATTAATTATGGTGCTGTGCCTATTTTTACTTCGGTACCGCAAACACGGGAAGAATATTTTATTCAACAATCGCCCGAAAGCGAGGTATGGGTGCAAATTGAAAACGATTTTAAAGAGGCCGCAGCCAATTTACCGGTTACATACCCATCACAATGGGTTGGAAGGGCCACCAAAGGCGCGGCAATTGGCTATTTGGGGAAAGTGTATTTATATCAGCAGAAATGGGAAGATGCCGTTACGCAGTTTTCAACCCTAACAACTCCAACAGGAATGCCAAAGGCTCCATATAATTACGATCTACTTGCAGATTTTCAGGAGAATTTCTTGCCGGGAAATGACAATAATATAGAATCATTGTTTGAAATACAAAACCAAAATGTTGGAGGAACAGAACCTTGGGCAGGCGAAAATGCAAACGAATCGCAAGGAGTAACTACTGCTCAGGAATTTGCACCAACAGAAGTTGGAGGCTGGTTTGAAGCGCATCCCACGGAAAAGATATTTCAGGAATTTCAAGAGGAAAAAACCACCGATGGCGATTTCGATCCTAGAATGTACGCTTCATTGATATGGGATTATCCAGGCGCCACATTTTATAACATTCCGTATGCCGAATTTTCCTCGCCTTTTGGCTACAGTGCCAAAATTAAAAAATACCAAAACTGGTTTGATGACAATGAAGGCATATGGATTTCTGAAATTAACGAAAAAGCACTTCGGTTTGCCGATGTTTTATTGATGTACGCTGAAGCTTTGACAATGCAAGGCAGGTCTGCTGAAGCTGTTCCGTTGGTAAACAGGATCAGGGAAAGGGCAAGCCTTTCGGCAATAGCTGCTTTAGGCCAAACAGAAATGATGGAGGAAATAAGGCATCAAAGAATGATTGAATTTTTCCGGGAGGGGCTCAGGTTTTACGACTTAAAACGTTGGGGCTTAATAGAACAGGAAATAAACAATAGCGATAAAGTTGGCAAAGAATTTTTGGTGTTGCCAAAGCATGCATATTTTCCCATTCCACAATCCGAAATGAATACAAATCCAAATATTGATCAAAATCCAGATTGGTAACAACAAAAAAGGGTTGGTATCATTGGTGCCAACCCTTTTTTATACTACTATTTTAATAGAATTATTCCAGTTCCCTTACCCAAATGTTCCGGTAACTAACACGGCTGTTATCGCCATGGTCCTGGAGCTTAAGCGGTCCTTTTCCGTGCGGATCGTTTTTAGGCCACCCAATATAAGGGGTGGTACCTTTTATTTCGGTATGGTCTTGTATCAAAACGCCATTTTGTAATAAGGTAATGGTAGCCGATTTTATTTTTCCACCTTCTTTGTTAAATTCAGGAGCATGGTAAATAATATCGTAAGTGTTCCATTCGCCGGTTGGAACAGAGGCCATTGCCAACGGGGCACCTTGCTTATAAATAGAGCCTACTTGGCCATTTGTATAGGTTTTGTTGTCGTTATTGTCCAGTACCTGTACTTCATATAACCCTTGAAGGAACACGCCGCTGTTTCCCCTGCTTTGTCCTTCGCCATGTATCTCTGCTGGAGAACGCCATTCTATATGAAGCTGTATGCTGCCAAAATTTTGTTTTGTCTGGATATCACCGGTTTTGTTTTTAACGGTCATGCTCCCATCGTTATTAATGGTCCATTTTGCGGCAGTACTATCGGCAGCACTGACCCAGTTGTCGAGGTTTTTACCATCAAAGAGAACAATGGCATCGCTTGGGGCGCCATTTTTTCCACTGGGGTCTACCGTAGGGGGAACAGGCTCATAAAACTCGGTTTCTTCAGGTTTTGTGGGCTCTTTTCCCGAGTATTCTTCATAGGTTATTACCGCTGGTTTTTCTTCAGCTTTTGTTGTAACGGCCTCAGTTTTTGCTTCTTCTTTTTGTGGAGTATTGCATGCTACTGTAACGTTTAAAAGCAAACCGCAAAAAAATAATTTTTTTATCATTAGTCCAGTTCTTTTATTTTAATATTTCTGAAAGAAACTTTGTTGCCGTGGTATTGGAGTCCGATTTTTCCAGTTTCGTATACGCCAAAACCATCCCAGTCCTTAAACTTGGAATTGGCGATTAATTCGTCCCACTTCGCTCCATGAACGGGAAATTCTACCACTTTTGTCCCGTTTAAGGTTACGGTCCCTTTATTGGTATTGTGGTTTATTTCCAACACGCACGTATTCCACTCTCCTACTGGTTTTGCTACATCTTCACTTGGGGCAATCATGTCGTACAAGGCTCCAGCCTGGTGCGATTTTCCTGCCTTGGCATCTGGATGTTTTTCGTTGTCCAAGATTTGAATTTCAGGTCCGGTTTGGTAGGGTTCATGGTATTTTTCATCTTCTTGAACTCCCCAGAAAAAACCACTGTTACCGCCTTCGGAAATCTTCCATTCCAAGGAAAGCACGAAATTGGTATATTCTTCATTGGTAACAATATTTCCTGCATGGTCTCCGGGGGTGAGCACCATTGCACCATCTTCTATAGACCAAGCGCTGGATACTTCTTTTCCGGTGTTGTACATATGCCAGTTGCTAAAATCGGTGCCATCAAAAAGCGTTTTCCATTCGCCTTTTGCTGCTGAAGTTGCTTGAGCTACTTCTTTTTTAGAAGTTGTCGTTTCTTCTGAAGCAGTTTCAGAATTGTTTTTTTGCTTGCACGACATCAATACAATCGATGCCATAAACAAATAGCTAATAGTTTTCATTTGTATAAATTTAATTGTTTTTATAGTCCGAGAATTTTTTTCAGTTTAGCTTCATCCACATCTGCTCCGGCGAAATCGTCAAATACTTTTTCGGTAGCTTCAATAATATGTTTTTTAATAAATGGGGCTCCTTCTCTTGCTCCTTGTTCCGGGCTTTTAATGCAACACTCCCATTCCATTACCGCCCATACGTCGCATCCGTATTGCGTGAGCTTTGAAAATATTTTTTTAAAGTCAATTTGTCCATCACCCAAAGAACGGTACCTTCCGGCTCGGTCCCCCCAATTGTTATAGCCTCCAAAAGCACCTTTTTTTCCTGTTGGATTAAATTCGGAGTCTTTTACATGGAAAGATTTAATAAATTCATGATAATGGTCTATGTATTCTATATAATCTAATTGTTGGAGCACAAAATGAGAAGGGTCGTACAAAATATTTACACGCTTATGGTTTCCGGTAGCCTCGAGGAAACGTTCAAAAGTGTCCCCATCGTGGATATCTTCACCGGGATGTACTTCATAACACACGTCCACGCCTTGCTCGTCAAAAACATTTAAAATGGGCAACCAGCGCTTGGCCAATTCGTCAAAGCCCATTTCTACCAGTCCCGGCGGTCGTTGTGGCCATGGGTGAAAAGTATGCCACAGCAAAGCACCAGAAAAAGTAGCGTGCGCTTTAAGTCCTAAATGATTGCTTGCCTTGGCCGCTTTTTTTACAGTGTCTACCGCCCATTCTGTTCTTGCTTTTGGGTTGTTTTTTACCTTTTCGGGGGCAAAATTGTCAAACATAATGTCATAAGCAGGATGGACAGCTACCAATTGCCCTTGCAGGTGAGTGGAAAGCTCGGTAATCTCCAATCCGTATGAATTGATTTTTCCTTTAAGTTCGTCGCAATATGTTTTACTCTCGGCCGCTTTGTCGAGATCGATTAAAAAGTTTTCCCAAGTAGGTATTTGTATTCCTTTGTAACCCAAATCGGCAGCCCATTTGCACATCCCATCAAGGGTATTGAAAGGAGCTTTATTATCTACAAATTGGGCCAGGAAAACGGCAGGGCCTTTTATGGTTTTCATCTATTTTAAATTTTTAATTTATATATGTTCATACAGTTGAGGACATGCATGAAATTTATTTTTTTAGTTGATAAAAATGCTTCGGTATATATATCCAGCAATTTATCCAGAAAAATACGTGTTTAAAAATAAAAGTATTAAAAAATGCCATGTCTAACGTTTGGCATTATTTATTTTAATTTTACCCACGCCGCATTTTGTTTATCGCTTTCAACGGCAGCATAGATAAACTCAACCCCTTTTACCCCGTCGTTTATCGATGGGTAATCTGGTTTTTCCATTGGATTGTTTTCAAGAACGCTCATTAAATGTGTGCCGAACGCTTTATAAATATTGGCAAAGGCCTCCAAATAGCCTTCGGGGTGCCCTTTGGGGATTCTTGAAATTTCCCTTACATTTTTATAGATGTCGTTTCCATCTGGGGTGAAGGTTTGTTCGGGCTTGTCGATCCATTTGGCCGTTAGTTTGGTAGCTTCTTCCTGGTTCCATTCTATACTGCCTTTGCTACCGTATATTTTTATGCCGAGGGCGTTTTCTTCGCCTACGGCCATTTGCGAAATAGACATGGTCCCTTTAGCCCCGTTTTCCATTCTAAGCAGGATGTTTCCATCGTTGTCGAGCACACGGTCTTTTCCAATCCTACCCAGATCGGCTGCAATTTCGGTTATTTGAAGCCCCGTTATATAAGAAACTAAATTTTCGGCATGTGTCCCGATATCGGCTAAAGAGCCGCCAACTCCAGATTTTTTGGGGTCTGCCCGCCAAGGCTTTATTTTTGCTTCCTTGTCTACTTCGGCAGCCATCCACCCTTGCAGGTATTGAACCTGTATTTTTCTAATGGCTCCCAATTCTCCATTTTCAACCATTTGCTTAGCCTGTTTTACCATGGCGTTCCCGGTATAATTATGAGTAAGCGCAAACAATAGGCTTGTGTCGTTCACCAGTTTTTCAAGTATTTGGGCTTCGTTTACGGTGAGTGTAACCGGTTTGTCGCAGACCACATGGAACCCATTTTCCAAAGCCATTTTTGCTGGTTCGAAATGTAAAAAATTTGGGGTTACAATGGTTACAAAATCCATTCGTTCGCCTTCTGGAAGCTCTTTTTCCTTTAAAATCATTTCTTGAAAACTGCCATAACACCTGTTTTCGGGTAAAAACAATGCTTTTCCCGTGCCCTTTGTTTTTTCAAGGGTGCTGTTAAAAGCGCCACATACCAATTCTATCATTCCGTCCAAAGCAGAAGCTTTGCGGTGCACATCGCCCATAAAAGAGTCCAGGCCGCCGCCAACCATGCCCATTCTTAGTTTTCTCATTGTGTTTTATATAATGTATTTATAAAGCATTTTTGTTTTACAACTTATGTTCACAACCCCGGCATAGGGTTGTTTTACTTGTATTTTTATAAAACAAGGCTGTGTATAAATTATGCACAGCCTTGTATAAATATGTTTAAAGGAAATGAGGGAAATTATATTTCTACCCAAACATTTCCTTTTTTATGAGATTCGACTGCTTTTTCTATAAAATTCATTCCGCGGACTCCATCGTTCATGACCGGAAATTCTCCTGGATGATATTTTTCCTTTCGGATGGCCTTGGCTACACCTTTATAGATGTTCCCCATGGAATCGAAAATTCCTTCGGGGTGTCCCGGCGGAAGTTTGGTCCCGTCCAGCGAGAATTCACTATTATATGCATGGCCGGGTTTTAATACTTTTAAAGGCTCATCTTCAGTTAAATGATAAAGATAGTTTGGATTTTCCTGCTCCCATTTCAAGCCTCCTTTGTTGCCGTAGATACTTACCGTAAAATTATTTTCTTCGCCTGTGGCAATCTGGCTGGTCCTTAAAACCCCTTTTACATTCTCCGAGAAACGAAGCAAAATAGTACCGTCGATATCCATTTTATTGTCACTATAAAGATAATTAAGGTCGGCGAGGATACTGTTTACCTCCATTCCGGTTACATATTCCATCATGTCGAACCCATGTGTGCCAATATCGCCCACACAACAGCTAATCCCCGATTTTTCGGGGTCAAGGCGCCAAGTATTGGACCTTTTATCTTTGTCGTGAATTATGGGGTTTATCCAGCCTTGGTAATACTGAACATCTATTTTTTGTATTTCGCCAATAACGCCAGAAGCTATCATTTCTTTCATTTGACGTACCATTGGGTAACCGGTATAGGTATATGTAACGGCAAATATGGTATTGGCTTTTTCTAATGTTTCCTGAAGGATTTTAGCTTCCTCGAAGGTGGTTGTCATTGGTTTTTCGCAAATGACATTAAACCCCGACTCCAAAAGCTTTTTTGCCATTGGAAAATGAAGAAAATTAGGTGTAAGCACCGAAACTACTTGCATTCGTTCATCTTCGGGGAGTTTTAACTCTTCTTCTATTAGGGTATCAAAATCTTTATATACGCGGTTTGTAGGAATGCCTATGTGCTCTGCAAAACCAATATTTTCATCTAGGTTAGGGTTAAAGACGCCTCCAACAAGTTGGTAGCTGTCGTACATGGAAGAAGCAATACGGTGTAACACACCAATGAGAGAGTCGCCACCGCCGCCTAAAATTCCGAGTCTTATTTTTTTGCTCATATTGTTAGTAAAAAATTAAATATATAATTGTAAAGGTATAACGTTAAAAAGGCAATTGAGTTAAGGTTTTTTTAAATTTCCTTGTGTAACATGGCCGGGACCATATTTTTATTGCTCTTTATATTCTATTTTTTCATTTTTAAAGAAAATGGCAAACAGGATGGCCACAGCCAATGCAAAGCCTGCCGGGTATATCCAGATGCTGTACCAATCGTGAGTTCCTTCAGAAATTAAAAATCTATCAGAAATGGCTCCAGCTACTTCAAAGCCAATGAGCATCCCAACACCATAGGTTGCCAAAGTGATAAGTCCTTGCGCAGCACTTTTGTGCTTAGCACCCGCTTTGGAATCGGTATAAATTTGACCCGAAACAAAGAAAAAATCGTAGCAAAGACCGTGTAAAGCAATTCCAATAATTAGCATAAACACTAAATCCCCTGCATCTCCAAAAGCAAACAAGAGATAGCGTAGGGTCCATGCAAGCATACCTGCCAAAATGGTTTTTTTGAAACCGAATTTTTTAAAGAAAAACGGTAATAAAAGCATAAACAACACTTCAGACATTTGCCCAAAAGACATTTTAAAGGTGGAGTTTTCTACGCCTATTTCTGTTAAAAACGGGCTCGCATTTTGATAATAAAATGCCAAAGGGATACAAATAAGCACCGATGAAATAAAGAATAGCAGGAAATTTCTGTCTTTTAAAAGTTTAAGAGCGTCCAAGCCCAATATTTCAGAGATGCTGGCCTTTTCGTTTTTGTCGGCTTTTGGTGGTGTTTTAGGTAAAGTGAAGCTAAACAAGGCTAAAATTACCGAAACAATGGAAGTCATTAAAAAAGTATTTTTAAGCATTCCCTGAGATATATTTTCGGTAGAATCCCATGCAAGGTAACTAATAACCGCTCCTGCAACAATCCAGCCTATGGTTCCAAAAACCCTTACAAAAGAAAATTGTTTTCCGGGGTCTGTCATCTGGTTAAAAGAAATGGAGTTTACCAAGGCCAGCGTTGGCATAAAGGCAATCATATAAGCCAATACATATGGGTAAAAGACACTGAAATCGGTGCTTTGGTACATTAGATACATTAATATGGCCCCTATGATATGCAAAATCCCCAAGATTTTTTCAGCATTAAAATAGCGGTCGGCTATTAAACCAATAATAAAAGGGGCTATAATAGCTCCCCAAGATTGAGTAGAAAATGCCATGGCCATTTGTCCGCCGGTGGCTTCAAGGTTGTTCCCTAGGAATGTGCCTAGCGTAACAAACCAACCTCCCCAAATGAAAAATTCTAAGAACATCATAAAGGAAAGTTGAAATTGAATTTTTTTGTTCATGTTAGCTTGCGTTTAAATATTAAATAGTTATAGTTAGTAATTATGTGCGGTTTTTTGAGCTTACAATTTTATAAACTTTTCTTATGCCTTAAGAACCCGCACCGGTATTTATTTTTTTTGCAACTTCAATAAGGAGTGCTTTGGTGGCCAGGATCCCTTTTTCTTCCGGGAGTTCCTCGCCTTCATATTCCACCCCTACATAACCGTTAAACCCGGCATCTTTTACAATCTTCATCATTTTCAGGAAATCTATAGTGGTTTCGTTGCCATTTTCGTCAAAGTTAAAAGATTTTGCACTAACTCCTTTGGCAAAAGGCATCAATTCTTCAACGCCTTTGTATTTATCGTATTCTTCTATGCAAGGCGTACCCCATAATTCATTTCCTTCCCTTCGGAGGCAAAAATTACCGAAATCGGGCAAAGTGCCGCAATTTTTTTTATTTACGATTGTCATGACTTCGGCCATGAGCGCTCCGTTTGAAGAAAGGTAACCGTGGTTTTCTACAATAATGTTTACATTTTTAGCAGAAGCATATTCAGACAGTTCGGTCAATGATGCAACAGAGCTTTCTTTCCATTTGCCTTCGTCAAGAGTGCCAAATAAATTAACCCGCATGGAATGGCAGCCTAAAATAGAAGTGGCATCAACCCATATTTTATGGTTTTCTACTGCTTGTTTCCGGATTGCTTCATCAGGGGTAGCCAGTAAGTTTTCTTCACCTTGTAAATCAACCATCATTATCTGGTTGTGCATTTGGTGTTCTTCGCTTCTTTTTTTCAGGTCGTTTGCCAACGAAATAATTGCTTCGTTAGTGTTGCCACGTTTTTCTATTTCTTTGTTATAAAGTTGATTTACATATTCCAGTCCGGAAAAACCCAGTTCCTTGGCCTTTTTTGCAAAATTCATCGGATCGAAATTTTCTTCCCATATCATTTTATGAATAGACCATTGTGCCAACGAAAGTTTGAAAAATGGTTCAAACACGTCTTTTTTAGTGACAATTTCTTTTTTTGTAGCCGTTTTTTTGCAAGCGTACATTCCTAATAATGAGATAGCTATGCCCGTGCTGCTAGTGTTCCGAATAAATTTACGCCTCTTCATATTCGTAGTATTTATATGTAAAAATTATCAATTCAATAATGTTAATGTTGTTAAAATGATTTATTCTTAATTAAAATATTCGTCTAATGTAAAAAATTAATTTTTATATTTGAAAAACTACTATTATAAACAAGCTATAAATAATGAGTACATTTTATTACAATTCCCCTCAAGAGGAATACGATGCCATTGTTGTAGGTACCGGTGTTTCCGGTGGCTGGGCCGCAAAAGAACTTTGCGAAAATGGATTGAAAACTCTTGTATTGGAAAGAGGACGCATGGTGAAACATGTGGAAGATTATCCAACGGCAAACCTAGATCCCTGGGATATGCCTAACGGAGGCGCTGCCTCCAGAGAGGTCAAAGAAAGGAAATACAAACAGGCACGTACCGGCTATACCGTAAGTGGGGCAAGTCAACATTTCTTTGTAGATGATGTTAAGCACCCATACAACGAGGATAGGCGCTTCGATTGGATGCGCGGTTATCATGTTGGTGGGCGTTCCCTTATGTGGGGCAGGCAAAGTTACCGCATGGGCGACGTGGACTTTGAAGCAAATTTAAAAGACGGGATTGCTGTAGACTGGCCATTGCGTTATGACGAAATAAAGCCATGGTACGATAAAGTGGAAAGTTTTATTGGCGTAAGCGGGGTTAATCTGGGATTGCCTGTACTTCCAGATGGAAATTTCTTGCCTCCAATGGACTTGAATTGTGTAGAAGACCATTTTAAACAAAGTATAGAGAGCAAATTTAACGACCGTACCATTACCATAGGCCGTGTAGCCCATATTACACAAGGAACCAAGCCCGGAGAAGGCAGGGGGCCTTGTCAATACAGAAACAGATGTATCCGGGGATGTCCTTTCGGGGCGTACTTCAGTAGTAACTCGTCCACTTTACCTACGGCCGAAGCTACAGGAAACATGACGCTTAGACCTTTTTCTATTGTTCATGAAATAATGTACGATGCCGAAACGGGAAGAGCAACAGGAGTTCGCGTAATTGATGCCGAAACCAAAGAAACGATGGAGTTTAAAGCAAAAGTAATTTTCCTTTGTGCATCGGCAATTGCATCGGCTTCTATTTTGTTGCAATCTAAGTCTGAAAGGTTCCCTGACGGAATGGGGAACGATAGCGGCGAATTAGGCCACAATTTAATGGATCACCACTTTAGGGTTGGTGCAAGCGGTAAATTTGATGGGTTCCATGATAAATATTACAAAGGAAGAAGGCCAAACGGGGTTTACATTCCACGCTTTAGAAACCTAGGTGGCGATACCAACCAAAAAGACTTTATAAGAGGATATGGTTACCAAGGTGGGGCCAGCCGAGGAGATTGGTCCGAGTCTATCCGTGAATTGGCGTATGGTAAAGAATTAAAAGAAGCACTAATGGAACCGGGAGGCTGGACCATGGGAATGACTGCCTTTGGCGAAACCTTGCCAGACCATAGCAACCGTATGTACCTTGATTATGATAAAAAGGACGAATGGGGATTACCAACCGTTACTTTTGATGCCGATTTTGGCGAAAACGAACTGGCCATGCGCAAGGACATGAAACAACAGGCTGCCGAAATGTTGGAAGCAGCAGGGTTTAAAGATATTTCTACCTACGACAGTATCGGTGGAATGGGGCTTGGAATACACGAAATGGGAACAGCCCGTATGGGGAGGGATCCTAAAACATCGGTGTTGAACAAGCATAACCAATTGCACGCTGTACCAAATGTATATGTTACCGATGGAGCATTTATGGCATCGTCTGCATGTCATAACCCATCGTTAGGTTATATGGCATTTACGGCAAGGGCCGCAAACCACGCTGTAGAAGAACTTAAAAAAATGAACCTGTAAAAACCAATTATTATGAACAGAAGAAAAGCACTTAGAAATATTGGTTTAACTACCGGATTTGTTGTAGCGTCGCCTACCCTTTTAAGCATGTTGCAAAGCTGTACTACCGATAAGGCCACATGGGTTCCGGAGTTTTTTACAGCAGAAGAAGGGATAGCCCTTACCAATATAGTAGATGTAATTATTCCAAAAACAGACACCCCTTCTGCTTCAGAAGTAAACGTACCTCAATTTATCGATAAGTACGTTAAAGAAGTAGAGTTTGATGAAGATCAAGCACGGTATCGTAAAAAAATGGCCGGGTTGGTAAATCAATTAAAGGCTAAATACAACGAAGACTTAAGCGAGATTACTCCAGAACAATACGAAGAAATTGTGTCGGAAAACCTAAAAGCATCCGATGACAAGAAGAAAGACCTGAACGATCGTATTAGTATTGAAGGGAACGAAGTGGAAATTGGAACCACAGAAAATAAAGTAGAAGACAACGAAGCATTGGCCTTTGGGATGATTAACGATTTGCGTTGGTCTACCATCAATGCTTATAAAAATAGCCAGAAAATAGGAGAAGAAGTATTGGCTTACGATCCTATTCCGGGAGTTTATACAGGGTGTATGCCTTTGGAAGAAGCAACTGGAGGAAAGGCTTGGTCCTTGTAGACGACTAAAAGTTTACTTAAATTTTGCGTTTAAAAAAACCTCTTCTTTTAACTAGGGATTAGTTCCCGCTTACAAAAGAAGAGGTTTTTTGTGTTTAATAAATAATGTTTGTGCATTATATTATTCCTTATATATTTAAGCGTTAATCCATGATCAGCATAAAAAAAGGGATAGACTTTTTATTAAAAAGTTTATCCCTTGAATATATATAGGTTGATATGCCGATATGTTATCCGTTTAGAACCGTTTTTATTTTCGGTTCGTTAAGATGCGGCTACCAATTGTTGTTGTTTTTTTAGTTGCCCTTTGGTCAAATCTCTTGTTAACCAACCACTTTTTCCAGCAGTAGCAATGGCGTAAGGGGTAATCCAGAACAGGGTAAAGGCGTAGAAAACACTGTACGGATATGCCCAAAAAGACTCGGACATGCTATGCTTTTTGGCATAAAAGAAGGCATGCATACTGGAAAATATCATGATACCTACCAACGTAGAGCTAAGGAACAATAACGGATGTGTGCTTACAAAAAATATCATCAATAATATTGCAGGATAGGCCATAATCATTTTCAACCATTGGTTCATTAGCAATATCCTGGTCCCGCTTTTTGCACCTTCCCTAAAGTTTCCAAAAGCAAACCTGCTCATGGCAATATTCTCGCGTACATTACTTCTTTCCCATCTGATAAACATTTTATACAAGTTCTTATATTTCTCGGGAATGTTAGTATATACATATGCTTTACGCTGAAATAATACTTTATATCCTTGCTTTAAAATCATGTTGGTCATGGCCCGGTCTTCTCCAATCTTGGAAACCTCGCCCATAAAAGTCTGGTTGATCCAGTCGTTCAGGCAATTAAAAACAGCTTCTCTTCTGTAGGCCGACAAAGCACCTGGCGTACACAATACTGAGCCCAATCTACTTTGTGCAGAACGAATAAACTCAAAACTAAAGGCAAAGTTTACATTAAGCATACGTGGTATCAAGGCTTTATCCCTGTTTAATACGCGTACGTTTCCGGCAACGGCACCACATTCTTTGTTTACCACAAATGGACTGGCCATTATCCGTAAGGTGTCTTTTAAAACAATAGAATCACTGTCTACGGTAATAAAAATGTCTCCGGTACCTATTTTAAATCCACGGTGCAACGCATGTCTTTTTCCCATGTTTTTGGGTTGCTGGTAAATAGCAACGCGGTCGCCCAATTCATCTTTTGCTTTTTTCATCCATTCCCAAGTATTGTCCTGGCTTCCATCGTCAATAGAAATGAGTTGCAATTTGTGTTCTGGATAATCGCTTTCTGCCAAACTTATCAATGTTTTATATACCAATTGGCCTTCATTATATGCAGGTACAATAACCGTACACAAGGGTAATTCGGCATCAGAAACAGATTTAATGGATCTATAGCGGAGATATAACGTTAAAATATAGATTAAGAAACTAATTTTAATGGCAAGCAGGGAAATCCCCAATATAATTAATGCCATTCCCCATCCGGTGGCCATTCTCTCTAAATGAACGGCTTCAAAATAAGGTTGTAAAAAGTAGAATAAAGAAGCGCCGCCCACCAGCAGAATGAATGTTCCTGCCAATATGAAAGATGGAGATGCGCTGGAAATAAATTTTTCTATGCGGTTAAAGTATTCGTTGATACTTGTTGTTTTTGGGGATTCTGATATTATCGTTGTTTGCTTCATGTTGTTTACTTATATTCATCAAGGATAAGTCAACATTGATACCAATTTGAATATCCTTGAAAAACAAGCGTTTACAATGTTTAGCTGATTTTTGAAGTGTGTAAATTTTACCCAATTGTATACAATTTGTCCTTTTTTATACACATTTTTTGGTTGCGTTGGAAAGGCACAAAAATTTTCATTTTCGCCAAATGATACTTTATGGGATTGTACAAATCGTGTTGAATAAGAGAACAAATTTTTCAGCTCGGGATTTATTTTTTTGAGATAACTTATTCCCTGTACCATTGGTTTCTAACTTTCTTATTTCATTCAATAAGCGTACTTTTGCGGTCTCTTATACCATTTTTGAAAAAAGAAGATAGTGATGAAGTACAATTTCAATGAAATTGAAGCCAAATGGCAAAAATATTGGGCGGACAACCAAACGTTTAAAGCTGAAAACAATTCGGCTAAGCCCAAGTTTTATGTATTAGATATGTTTCCGTATCCATCGGGTGCGGGACTGCACGTGGGTCACCCGCTTGGGTATATCGCCAGCGATATTTATGCCCGATACAAACGCCACAAAGGCTTTAATGTACTTCACCCAATGGGGTACGATAGTTTTGGGTTGCCTGCCGAGCAATATGCCATACAAACTGGGCAGCATCCGGCGGTAACTACCGAAACCAATATTGCCCGTTACCGTGAACAGTTGGATAAAATAGGGTTTTCGTTCGATTGGAGCCGCGAGGTACGTACCTCGAATCCTGAATATTATAAATGGACGCAGTGGATTTTTATTCAGCTTTTTAATTCTTGGTACAATAACGTTAATGATAAGGCCGAAGATATTTCAACCTTGATAAAAAAGTTTGAGGCCGAAGGGAATGCTTCCGTAAACGCAGTGTGTGATGATAATGTACGTGTTTTTACTGCTGAAGCGTGGAACGGTTTCACTTCCGAAGAGCAACAAAAAATACTGCTTCAGTATAGGCTTACGTATTTAGCTGAAACAGAGGTGAACTGGTGCCCTGCCTTGGGAACCGTTTTGGCAAACGATGAAATTGTAAACGGAGTTTCAGAACGTGGCGGTCATCCGGTGGTACGAAAAAAAATGAAGCAATGGAGCATGCGTATTTCTGCCTATGCCGAGCGTTTGCTACAAGGACTGGAAAAAGTAGATTGGCCGGAGCCGTTAAAAGAAATTCAACGTAATTGGATAGGGAAATCAGTAGGAGCAGTTGTAAAATTTAAAGTTCAAGGTTTAAAGTTCTCAAACATTGAACATGAAGTTTTGAATGCAGAAAATGACATTGAAGTCTTCACGACCCGTCCCGACACTATTTTCGGGGTTTCATTTATGACGTTGGCTCCCGAACACGAGCTGGTTGAGAAAATTACCACGCCCGAACAAAAGGCTGAAGTTGAAGCATACATTGAAGCAACTGCCAAGCGTAGCGAGCGCGAACGCATGGCCGATGTAAAAACCATAAGTGGCGTGTTTACCGGCGCTTATGCGGAGCATCCGTTTACCAAAAAGCCAGTTCCTGTTTGGATTGGTGATTATGTATTGGCGGGCTACGGAACTGGCGCCGTAATGGCGGTACCCTGTGGTGACCAGCGCGATTATGATTTTGCAAAGCACTTTGGGATAGAAATCCCCAATATTTTTGAAGGGGTTGATATTAGCCAAGAAGCTTTTGCCGATAAAGAAAATACCGTAATTTCCAACAGCGACTTTTTAAACGGCTTGGGTTATAAAGAAGCTGCCAAAATAACCATTGCAGAACTGGAGAAAATAGGGCAAGGCGAAGGAAAGGTAAATTACCGTCTGCGCGATGCCGTTTTTTCCCGTCAGCGTTATTGGGGGGAACCGTTTCCTGTCTATTACGTAAACGGACTCCCACAGATGATTGATAAAAAGTATTTACCCATTGAATTGCCGGAAGTGGAGAAATACCTTCCCACAGAAACCGGGGAACCACCTTTGGGAAATGCTACCGACTGGGCGTGGGATACAGTCAACAATAAAGTTGTTTCTAACGACCTTTGTTATGCTGAGCCTGTCGAAGCATCACATAATGGTATTTATCCCTTGGAACTTAACACCATGCCAGGCTGGGCTGGAAGTTCATGGTATTTTAACCGCTATATGGATGCAGGAAACATCGAAGAATTTGCCTCGCAAGATGCTTTAAATTATTGGCGGGATGTAGATTTATATATTGGCGGAAGCGAACACGCCACTGGGCATTTATTATACGCCCGTTTTTGGCAAAAGTTTCTGTTCGACCAAGGATTGCTTCCGGTAGACGAATTTGCCAAAAAACTCATCAACCAAGGAATGATTCTGGGAGAGAGCGCTTTTGTGTATAGAATTGAAGGAGAAAATACATTTATTTCTAAAAATTTGAAAGAGGGTAAATCTGTTACTCCAATCCACACAGATGTCTCTTTCGTAAATACATCCGGCGAATTAGATATTGAAGCATTTAAAAATTGGCGACCTGAATTTAAAGATGCTAAGTTCATCACGGAAGAAGATGGTTCTTTCAAAGTCTCTCGCGAAGTCGAAAAAATGTCAAAATCCAAATACAATGTGGTTAACCCCGATGATATCTGCGAAAATTACGGCGCCGATACCTTGCGGATGTACGAAATGTTCCTAGGCCCATTGGAGCAGGCAAAACCATGGAATACAGCGGGAATTACCGGCGTACATGGATTCTTGAAAAAATTATGGAAACTTTATTTTGATGACAACGGACTAAAAGTAACCGATGACGAACCTACAAAGGAGAATTTGAAGAGTTTGCACAAGACCATTAAAAAAGTAGAAGAAGATATAGAGAATTTTTCGTTCAACACATCGGTTTCTACGTTTATGATCTGTGTGAATGAGTTAACGGCCCAAAAATGTACAAGTAAAAAAATTTTAGAGCCGTTGGCTGTATTAATCTCGCCTTATGCACCACACATTGCAGAAGAACTGTGGCATAAATTGGGTAACGAAGAATCGGTTGCAACTGCTTCTTTTCCTGTGTTTAATGAGAAATATTTAGTAGAAAGCGATAAAACCTACCCGATTTCCTTCAACGGGAAAATGCGTTTTACACTCGATTTGCCATTGGATATGACCAAAGACGAAATTGAAAAAACAGTAATGGCGCACGAAAAAACGCAGGCACAGCTAGAAGGAAGAACACCTAAGAAAATTATTGTTGTTCCTGGAAAGATCGTAAATATAGTTGGATAAATACCATTCTTTTATCGCAACTTATACCACCAATAAAAACCTTGATTCTAAGTCAAGGTTTTTTGTTTTATATATCATGACCCCTTAAAAAAATATAATTTCTAAAAATATATCATATTTTTATTGTACCCCCTACAATATATAGGGGTGTGTAATTAAAAAAATATACATTTTATCTACACACCCCTATTTTTTTATCAACTTTATTTGAATTTAATCACTAGAAACCTGAAATTGCATTAAATCTTAAAAATAGAAGCAATGAAAATTGGGGTTCCAAAAGAAATTAAAAACAATGAAAATAGAGTGGGAATGACTCCTGCCGGGGTTTTCGAACTTGTAAAAAACGGGCATACGGTGTATGTGCAATCTACAGCGGGGGAAGGAAGTGGTTTTTTTGATGATGATTATCTTCAAGTGGGTGCCATTATCCTTGATACAATTGAAGGTGTTTATTTAAAAAGCGATATGATTGTAAAGGTTAAAGAACCCGTTGATCGAGAATACAATCTTATACAGGAGAATCAACTTGTTTTTACTTATTTTCATTTTGCTTCTAGTGAAACCTTAACAAAGGCAATGATAACAAGTAAAGCTATATGTATTGCCTATGAAACGGTAGAGGATGCAGATGGTACCTTGCCATTGCTAACGCCTATGTCTGAAGTTGCCGGAAGGATGGCCATTCAACAGGGTGCAAAATATTTGGAAAAACCCATCAAAGGCCGTGGTGTTTTATTGGGCGGAGTCCCTGGGGTACCACCGGGTCGTGTTCTTATTTTGGGCGCTGGTACTGTTGGAATTCAAGCGGCAAAAATGGCTGCCGGGTTGGGCGCACATGTTACCATTTTGGATATTAACATGAAACGTTTGCGCCATGTCAACGATATTATGCCAAGCCATGTGGTTACCGAGTTCTCTAATGAATACAACATCAGAAAACATATAAAGACCCACGATCTTATTGTTGGGGGCGTATTAATTCCGGGGGCCAAGGCACCAAGTTTAATAACCCGCGATATGCTCAAGGAAATGCATCCGGGAACCGTAATTGTAGATGTGGCGGTAGACCAAGGAGGTTGTATAGAAACCACCAAAGCTACTACGCACGAAAACCCAACCTACATCATCGATGATGTGGTGCATTATTGTGTAGCCAATATGCCGGGTGCCGTGCCTTATACTTCTACGGTGGCGTTAACCAATGTTACACTCCCGTATGTATTAAAATTGGCCAATATGGGCTGGGAAAAAGCATGTCAAACCGATAAATCTTTACAAAAAGGGCTCAATATAGTTAAAGGAGCCATAGTTTATGAAGGCATTGCAGAGGCTTTCGGGTGGGAAGTCAGTTGTTCATAATCAAGTGAACTGCCTTTACGGCAGAAGAATAAAACCTCGCTGAATTTGGCGGGGTTTTTGTATTTTTAATTATAAATTTAAGAATAAAAAATAATTGATATGGGAATAGGATATTGGATTATCATCGGGGGAATCGGGCTTATCAGCATGCTGGTAAGTTCACGGCTTAAAAGTAAGTTTAAGCATTATTCCAAAGTACATTTAAGAAACGGGATGAGTGGAGCGGAAATTGCCAGAAAAATGCTTCAGGACAATGGAATTTATGATGTTGAGGTAATTTCTACGCCCGGGATGTTAACAGACCATTACAATCCTGCAAAAAAAACGGTAAATTTAAGCGAAGGGGTTTACAATCAAAGAAACGCGGCCGCAGCTGCAGTGGCGTCACACGAGTGCGGGCATGCGGTTCAACATGCAAAGGGGTACGAATGGTTACAAATGCGCTCTAAATTGGTGCCCGTTGTAAGTGTAGCTTCGGGAATGTCTGTCTGGGTTATTTTTGGCGGCTTGGTGCTTGGTGCCACAACTGCTTTTGGATATACCGTTGCGGTAATAGGCCTTATTATGTTTGCCTTGGGGACACTATTTAGCTTTATTACCCTTCCGGTAGAATACGATGCCAGTAACCGCGCCTTGGCTTGGCTGAAAAATAAAAACATGGTTACGCCTGAAGAATACAAAGGGGCTGAAGATTCCCTAAAATGGGCCGCAAGAACGTATGTGGTAGCTGCAATTGGCTCTTTGGCAACGCTCTTGTACTTTGCCTTGCAGGTTTTTGGAAGTAGGGATTAGAAAATTAGGAAAATTATACATGGAAAGCCTTCATTTTATAGATTTGAAGGCTTTTTTATATACTTATCTGCCGGTCTATTTGTTGATTTAAGGAAATAAAGGTTTCCGTTCTGGAAACACCTTCAATAGATTGTATTTTATGGTTAAGTACGTTCATTAAATGCTCATTATCCTTACAGAGTATTTTAATGAGAATGGACCAATTTCCGGTGGTATAATGACATTCCAACACTTCTGGTATTTCACGTAATTGTTTCACTGCCTCTGGGTTTCTCATGGCTTTGTCTAAATAGATGCCAATAAACGCCATGGTATGATAACCTAAAACTCTTGGGTTGATTACAAATTTTGACCCCGAAATGAGCCCGGAACTTTCCAGCTTTCTTAAACGTTGATGAATGGCCGCACCCGAAATACCGATTTTTCTTGCTATTTCGAGAATAGGCTTCCTTGCATCTTCCATCAATGCTCTTAAAATCTCTTTGTCTATTCCGTCTATTTCTATTTTTTCATTAGAAAATTTCATTTTCAGCCTTATTGATTGTAAGCAAAGATACCGATATTGACTGTAAATATGTAAGCCAATGGTTAATTGATGATTTCAAATAATAAAAATTGATTTACCTGCGGATCGAGGGTATTGAAATTATTATCAGAAATTAAAAGGATGGTTTTATGTCCGTTTGAAAGTGGGGGGCCATAGCAAATACCTTCAATATTATCTATAGATCGATGTTTTAATTGCAGGCGAATGTCTTCTAGGTCAAAGACTAATTTTTTAGGTACCGTTGCTATTTTTTCTTCCGATAGATTAAGCGTTTCTAATGTGTTTGTACTATTTAAGGGGTCAATTTCGTATATCCGCAATCCGTTCGACTCTTTTCCCCAACCTGATGAATAAGAGCGTTCCAACACAAGCATTTTATCGGTAGAAAGGGCGAGCATGTCCGTGAGGCCGTTAACAGAAAATGTGCCTTTTGGCTTTTTGTCCATTTTATCCAGTTGATATATAAATTGTTTTTTTGGTAGCGTGTCGTTCCAATTGTAATAAGTAATACGGGCGGGGCTGTATTTTTCTGAAAAAACGGGTTCCGAACCATCACTTTCCAACGGAAGCTCTGTTCCGACCCAAAATCCTTTTTTGTCATAAGAAATAGCCAGTCCTTCAAAAAGTCCGTTGTGCCTTGGCTTGTATTTGCTGTTAGCCTTGAAGTATTCGGGGATTTGATAGCTTTTTATGAAATTTCCTTCTTTGTCAACTTCAATAACCGAGGGATCTTGCTTGTTTTTTATATTTCCTTCACTAGAAAGAATAAAACTGTTGTTGGCAGATTGGTAAAGAAGGGATTCTAGGTCGAAAAAATAATTTTCAACAAAGGTGTTGTTCTTCTTCAAATGAGACATGCTTTTAAATATTACAGTGTCTATTTTTTTATTTTCTATAACAATATCAGCAGTATAAAACCTCGGACTTTTAGAGTCGTCACAAACAAAAAAATATGAGTCTTTATAGGCATCTATGCCCGAAAGGCCGCCAATTTCTTTACCTTTAAACAAAACATTGTTCGGGAAAATATATTCATCCAAGAATTTTAGGTATGTGCTTTTATTGGCAGCTGTTTTGACCGAAGTGCAATTGACAGCAAATACGGCGATGGTGGTATAGAGGCAAAGCTTTTTAATCATGCTCGTAAAATTTATTGCAAGTTACTCTAAACAGGAATCCGATTATTATAACAAAGTCAAAAATTAATAAAAGTATTTAGTATCAACCTGCAACATTGTTTGGGTTGTAGCCCATATATGGAATGTTTTTTTCGGTAAATTTTATGCCATGATTTTCCAATTCATTCAGAACAGGGGCGTAAATATCTTTGAGGATGGGAATAACCACGCCCGTTGCCGAAATTTCTTTATTTAAAATTTTAAGTGCCGCAATGCCCAACGGAAGCCCAACGGTTTTAGACATGGCCGTATAAGTTTTATCTTCGCCAATGGCAACCATGCTGGAATCTATTTGTTTTTTTTCGCCATTAAGCTCATAACCAAATTTATGGTACATTACAATCATATCCTTATCGTCGTTGTTTAGCAACCAATGGTCTTCCAGGATTTTTTGCAGTGCTTGGGCCGGGGTTGCATTTTTTATAGCTATTTTCTTATGTGGATCAAAAAGATCGAGCTCAACAAGTTTCTCCCACATACTATCGTCTTGATCAATTTTTAAATAGTGCCTCAGCTTTAGTTCTACCGAATCGGTTGGCGAATAGGGGAGAAAGGAATTGACAAACTCGCGGTACGTCATATTTTCTGAATCTTCCAGCACAAACGTATCATCGGTCATTCCCAATTGTACAAACATGTTCCATGCCTTGGAAAAGCCAATCCTCCTAATAGTACCACGGTAGAGCGTAAGGACGTTCTCTAAGCCATAAGCACTTCTGTATTTTAGGGAATCTCGGTTGGCATAGCCTTCAAACTTTCCATAACCTTCTACTTCAAGAAACTCTGTCCGTCTAAAAAGCTTATGGTACGGAATATATTTGTAATTACCTTCCTGAATAAATTTGGCCGTGCCACCCTGCCCTGCCACCACCACATTTCTGGGGTTCCATGTAAATTTATAGTTCCATAAATTGGTGTCACTTTCCGGGGCCACCAACCCACCGGTAAAAGATTCAAAAAGAATCATTTTGCCACCTCTGTCCCTTATGCTATCTATAACCTTCATGGCGCTCATATGGTCAATTCCGGGATCTACGCCAATTTCATTTAAAAATACAAGCCCCTTTTGCTTAACAACATTGTTTAATTGTTCCATTTCTGGGCTTACATATGATGCCGTAACCAAATTTTTTTCATACCTAAGACAATCTTTGGCTACGTCAATATGGTATCTTGCGGGCAACATGGAGATTACCAAATGGGCTTTTTTTATTGTATTTTGCCTGTCTTCCTCATTAAAAATATCTAATTTTACTGCGGTGCTGTTAGGATGGTTTTTAAGCAATTTCTCGCAATTACTCGGGTCTTTGTCGCCGACTGTAATGTGAAGTTGCTCTTTTTCTGCTTTTTCTAATAAGTATTTTAATAAATGTGAAGTAGATTTTCCTGCACCAATCAATAAGATATTTCTCATACAACAAAATTTATAATTTAACACTAATGTATAAAAATGTTGTATACGTAACAATTAAATTACAATGAATTATGACTAAAGGAATTTTGATTGCCGGAGCTATTTTAGGCTTTTTGGCTGTAATATTAGGTGCCTTTGGGGCACATGCTTTAAAAAATGCCATCGATGCAGAAGCTGTAAAAACTTTTGAAACCGGCGTTAAATATCAAATGTATCATGCACTTTTACTTCTTTTTGTTGGAAGCACCACTTTTTTGAGTGAAGGGACAAAAAATACCCTTATGTATTTGGTAATTCTTGGGGTTGTATTGTTTTCTGGTTCCATTTACGGACTTGCCACCAACAGCCTTACTTCTTTTGATTTTAAAAAAATAGGCTTTATTACCCCAATAGGCGGAACATTGCTTATTGTTTCTTGGGGAATCTTAATTTATAAGTTCGTTCGTCTAAAAATTTAGCAAAAAATCGATAACTCAAACGTTGTAGTTAGATATTTTTTATACATTTGCGGTAGCTACTAACAACAATTAATTTATAATGACGGTGGACAAAGCACTTGTTACGAAAACGATTTCGTTAAAAGAATATGGAATTAATAATGCAAAGGTTAATTATCAATTAAGTCCGAAAAAATTACACCAGATTTCTATTGAAAAGGGAATGGGGCAAGAGGCTTCTTCTGGAGCCTTGGTGATAAATACGGGCGAATTTACCGGAAGGTCGCCCAAGGATAGATTTATTGTAAAGGACGAAATAACGGCCGATAAAGTATGGTGGGGAGATATTAACTTGCCTTTTGATACTGAAAAATTTGATGCCTTATACAATAAGGTGACCGATTATTTATCTGGAAAAGAACTGTATGTACGTGATTGCTATGCTTGTGCAGACAAAGAGTACCGATTGAATATTCGCGTAATTAATGAATACCCATGGAGCAATTTATTTGCGTATAACATGTTCTTACGGCCGGGGGAAGAGACTTTGGAAAATTTTACGGCCGATTGGACGGTTGTCAATGCGCCTGGATTTAAGGCCAATCCCGAAACCGACGGAACACGCCAACATAATTTTGCAATACTTAATTTTAAGAGGAAAATTGTCTTGATTGGCGGAACAGGCTATACCGGTGAAATAAAAAAAGGTATTTTTTCGGCTTTAAATTTTTTACTTCCCGTATATGCAAACACGTTGCCAATGCACTGTAGTGCAAATGTTGGCAAAAAAGGAGACACCTCCATTTTTTTCGGGCTGTCCGGTACGGGAAAAACAACCCTTTCGGCAGATCCTACCAGAAAGCTTATTGGCGATGACGAACATGGGTGGACAAGCGAAAATTCAGTTTTCAATTTTGAGGGTGGCTGTTATGCCAAAGTAATCAACCTTTCAGAAGAAAACGAACCCGATATATATGGTGCCATAAAAGAAGGCGCACTTTTGGAAAATGTCGTTGTAAAAGAGAATGGAGAAGTAGATTTTGGCAATACGTCCATTACACCAAACACACGCGTAAGTTACCCTATTTATCATATTAAAAATATACAGCAACCTTCCATTGGCTATACGCCCAAAAACATATTCTTTTTAACAGCGGATGCTTTTGGGGTGCTGCCACCAATTTCAAAACTTACGCCTGGCCAGGCAGCATACCATTTTATTTCTGGTTATACCGCCAAAGTAGCGGGAACCGAAGATGGTGTAGATGAACCCGTACCGTCGTTTTCGGCATGTTTTGGTGCGCCGTTTATGCCATTGCACCCTGCTAAATATGCCGAAATGCTAAGTGCTAAAATGAAGGGGTCTGGCGTAAATGTATGGTTGGTAAACACTGGATGGACAGGCGGTCCGTATGGTGTTGGAAAAAGAATGGCCTTAAAGTATACACGTGCCATGATTCAAGCCGCCATGAATGGGGATTTGGGAGAGATTTGCTATGAAAACTACCACATACATTCAGTTTTTGGCCTGGCGCAGCCACGAAGTTGCCCCAATGTGCCCAGTGAAATATTGAGTTCGAGAAAAACATGGAATAACGATGAAGGCTATTACAAAAAAGCCCATCAATTGGCAGATGCCTTTAAGGAAAACTTTAAAAAGTTTGCATCATATGCCAATGAAGAAACAAAGGTCGGCGGACCTTTGGTCTGACATTATTTTATAGGGAGTGAAGCCTCCCGAGCTTGCCAAATAGTTAGTAGAAAAGCCTCTGGATTCCCAGAGGCTTTTTGTATATGGTATGTAATTCTAAATGTTATTTTTTGTTCACTTGAGCAATGTATTTCTCAAGGGCCATTGTCATGGATGGGGTTTCGGGAGTGGGCGCTTCAATATCTATGCGCAGTCCCGCCTCTGTTGCCGCTTTAACGGTAGTGTTTCCAAATACTGCAATCCGGGTATCGTTTTGTTTAAAGTCAGGGAAGTTCTTCAGTAAAGATTCAATTCCAGAAGGGCTAAAGAATACCAGAATGTCATAATAAACATCTCTTAAGTCAGAAAGGTCGCTTATAACGGTTTTGTATAAGATTGCCCTTTTCCAGTCTACTTTAAGTTCGTTCAATGTTTCCGGAACAGAAGGTTTCAGCACATCGGAAGATGGTAACAGGAACTTTTCGTCCTTATACTTCTTGATAAGTGGTGCAAGTTCTTGGAAAGTACGTTTACCAACATAAATTTTACGTTTTCTGTAGACTACATATTTTTGTAAATAATAGGCTACGGCTTCAGATTGGCAAAAATATTTCATAGAATCCGGCACCTTGAACCGCATTTCTTCGGCAATTCTAAAAAAATGGTCTACAGAGTTTCTACTTGTTAGTACGATTGCTGTAAATTGCGTTAAGTCAATTTTTTGCTGTCTTACATCTCTTGCATTAACTCCTTCAACATGAATAAAAGGTCTAAAATCTACCTTGATTTTTTGCTTTTCCACCAGCCTTAAATATGGGGAATTTTCCACTTTAGGCTCGGGTTGGGAAACCAGTATTGTCTTAACTTTCATAAATATCCATTAGTTTGAAGCCTTATCAATAAAATAAAATTTTATTAGTATCAAATAAGGGGCTATTTCTAGCGCGCAAAGATACAAAATAAAATAAAACAAATATTTTCCTATTAATTTTTGATGATTTCTTAATGTAAGTGCTAAAGAGATGATATTTAAAGATATAAAAACAATTAAAATTATATAAAACATAATTTTAGTGTTTAAATTACTGTAAATGAGTAAACTAATTAACGGGAGCAATAGTAGTGCGGCAAGATTTCTATAGGTTACTTTATGAAAATGAAAACTTTCAACAAAAGAAGTGATATCAAAAATTGTTGCTATCATTTTTTCCAAATAGAATTTAAAAAGAATAAACAGGAACAAAAATGGAAGTATTAAATAGGGATTTATATGTATGGGAAGTTTAAAAATATCGATACAAATCCAGACAATTAAGGTGAAACAGATTAATTGGGGGACAAATAGAAAAAAATTAAATGGAGTGGTGGTCTGGTTTGGTTCTTTGCTGAAAATTTTGAGGTATTTATAATTAACAAAGAGCATAATGAAAGAGTGGAACTTTTGCTCGTCTATAAACTTTGCAATGGTTAAACTCAATACTGAAGCAAATAGTAAAAGGGTTTCTGCTGTGTTAAAATCAATATGTCGCAACGTTTCGTTCAAGTTAGTCGATTTTTATCAGTTTTCCTTGAAATCCCGGGTAAATGCCATGCTCTAAAATGCCCATTCTAAAATATTTGCTATTGGGTATAATAACCGTATCGGGAACTTTCACGTTAAGGACGATCGAACCCTTGGGGCTAATTGTATTTTCTTCAGAAGAAATAATTAACGGAAATGTTTTAATAATCCGTTTGTGCTTATCGAAAGAAACACCTTCAAAAGTCAATTTTTTAACGCTTATGTTTTCTGGGTACGGGTTGTAAAGGGTAGCCGCAAAAGCATTGGGAATGCTTTTCTTAAAAGTTTTCTTGGCAAATGACAATTTCATCTTTCTGTAACTCGTGAAATTGTCAATAATAGCTCCTTTAAATTTGTGGTGCCTAAATTCCCGGATATATGTAATAGTGGAATCTATTTTATACCTGTTGTCGCCGGTAATGTAGGCCACTTTTTTGTTCCGAACCTTAAATTCGGAGCTGTCGATATCAAACTGATTTTGGCGCGCATCAATATCGTTAGACGAATAAACAGTATTCCCAGAATAAAAGGCATACATAGAAGCATCTCTATAAGAACTGTGAAATACAACCGGAATATCCCCAACCTGCTTGTTTAAATGGGCTACCCATTCTTTATTTCCATATGCTTCGTAATTTATAGGGGAAATGGACGGGAAAATAAGGGCAACCCTTAAGATGGAGATTAAAATTACCGAAAAAACACTTATACGGAATAACCATTTGCGATATTTTGTATGGATAAAGGCATATCTTAACGAAAAAAGAATAAGCGGGATAACCATTAAAATTACCCACTGCGCTTGCGTTTTTCTTGAAAAACTGGAAAACAGGAAAAAAGCAAATACGCCATATGCAACAAATTTCAGTGCCTTGTCAAATTTATCTTTTGAGGCCAATGCATACAACGACCAATACATAAAAGGAAATGCCAATCCCGCTACGGCAATACAATTGGTAAGGTAGTTTAAAGTAAACTTAATTTTATAGGCACTATTGGCACGATCGAAGAGATGGTACCTTAAAGGCGCAAAATCAGCTTCATAGAGCCAAATGAGATGAGGTATATAAAGGATTAATGAAAATAAAACGGCCAGCCAAAACTTGCCGTTTTTGAGTAAAGACAGGTTCGAGAAAAGTACAAAGCCTATTAAAAGCACTCCATGATACTTACAGTACATAACAGCTGCCATACTAAAACCGAGCACCAAAACGGCAATACTGTCCTGCTGGTATAAAAAACGTTTGTATGCCCATAAAAACAGCAAGCTAAAAGTTATTAATGGAGTGTCGGGCAAAATCATAAAGCCATATGCCGTTAAAAGCCCCACGCTGCTTACAAACATTATAAAAAGCCAGATGTAGCGGTATTTTTTTTCGCTATCTATCAAGAACCATAACAATATTACATTGGCACTATATAGAAAAGGGGCGGCAAGGCGAACGCCCAATTCCCCTTGAAATAAAAGGGTGCCCAATTTAACCAAAAAAGCAACCATCGGGGGGTGGTCAAAATACCCCCAGCTTAAGTTTTTGGCAAAATACCAGTAATAAGCCTCGTCAAAAATAATTCCGGTATAAGCACTTTGTATGAGATTGACAATAGTAATAACAATTAAAAAACCAATGAGTATTTTGATTGAAAGTGCCTTGTTCATTATAGTTAATTCCAGATTGTTTGGTAAAAATACATAAATATTCGCATGCAAAATTCCTTAAAATCAGTTTAAAAAACTAAAAGATATCGCAAATACTTTTTATTTAATGCTATTTTTGTGGCATCAAGAAAGATAGCATGCAATCAGATAGTTTAGTAATTATACCTACATACAACGAAATTGAAAATGTAGAAATTATAATCACGGCTGTATTTCAACTTAAAAAATCTTTTCATATCCTTATTGTAGACGATAATTCTCCCGACGGTACCGCGCAAAAGGTAGAAGAACTGCAAGAGAAGTATCCGCAGGCACTTCATTTGGAAGTAAGAAAAGAAAAATCGGGTTTGGGAACGGCATATATTCACGGATTTAAATGGGCACTGGATAAAGATTACGAATATGTTTTTGAAATGGATGCCGATTTCTCGCATAATCCACGTGACCTTGTCAGGCTTTACAATGCCTGCGTGCGCCATGGCGCTAGCATGGCCATAGGTTCGCGTTATGTAAAGGGTGTAAATGTGGTTAACTGGCCCTTGCAAAGAGTGCTGCTTTCCTATGGGGCCTCCATGTATGTTAAAACCATTACGGGTATGAAAATACACGACCCAACTGCTGGGTTTGTTTGCTATAAAAGGGAGGTAATAGAAACAATTGACCTGGACAAAATTAAGTTTGTTGGTTATGCTTTCCAGATTGAAATGAAGTTTAAAGCACATTTGCAGCAGTTTAAAATGATAGAAGTCCCCATTATTTTTAAAGACCGTACCAGGGGGAAATCTAAAATGAACGGGAAAATTATAAACGAAGCTATTTTTGGCGTGCTCTCGCTAAAATGGAATAGCTTTTTTAAGTAATCAAGCTATATTTTTAAGAAATGAAGAAGACCATAATAAAAAATGCCACCATAGTTAATGAAGAAAGGGTTTTTGAAGGCGACGTGCTTATTGAAGGCGAATATATCAAGAAGATAGGAGAAGATATTACTGATGCCCATGCCGTAATAATCGATGCCAACGGAAAAATTTTAATGCCCGGAATTATAGACGATCAAGTACATTTTAGGGAGCCCGGGCTTACCCACAAAGGAAATATAGCCACAGAAAGTAGAGCGGCCATTGCCGGAGGTGTAACCACATTTATAGAACAGCCAAATACCAATCCGCAAACGGTTACCATTGAAAAACTTGAAGAGAAAATGGAGATCGGTAAGCAAACAGCCTATGCCAATTATTCGTTTATGTTTGGGGGGACCAACGATAATTTGGAAGAATTAAAACGTTTAGACAAAAATGCATGTGCCGGGGTGAAGTTGTTTTTAGGGTCTTCTACCGGAAATATGCTGGTTGATAACGAAGCCGTAATTGAAAGGATATTTTCTAACACCGAAATGGTAATTTCTGCCCATTGTGAAGACGAAACAACCATAAAGAACAACTTGGAAAAATATAAGGCCGAGTTTGGTAACGATATACCCATAAAATACCATCCAATTATCCGCAGTGCGGATGCGTGCTATTTGTCATCGTCAAAAGCAATAGCATTGGCCAGAAAAACCAATGCGCGCTTACATGTGTTCCATGTGTCCACAGCAAAGGAAACAGAGCTTTTTAGAAACGACATTCCGTTAGAAGAAAAAAGGATAACAGCAGAAGTTTGTACGCATCACCTTTGGTTCTCGGATGCAGATTATAATGAAAAAGGCACTTTTATAAAGTGGAACCCGGCAGTAAAAACGGCCAAAGACAGAGAAGCACTTTGGGAGGCTTTACTGGACAATAGGATAGACGTGCTAGCAACCGACCATGCACCACATACACTTGAAGAAAAACAGAACATTTATACAAATGCCCCTTCCGGGGGGCCACTTGTTCAACATACGCTGGCGGCATTAATGGAAAAACAAAAGGAAGGAAAGATTTCCTTGGAAAAATTAATCCAAAAAATGTGTCACAACCCGGCCATACTGTTCAATATTGCAAAAAGAGGATTTGTAAGGGAAGGATATTATGCCGATCTTGTATTGGTAGATCCAGTGACGAATTGGACAGTTAATAAGAACAATATTTTATACAAATGCGGGTGGTCTCCTTTTGAGGGCACAACGTTCTCGACCAAGGTTACCCACACGTTTGTAAATGGAAATTTAGCTTACCATAATGGAGCGTTTTCCAAAGAAAGAAACGTAAAACGACTTACTTTTAACAGAGATTAGAGAACATGAAGAGGTTTATTGTGCTTTTGTTGGTTTTTGTATTGCTTGTTTCCTGCAAGGAGGATGTTGTGGACAAGCCTGAAAACCTGATTTCAAAAAAAACAATGGTGGATATTTATTATGATATTGCCATTTTAAATGCCGCAAAATCCAGTGCCGTAAACAAACTGGAAGAAAACGACATCGATCCTATTGAATATCTATATAAGAAATATGATATAGATAGCACCCTTTTGGCGCAAAGCAGCGTTTATTACACATCGAACCCTGCCCTACAGTTGGAAATGTTTACAAAAGTTGAAGAGCGGTTGCAAAAATTAAAAGACACAATAGACGGAAAGTTGAAAAAGAAGCAGGAAAAAAACGTAAAAAAGCAACAGCCGGTCAAAAAGGCAGGGGCTAAAAAGTAAGTTTTTTGGCAATTCGCTGTATGGTTGTTTCCAACGGGGTAAATTGTAGGTTAAGTTTTTTCTTTGCTTTATCGTTACTGTATAATGTTTGCGATAGCAGCGAATGTGCTGCATTGCGGGTTAATTTGCGCTTTCTCCCGGGAAAAAAGCTCAAAAACCAGTCCAGTCGCCAAAAAAGCGCAAGCTGCCATGATTTTATTTTTTTATGCGGAGGCTTTTTGTTTAGGGCGTGCGCTATTTTCAACAGGACGTCTTGGTAAGTTGCATTTTCTCCAACAAGGATAAAACGCTCATTGCAAATAGGGGTATCCATACCAGATACCAAAGCTTCGACAACATTTTTCACATCTACAAAGCCAGTGCCGCCAGGCGGATAAAAAGAAAGGCCTTTTTGTACTTTTTTAAAAAAACCACTGCTTGGGGCTTCTTGAAAACCTTCGCCAAACACAACGCCCGGATTTAATATTACGGTAGGCAAGCCTTCTTGTGTGCCGCGCCATGCCTGCATTTCGGCACCGTATTTGGTAATGGCGTATACATTGTTCTCGGCTTCTGGGTTCCAGTATACATCTTCATTAACGGTTTTATTGCCAATTTTATTCCCCAAAGTTGCAATGGAGCTTAGATAGCAAAGTTTTTGCACGTTATGGGCTATGCAAAGGTTTACCATATTGGAGGTTCCTTCAATATTGGTTTTCCGTAACAAATGATAGTCCTTGGGGTCAAAAGAAATGAGTCCTGCACAATGATATACTTTTTCAATTCCTATGAAGGCATTTTGCAAAGCGGGAATATCGGTAATATCGGCTTCAACCCATTCTATTTTTTCAAAACGGGGCATGGCACCTTCCTTGTTAAAAAAGGTTTTAACGGCATCTATTTTTGCCTTATTTCGATAAATTGCACGAATCCCATCTTCCTTTAGGGAAAGTTCCAAGAGCAAATGGGCTCCTATAAGTCCTGTGCCACCGGTTACTAATATCATACAGCTAAAATACAATTATCGGCATAAACATGAAGCATGCAACTTAAATTATAGAAAACATAGATTATGGAATAATGGATTAATGTCGCTTTAACAGCAAATAACTTTACCACATAACAACATTGTTTTATCTTTGCGCCTGTTAAAAATAGTATTGAAATGACCGTAAATCTGGTAGAAGAATTAAAATGGCGGGGCATGGTGCACGATATTATGCCCGGAACCGAAGAGCAACTCAACAAAGAAATGACCACTGCGTATATTGGGTTCGACCCAACGTCGGATTCTTTGCACATTGGTAGTTTGGTGCCCATTATTTTATTGTGTCATTTATACAAAGCCGGGCACAGGCCCATTGCTTTGATTGGAGGTGCTACCGGTATGATTGGGGACCCTTCGGGGAAGTCGGATGAGCGTAATTTATTGGACGAGGCTACGCTGGCTAAAAATGTAGCGGGAATTAAAGGAGTGCTTTCCAAGTATTTGGATTTTGATTCGAAAGCTGAAAATGCACCTTTGTTGGTCAATAATTACGACTGGATGAAGGATTTTTCTTTTATTGAATTTGCCAGAGACGTAGGAAAACGAATTACGGTAAATTATATGATGGCAAAAGATTCGGTTAAAAAACGCTTAAGTTCCGATTCGGGCGTGGGCATGTCGTTTACCGAGTTTACATACCAGCTTATTCAAGGATACGATTTTTATCATTTGTATAAAGAATTTGGCTGTATGCTTCAAATGGGAGGTAGCGACCAATGGGGGAACATTACCACCGGAACCGAATTGGTAAGACGCATGAATGCTGGAGAAACTGGTGACGAACCTGCAAAAGCATTTGCAATGACATGCCCGTTAATAACAAAAGCAGACGGGTCAAAATTTGGAAAGTCAGAAGGCGGGAACGTTTGGTTGGACGCCGACAAAACATCGCCTTATAAATTTTATCAGTTTTGGTTGAACACCTCAGATGGGGATGCCGAAAAATATATTAAGATTTTTACATTTTTAGACAAAGAAACAATCGATGCCCTAATTAAAGAACACAACGAAGCGCCGCACATGCGATTGCTCCAAAAACGTTTGGCGGAGGAAGTGACCACGTTTGTACATGCCAAAGAAGAATATGAAAATGCCGTAAAGGCATCCAATATTCTATTTGGAGGTTCGGCAGAAGATTTGAAGCAACTAAACGAAAAAACGTTTTTGGATGTTTTTGACGGTGTTCCGCAAGCAGAAATCCAAAGGGATGAAATAAACGAAGGACTGGAGGTAATTGCGGCCTTGGCGGCAAAAACAAATTTTCTGAAATCAAATGGGGAAGCCAGACGGGCACTTAAGGAAAACTCCATTTCGGTAAACAAAGACAAGGTAAAAGAAGATTACACCATTACCAAAGACGATTTAATAAATGACAAGTTTGTTTTATTGCAGCGCGGGAAGAAAAATTATTTTATAATTAAGGTGGTTTAACCACTGTTTTTTATAATCGAATCTTCAAAATGTCATCCTGAGCATGTTAAAAGGATGACATTTTGATTTTTTGGGATTTTTTAAAAGCTATCTTTTTATTTACAATTGGCTTATTAAAACCGACATCGAGCTTTAAACAATCCCCATATTCTCCAAAAGAAAAGAGGCATTCATGTTCTCGCAAATTCCTTCTTTAAAAGTATAGTCGAAAGTAAGTGCTTTTCCGTCTATAAAGGCTTCAAAGAAATAGTTGGCTACTTTATCGTTGTTATTGGCAACTTGGCACAGGCTTAAATCGTGTGTCGCAATAATTCCCGTTGACCTAGAAGCCGATAACTTTTCAATAAACTTTTTGGAGCCAATGGCTTTGTCTTTACTGTTGGTGCCTTTTAAAATTTCGTCCAGCACCACAAAATAAGTATCGGTTTTAATTTTATCTACAATGAGCTTCAGCCGTTTTAATTCCGCATAAAAATAAGATGCATCGTCCGTAAGCGAATCAGCAGTACGCATGCTGGTGATAAGTTTTATAGGAGAATATTCACTGGAAGCTGCACAAACAGGCAAGCCGCAATTGGCCATTACAATGTGCAAGGAAACAGTGCGTAAAAAGGTACTTTTTCCGGCCATGTTAGCACCAGTAATTACAAAAAAATGCTCCCGGATAATCTTAAAATCATTATAAACCAACTTTGTTTCTTGAATAAGCGGGTGCCCCATTGCCTTGGCGTTTATTACCGTTTCATTTATATTGATTGCCGGGAATGCATAATGCGGATGATTAAAAGTAAAGTTGCCCAAAGAATTGTAGGCATCAAAAAAGGCGATAACCTCAAACCATTTTTCTACTTTATTTTTGTGCTGATGGATCCATTTTTCAATCCTGTGTATATTGTATAAGTCCATCAACAAAAAGGCATTTGCCGGGATTGAAATTAATATATTGGCCCGTTGTTCCAATGCATCGAGTGCTTTGGAGAATTTTTTTATAAGCAGGGAAGTAGATTTGTGTTGCCCTAAAACAATTTGTTGTTTTTCCTTTAATAAAGTTGAAGAAAAAGTTTCGGATTCTATTTTGGCAATAAGTTGATGATATTGCTGAAAAGTGTCTTGAGCTTTTGAAGTGTTTTGAGCCAACTGATTTACCTTTTTTACATACGAACCGGAAACCCCCAAGCCCAAAACAAACCAATACATAATAAGGGAGCTGGGAACAATATTAAAAACGGCCAAGGTAATTATGGCCATCGAGCATGCCGAAAAAGCGTAAGGGAGCCAAACAAGGCTTTTTTTAACAATGGGTTGATGCGATTGTAGCCATTTGGCAATCTTTTTTGCCGAGACTTTTACTTTTACGAGTGTTGCAGTTGCGCTGTAATCTTGGCGCCATTCTACTTTTTTGGCGAGTTCCCGTATTGCTTCTTGTTTTTCGGGAATTCGGTCAACAGCGTTTTCGGCATATAAATTTGCCAATGTTTCTGTTCCTGCTTTGGTTGCAGTCCTATTACTGTATTGAAAAAAGCTTCCTTTACCAAATAGGTCAATATCATGGCTATAATCATGTGTATAATTAGAGAATTCTTTTCCGCTTGGAAGAAAGGAAAAATTTTTTTCAAGAACTTTTAATTCGGTCTTGTTGATATGGATACGTTCTCGGATTTTATCCCTTTTGTACTTAAAAACACTATATTTTGTTACCAAAAAAAGAAATAGGGCAATGGAAACAATTATACAGGGAATCATTATTGATAAGACTCCCCAAAACCAATAAATAAAAAATACAATCAGTAAAAAAGCAAGCAGCCTAAAAAAACTGATTATGACCAGTGTTTTTTTGACTGCCGTATATTGTTGATTAAAAAGCTGAAGCTTATTTTTATAATATTGGGACGGGTTTTTCATTTAGCATATTTAGGCATTAAAGCTACTAAATATTCTACATGTAACCGCCATTTAATTATTCTTCTAAACTACGGAGGTATTTCTCTTTATAAGCTGCTTTTTGTTTTATTTCTCTTCTTGCTTGAGAAGGTTTGGTATATTGTTGTCTTTCCCGTAACTCCTGAAGCACTTTGGTTTTTTTATATTTTCTTTTAAACCTTTTAAGCGCCCTTTCAATATTCTCACCTTCTTTGATAACTGTTTTTAACATATATTTATTTATAAGATTATACTATGTATAATATAAAAGAATAATCGAGAAAATATGTTAAATAAGGTTAAAAAATTAAATTTTTAAGGCTAAAACTTCCTGTCTGGATGAAAAGCATCAATATTCATGGATAATTTCTTCCCGTCAATAATTTCAGAAACCAATTTTCCTGTTGCCGGACCCAAGCTCCACCCCATCATGGCATGCCCGGTTGCAAAGGTAATGTTCTTGTATTTTGAAGAACACCCAATATAAGGAAGCCCGTCGGGCGACACGGGGCGTAACCCGCTTTGAGCATTGTTTTTTTCATCGGGAGTAATTTCAATTTCCGGATAATAAGCTTTGGCGGCACGGGCAATGGCCTCGACACGTTCTTTGCGTATGGTCTTATTGATTCCTGAAAATTCCATGGTTCCAGCAAATCGCGTAAACCCGTTCATGGGCGTCATGGCGGCTTTGGCTTCCATTAAAATAGCGGGCAACTCAATGCCAGTAGGTCTGTGCAAATCAATTCGGTATCCCTTTCCTGCCTGAACGGGGAGCTTCAATCCTAGTTTTTTTGCCAGCCCTTCACTCCATGAACCGGCAGCAATTACCATTTCATCGGCATTGTAAAAAGCCTTATTTGTTTGTATGCTTTTTACTTTATTGCCGTCAATGACCATATTTTCAACAGTTTCGTTTGTTTTAATGGCAACACCATTTTTTTTAAGAAACGCTACCAGTTTGGGCATGATTTCGGTAGGCGTGCTATGTGCATCGCATTCGTAAAAAATGGCACCTTTGGCATCTATGGTTACGTTGGGTTCTAAAGCTTTTAAGTCATTTTTATCTACATGGCGGGCCTCCAATCCTTCTTTTTTGGCTTTTTCGGCAACCGCCATTTCACTTTCACCTGCCTTATCTGTTTTGTATAACATTAAAAGGCCTTTGTGCTCCCAATGAAATTGCCCCAAATCTCCAGAGGTTATCAAATCTTTGTACAATGTTCTGCTTAAAACATTAATTTCGCTAATTACCGGAATGGCTTTAGCTACCTTTTCGGGGGTCGACGATTTATGGAAATACCACGACCATTTAAAAAAGTCGGCATCCCAACGAGGTTTCATATAAAAGGGACTGGAAGAATTGAACATCCATTTAATTCCTTTGGCAATCATTCCCGGCGATGCCAAAGGGATAATATGACTTGGTGTAATATACCCGGCATTTACAAAAGAAGCTCCTTCAGAAATATCCGATTTATCGATAACCGTTACCTGGTGCCCTTCTTTTTGAAGGTAATACGCAGATGAAAGGCCTATAATCCCGCCCCCGATAATAACAATATTTTTTTGCATATTTAAATTACTTGAAACCCGTGTGCATACGGATCGTCGTCGTCAATAATGATGTTGTTGTATCCATAAACCCTTGCCCAGCCTTGAATGCTTGGCACAATGGCTTTCTTGCCCGCTAAGGTAGTTTCTTTTTCAATGTTACCAATAAATTGCGAACCAATAAAACTCTCGTGCACAAAATCGTCTCCCGGCTTTAGTAACCCTTTGGTATACCATTGTGCCATTCGTGCCGATGTGCCGGTGCCACACGGCGAACGGTCAATGGCCTTATCGCCATAAAAAACGGCATTTCTGGCCGTAGATTTTGGGTTAATGGTGTTTCCGGTCCAAAGCATATGGCTTACCCCGTTTATGGTTGCATCTTCTGGGTGCACAAACATTTCCTTGTACTTTGTGTTGATTTTTTGGCGGACTTCCTGACTAAAATGAATCAGTTCACTTGCCGAAAAATCATGAACCCCCGAAAAGTTCTTTTGCGGGTCTACAATGGCATAAAAATTTCCGCCATAGGCAACATCAAAAACCAGTTCGCCCAAACCACTGCATTCAATGGTCAGTTCCGTAGCTGCCAAATACGACTTCACGTTGGTCAATTTTACCCAGTCCACTTTTTTTCCGGTTTGCTGGTAGTCAATTTCAATCAAACCGGCGGGAGCTTCCATGCGGATTTTACCGGGAATTTTTGGCGTTACCAAACCTTCTTCAATGGCAATGGTAATCGTGCCAATGGTTCCATGCCCGCACATGGGCAAACAACCGCTGGTTTCAATAAAAATAATTCCAAAATCGTTTTCGGGATTATTCGGGGGGTACAAAATGCTCCCGCTCATCATGTCATGCCCGCGGGGCTCGAACATCAATCCTTTGCGGATCCAGTCGAATTCCTTCATAAAATGTTGCCGCTTTTCACTCATGTTCTTGCCGTCCAAATTAGGACCGCCACCGGCAATTACCCGTACCGGATTACCACAGGTATGGGCATCTACACAAAAAAAAGTTTTTCTTGCCATTAATTTTTCTTCTCCTTTATGTAAGTAGCATGTATGCTTGCGTATTGCTGTTGCCCGCTTTCACAACTACACGCCCCGGCATTTCATGACCGGGGGCGGGATAGATTTGTTCAATCGGGGCTATAAGCCATTGTTTGCCTACTCCTTTTTCTTTTTAATATACTTGTTAACCCGTCTCTCTAAAATAGGTAAGGTTACGGTACCTTGCCCTAAAATTATTTCGTGGAATTCCCGGATGTCAAAATCGGATCCCAGTTCTTTTTTGGTCTTTTTCCTAAGTTCCCTAATTTTCAGCTCGCCCATTTTATACGAGATGGCCTGCCCAGGCCATGCAATATAGCGGTCGGTTTCGGTATTGATTTCATGTTCAGACAAGGCCGTGTTCGATTTCATATAATCTACCACCTGATTGCGTGTCCAGCCCTTGGCATGAATTCCCGTGTCTACCACCAGCCGGCAGGCGCGCCACATTTCGTATGTAAGCTTCCCAAATTCTTCGTAAGGGGTTGTATAAATGCCCATTTCATCAGCCAAAAACTCGGTATAAAGTGCCCAGCCTTCGCCATATGCCGATAAATACATATGCTTGCGGAATTTTGGAATGCTGTCGCCCATTTCATTATTAAGCGACCCCTGTAAATGATGCCCCGGAACGGCCTCATGCGCCGTTAACGCAGGAAGGTTGTACAAAGGCCTACTTTCCAATTTGTATGTGTTTACCAGGTAATAACCGGGCTCAGTACTTCTCGATGTTCCCGAATACCGGCCTCCCGTATATTTTGGTGCAATGGCATCGGGGACTTTAATTACTCCATAAGGTTTTCTTGGCAGGGTTTTAAAATATTTGGGAAGCTCGGCATCGATGCGTTTTGCAATATCCCGGGCTTCTTTTAGCAACTCCCTTCCCGTGCTTACATAAAACTGTTTGTCGGTTCGCAAAAACTCCAAAAATTCTTCAAAACTGCCTTTAAAGCCTACTTTTTCAATAATTTTTTCCATTTCGGCTTTAATCCGAGCCACTTCCTGCAAACCTAATTTGTGAATATCATCGGCAGTATATGCTTTGGAAGTCGTGTAAAAATCAATACGGTTTTGATAAAATTCTTTTCCGCCCGGCGTTTCAGAAACACCAATTGCCGTTCGGGTGTTTGGGATGTACTCTTCTTCAAAAAACGTTTTCACTTTTTTAAACGAAGGCACCACACTTTTTTCAATCGCTTCTGTTGCTGCTGCTAATACCGAATCTTTTTGGGCTTCCGTCATTGTTTCCGGAAGTTTTTTAAAAGGCGAATAAAAATAACTTTCAGAAGCATTGGTTACAATATGTTCGTTATAAGTAGTTTCGTAACCCTTAAAAATAACCTTGGGTTGCGATATCCCTTTTTTAATGCCTTCGCGGATTAAAACCAAGTTTTGATCAACAAAATTTGGAATGTCGTTCAGGAGATTTAAATATTCTCGGGCATCATCATAACTCAAGATCGGTTTTACACGATAATTCAAGTTTAAATGAAACCCTTGATCTGCCTGAATAGGATTTAGGAACATTTCATAATCGTAAAAATCTACACGGTCCTGAAGTTTGAATTTAAGTAATTCCCATGAAATCAATTCGGTTTCAGACAAGTTGGATGTATCAATTTTATTCAGCTTTTCTAGTTGTTGCTTGGCAAAATCGGCATCTTTTTTATAAAGTTCTTTTTCAAAACGCCCCAAAGGGTGTTCTTCCCGATTGTACAGCTCAAAGTTTTCAACGGTATCGATTACGGCCGTCAACGCATCAGAAGGTGTATGCTGTTTTCTGTTATTGGTACACGAACCAAGTATAAAGCCGGTTGTCAAGCATAAAAGTAAAAAGCTGTTTTTTATCATATTAAACCTTTTTATCTGTATAAATTCCGTTTACAATACGTGTAATTTGTAGCGGGTTTTCGTTTTTTAAAGCATCGGGCAACAGCTCCAATGGCCAATTTTGGTATGCCACGGGACGCACCCATCTTTTTACGGCCGAAACTCCAACAGATGTATATTTGACATCGGTAGTTGCAGGAAACGGACCTCCGTGGTGCATTGCCGGACAAACTTCTACCCCTGTTGGGACACTGTTGAGAATGAGTCGGCCTACTTTTTCCTTTAAAGCATCTACAATTTTGGATTTTTGAGTTAATTCTTCGGCATTTCCTAAAATGGTTCCCGTTAACTGTCCTTCCAAAGCATTCAGTACATTTTCCAGTTCGGTATCGTTTTCACATTGAACTATAATAGAATATGGCCCAAAAACCTCTTGGTGCAATACCGTGTTGTTTAAAAATACATTGCCATCAACGGTTAAAACCTTGGCCTTTCCGTAGTTTGGGTTTGCTTTGCCTGTGTAAGCGGCTACTTCTTTTGTCTGCGCTTGCGAAGAAGCGGTTTCCATGCCTGTCTTGTATGCTTTATGGATATTTGGGTGTAACATGGGCGTGGGTTCGATTTGAGAAATTTCTTTGCCCAAGGTGTTTATAAACTTTGTAAGTGCATCGCTTTTAACCCCAAGAATCAATCCCGGATTGGTACAAAATTGCCCGGCGCCTAAAGTAATGGAGCCTGCATATTGCTTTGCCCAAAAATCCCCCTTTTCCATTAAAGCCGATGGAAAAGCAATCACCGGATTGATGCTTCCCATTTCTGCATACACGGGAATAGGCTCTTTTCGTTGAGAAGCAAGTTCGTACAATGCCGTTCCTCCTTTTATGCTTCCCGTAAAACCAACGGCCTTTATTTTTGGGTGCATGACCAATTGTTTGCCTACTTTAATGCCTTTGCTGTTTATGTTTGAAAAAACACCTTTTGGCATTCCCGTTTTTTCGGCAGCTTTGGTAATGGCCGCCGATACCAACTCGCCTGTGGCCGCATGCATGGGATGACTTTTTACAATTACGGGGCATCCGGCGGCCAAAGCGCTTGCCGTATCGCCACCTGCCGTAGAAAATGCCAAAGGAAAATTACTGGCTCCAAATACCACAACGGGACCTATTGGGAACTGCATTTTCCTGATATCGGGTTTTGGCAATGGTTGTCTTTCGGGTTGGGCTGTGTCTATAATAGCTTCCACCCAAGAGCCTTCTTCCAAGAGCGTTGCAAAGGCACGCAATTGCCCCATGGTCCTTCCGCGTTCACCTTTGGCCCTGCCTTCGGGTAAACCGGATTCTGCTGTATACGTTTCAATTAAACTATCTCCCAAGGCTTCAATCTCATCGGCAATGGCATTTAAAAAGGCTGCTTTTTTTGCCCCAGAACAACTTTTATATTCCTTGAATGCTTCAACAGCCAAAGAAACAGCTTCGTTTATTTCGTCTGAAGTTGCCTCTTTGAACGCCCACGGGGTCTCTTTGTTTAGAACCGGGTTGAAGGTTTTGTAGGTAATTGTTCCTTTTGATGAGGTTTTGTTTCCTATAAAATTCTTTCCTGTAATCATTTTAAAATTTTTTCCTGCAAAGTCTTTTTTTAACCTTGTAGGGATTAGTATTGTTTTGAATACCTACAAGGTTTTTGGAGCCTTGCAGGAGGCATAGCCTTATACTGCCGTTGCTTTCAATGCTTTGTAATTTGGTAGTTGCGGACGGCTTTTTACACCTTCTTCTATAATTTTTAATACACGCTTGCGCTCCTCGCCTTGTAATGGCAATCTTGGAGCCCTAACGGTTTCTGTACCTATTTTGGTTGCAACTTCGGCCAATTTGATGTTTTGTACCAACTGCGGACTAATATCCAGCTCTAACAAAGGTAAAAACCAACGGTAAATAGCAATAGCCGCTTCGTTTTTCCCTGCTTTTGCCAATTCATAAATGGCTACGGTTTCGGCAGGAAATGCACAAACCAAGCCTGCAACCCAGCCATCGGCACCCATAAAAATGCTTTCAAGGCCTAAGGTATCAACCCCGGTGAGTACTTTTAAACGGTCTCCAAACCTGTTTTTTATCCGGGTTACATTAGAAATATCTCTTGTAGACTCTTTCACTGCCTGGATATTGTTGCACTTCAACAATTCCTCAAACATGTCCAAGGTCACTTCAATATTATAATCAACAGGGTTGTTGTATATCATAATGGGGAGGTCGGTACTGTTGGCCACTTCCTTAAAATAAGTAACGGTTTCAAAGTCGTTTGCCTTGTAGCGCATAGGCGGGAGCATCATGAGTCCGCTTGCCCCGTTTTCTTTGGCTATTGCAGCGGCTTCAATTGCGCCTTTTGTGGTTTGCTCGGCAATGTTGATTATTACCGGGATTTTATGGTCCACGATGCGGACCGTTTCTTTTATTAAAGTGACTTTTTCATCATCGGTCAAAGTACTTGCTTCCCCCAAAGTTCCGCCCAAAATAATTCCGGTTACACCAGCATCGAGTTGCGCTTTGATGTTTACCTCAAACATTTTTAAGTCTAATGTATCATTCTCATTAAACTTTGTAGTTACTGCCGGCATTACGCCTTCCCATTTTACTTGCATATTTCTTGTATTTTATGTTCTTCACAAAAATTCAATACAAAATTACCGTAATGAATCGGGCAAAAATTCAAGCATTTTATCCAAAACCATGCAAATATTACCCTATTTTGGTGTTTTATGCTGTTGGATGAGTGAATAAGGTAACATTTTAAAATGAAGAAAAGTTAAATGCTATTCCCATATTTCCTTTTGAAGTTTTTTGGGCAGGCCTTTTACTACCATTTCATAGGAATGATCTATGAGCTCCCTTAAAAATTCCGGACTTATTTCATTGGAGTTTAAAGAAACCGTGTTCCAATGTGTTTTACTCATATGATAGCCAGGATTGATGCTTTTATAAGAAGCCCTTAATTCAGCGGCCTTGTCCGGATCGCATTTTAAGTTGATGCTTTTTTCGCCTTTTTCCCATTTTTCCAAGCCGCATAGCGCAAACATTTTTCCGGCGACCTTAAAAACCAATGTGTTTTTATCAAAGGGAAAATCTTCGGTTACTGCTTTTTTTGCGGTGCAATATTGGTATAGTTCCTCTATGTTCATTTGTCTTTTTTTGTATGTTCCTTTAAAATACTTTTTTGATCGATTTCGAGGGCTTTATAGTCCAGTTTCCAGCCAATGGCCTGTACCATGCTTTCAATCATATGCACGGCATCCAAAGCTTCTTTTTTGGCCGAGTCCAAAAGTCCGCTGTCCGGAATTTTTTTCAGGATGTGTTCTTTGGCTTCGCTGTTTATGGCCGAAAGGTCGTCGGATTTAAACCAGTTAAAAAGCCCTTCTTTGATATCGTAATATTTTACATCGGGTTCAATGCTGAGCACTTCCGGTTGCGGGAAATCCGTTAAAATGATTTTTTTTGTATCGGGGTCGGCATGCATTTCTATCTTTTTAAGGTCGAAACCTATGTTTACCTTGGCATTTATAACCAACAAAGCCTTTTTTTTACTGCTGATGAGGCGCATAAAATGCTCCCGTACATTTTCATAATGGTAAATCTCTGCAAATTCGCCTTCAACAGTTATCAATTTATAAACGTTCCTTATTTTTTCCAACAAAATAACGGATTGCCTTTCGGTATTTTCTGTTGATTTTTTCTTTTTAAAAACCGTAAACAGCCAATACGAGCCAAAAACCCCTAATAACAAGCCTACCGATATTTGAACAATGTCGCTCATTGATTTCCTATTTTTCCTAAATGTGTGTTATTAAAATTATCCTTGTATTTCAAGCCATAGCCCAGCATTCTGTCGAACGATGCGTGGGCAAACAATATTATCCCGACAAATTGAAGCCATTCGCTTTGTTGCCATATTCCCACAAAATATAAAACCAATGCTATTCCCTTGTGATGAAACAAATTGTAAGTAAATGCTCCTGTTTTTTGATTGACAATATATCCAAAAATTCCAATATCCGGAACAAAGAAAAGGCCAATAAAAAACCACCAGCTTAACGAAAGTTTACTGAACATAAAAATGCCCAGTAACAACATTGCCAACTCTTCGAGTTTTAAACTGTACTTCATTTTTCAATTATTTTATACAAAATAGGTTTGCTGGGGGAGGCATCGTTTACAAAAGACGCTATTTGTAAATTTAAAAAAAAGGTTCCGTCCACAACATGATCGGGTACAAATATAAATTCGGTAATGGTGGCATCGAGCCGTTGTTTTTTGTTAAAGTTCCAAAAAGCTTTATGTGCCAATAATTTGCCTTCGTCTTTTTCTTTGTCTACCGAAGGGAGGTCTATCAATAAATGTTTTATGCCCTTTTCACGAAGGAACAATGCTGTTTCTTCTAGAAGATAAGGCGGATTGGTGTGCGAGTATTGATGGGTGAGTTTTTCTTCGGAATTTGGTAATGTACGTATTAAAACTGCTTCGGGCGAATTGTTTTTTAGCGCATTTTCAATCATTTTTTTGGTAATCACCTTATCTCCGTTTATTTCTTCGGGGGTTACCGAGATTAGTTCGGCCAAAAAGAAAAATCGTATCAGGCAATTGTTTATGCTATGAAATTCCTTTGTGATATGGCCAATACACTCAGTATGTGTGCCATGCGCATGCGGGTTAAAAAAAATATTGTTGAAATTGGTCGAGGCCCCCGAAGCAACACTTCCCGTAAAATCGCCATCGGTAACCGGAGCTATTTCGGGCGGGCCTACATACCAGGCCGTGGGGTTGCTTTTTTCACCGCGAAGCGGAATGGAAACATCAATGGGTTTGGAAACATCTATTGTATATGTGTCCTGATTGGTTTTTATAGTGGTTTTAATCATATTTTCACAAATTAAAACTTGTTTTAATGCCCTGTTTTTTATGCAATATCTTTTAGCATAAATAAGTCGGAAGCAATACCGTCGGCCAGGAATTTTCCTTTTTTCCCGGTTTTAAGGGTCTGTTTATTATCAGTAAAAGTTAACAAATCTTCTTTAATATATCTAGCTGCCTGTTTTAAAAGATAATCTTTGTAGGGTTTTCCATATTTGTTTTCAATTTTATGTAAGGAAATTCCCCAGATGGTCCGTAAACCGGTCATTACAGCCTCGTTGTACCGATCGGTAACCGATAATCTTTCCGTTTCTTTAGGCAAAACGCCATTATGGATGCTGTTAAGGTATTTAGTGTTGTTGTTTATGTTCCAACTACGGTTTTTGCCATCAAAGCTATGTGCAGAAGGGCCAATCCCCATATATTTTTTGCCAAGCCAATAGGCAGTATTGTTCCTGCTAAAGTAACCTTCTTTGCCAAAGTTGGAGAGCTCGTAATGTACAAAACCTTTTTTTTCGAGCATTTCTACAAGAATTTCAAAATGTTGCTGTGCCAATTCATCATCCACATCGGGCATGGCGCCCGTTTTTATAAACTTTGCCAAAGCCGTTTTGGGCTCGACGGTAAGTGCATAACTGGAAATATGTGGAATATTGAAAGACAAGGCCGTGTGGATGTTTTTTTTCCATTTTTCTACAGACATGTGTTGAATGCCGTAAATTAAATCAATAGAAATATTAGAAAAATATTTTGTGGCATTATCCAAACAGCGAAGTGCTTCCTTGGCATTATGGGCACGGTTCATAAGTTTTAAATCGTCTTCAAAAAAAGATTGCACGCCAATGCTCAACCGGTTTATTTTTGTTTGGGCCAATGCCTTGATTTTTTCACTGCTCAGGTCGTCTGGATTGGCTTCCAGCGTAATTTCCGGTTTTGCATCAACTTTGTAATTACTATAAATGGTGCCGATTAAAAAATTAATTTCATCAACCAAAAGAAGGCTCGGTGTGCCGCCACCAAAATAAATGGTTTCAATTTTTTCTGAAAATTCCTCTTTTCTTGTAATAATTTCTTTGGCCAATGCCTCGATCATTTCGGTTTTCTTTTTCATGGAAGTCGAAAAATGAAAATCGCAATAATGGCATGCCTGTTTACAAAAAGGTATATGGATATAAATTCCGGCCATGATACAAAAGTATTACTTTGGCGCTAGATATATATTGTTTATTGGTTAATTACAAACAGGCAATTATGGGCGTGCCTTAAAAAAAGCCCGAAATTCGGGCTTTTTTAACTAAAGTCAACATAGCACAAGCATGTACCAAGTTGGGTTTAATGACTGTAGACAGGGGGGACGAGCAGGGCTCGACAAGTTTTGTCTAGGCAAACAATTTAATGTGAGCAAATATTTTTTGAATGTTTTTAAGGGAGAACTATTATAATAGTACAAAATATATCGAAAACTTCCATGTAAAATCCGTTGTTCATCATAAATATTAGTTTAGTTAACTCACAAAGCTTAAAATCATGTCTTTGATTCACAGTTTATTAAAACAAAAAAATATAATAATAGTTAGTTGTATACAATAAATAGCGTATATTTGCACCCGCTTTAGCCAAGTGGCGGGCGAATTTTATTATTAATAATAGGGGTCGTGAACCCCGCTAATTAATGGATTATGCCAGTAAAAATTAGATTACAAAGACACGGTAAAAAAGGAAAACCTTTTTATTGGGTAGTGGCGGCAGATGCCCGCTCAAAAAGAGATGGTAAGTTTCTTGAGAAACTAGGAACTTACAATCCAACAACAAATCCGGCTCAAATTGAATTAGATGTTGACGGATCTGTAAAGTGGCTTCAGAACGGTGCCCAGCCAACTGATACCGCTAGAAGAATTCTATCGTACAAAGGCGTTTTGTTGAAGCACCACTTGTTAGGTGGGGTAGCAAAAGGAGCTTTAACCGAAGAGGAAGCACAAAAGAAATTTGAAGCTTGGGTTGAAGAAAAAACCGGAAAAGTAGATGCTAAGAAAGAAGATTTAGTGAAAGCTAAAGAAGAAGCAAAAGCAAAAACTTTGGAAGCTGAAAAAGAAATTAATGCCAAGCGTATAGCTGCGGCTACTGAAGCCGAAGCAGAAGCTACGGCCGAAGCTGAAACTGAAGCCAAAGAAGAAGTAGCAGAAGAAGCTGCGCCAGAGGCCGAAGCAGAAGCTCAAGAGCCCGTTGCAGAAGAAGCTGCGGAAGAGGCTGAAGAAGAAAAGAAAGCAGACGCTTAATAATATTTACATGAGAAAAGAAGATTGCTTCTATCTCGGTAAAATAGTTAAAAAGTACGGCTTTAAAGGGGAGGTGCTGGCAAAGCTGGATACCGATGAACCCGAACTATACAAAAACTTGGAATCAGTATTTATTGCCATTGGCAATAATCTGGTTCCTTTTTTTATTGAAAAATCCTCGTTGCATAAATCCACCTTGTTGCGGATGCGTTTAGAGGATGTGGCTACAGAAGCCGAAGCCGAAGCTATTTTAAAAGCCGAACTCTATTTGCCATTGAAATTTTTGCCCAAGCTCTCGGGAAACAAATTTTACTTTCACGAGATTATTGGCTTTACAATGACCGATGTAAATTACGGAAAAGTAGGGGTTATTACTTCGGTGAACGACAATACCGCACAGGCTCTATTTGAAGTTGAAAATGAAGGGAAACAAATTTTAATCCCCATGAACGACGAATTTATACAAGAGGTCAATAGAGGTGCCAGGGAAATTATCGTTAAAACCCCCGAAGGTCTTATAGAGCTCTATTTATAGGCAATACCAAAGTTGTGCCCAAATGGCAAAAAAACCGTTCCAGTTTAAACAATTTTCAATTTATCAAGACCGCTGTGCCATGAAAGTGGGTACGGATGGTGTTCTTTTGGGGGCATGGGCCTCATTGGAAAGGCAGCCTTTTTCTGTTTTGGATATAGGTGCTGGTACCGGGCTGTTGTCTTTAATGATGGCGCAAAGAAGTGCCGCAGGACTTATCGATGCCATTGAAATAGACGACAATGCCTATGAGCAGTGCACGGAAAATTTCGAAGCATCGGCATGGAACGACCGTCTGTTTTGTTATCATGCGGGATTTGATGAATTTGTAGACGAAATAGACGATAAATATGATTTGATTATATCCAACCCACCATTTTATTCTGAAGCGGTAACTTCCGGCAGCATGCAAAGAGATGTGGCCAGGAACAACTTTTCATTACCCTTTGACGAATTGATAAAAGGGGTGGCCAAATTGCTGGATCCCAAAGGCGCATTTAATGTTGTTATCCCATACAAAGAAGAAGCAAATTTTAGAGAAACAGCCTCAAAATATAAGCTCTTCCCTTCCCGAATTACACATGTAAAAGGCAATGTTGACGCCGAAACCAAACGAAGCCTGTTGGAGTTTACATTTTCTAAATTGCCTAATTGTGTAAAAGATGAGCTGGTTATAGAGCATGCAAGACATGAGTATACAGCTGATTATGTTCAACTTACAAAAGATTTTTATTTAAAAATGTAGCATACCGGAGGAATTAAATTTATTTACGGATATATTGTTATAATTCATCTTTTGTTATATAAAATTGATTTTTCTTTAAAATTAATGGAATTATTTTGTGACAATCTTATTTTTTCGTAATATAGCATTTCATACTAAATCGTTTTAACACAAAATGGTCCTAACCGGCTGTTTTTTTAGCTGCTTCAGCTAAATCGTTTTAGCAATTGTTAAAAAATCAACTATATGAATGGTAGTTGAAAGTTGTGAAACCGATGGTTGTTGCGCTCTATAATAAAACGTTTTAGTATAATGTAATTTTTAACTAGCTACACAAATGAAAACAAATCTATTCAAGAGGTTTGTGTTGCCAATTGCATTGTTATGCTTTGGGTATACACAGGCACAGACAGTCTCAGGAACTGTATCAGATGAAAATGGCCCGCTACCGGGCGCAAACGTATTGGTTAAAGGAACAACCAATGGAACTCAAACAGATTTTGACGGAAATTACCAGCTTGCAGACGTACCAGACGATGCTACGCTGGTTTTCAGTTATGTCAGTTTTAAAACAAAGGAAGTTGCTGTTAACGGACAAATGACAATTAACGTTACACTACAGCCAGATACACAAGCGTTAGACGAAGTTGTGGTGGTAGGTTACGGTACGCAAAAGAAGAAGGAAATTACCTCTGCGGTTGCTTCGGTAAAGGCTGAAGACTTTAACCAGGGGGGGGTGCGATCTCCGATGGATTTAATTCAAGGTAAAGTTGCCGGACTGAATATTACAAGAACACAGGGGAACAACCCAAATTCTGGTACTTCGATTCAGTTACGAGGTGTTTCTTCGCTTTCTGGAGATATTGCGCCACTTATTGTAATAGATGGTATTCCTGGGGGGAATTTGGATCTTTTGCAGCAAGACGATATCGCCTCCATTGATGTGTTAAAAGACGGTTCCGCAGCAGCTATTTATGGAACTAGGGGTAATGCGGGGGTTATACTTATAACCACAAAGAAAGGAAAAAGTGGAGAGACTAGAACCGAGTATAATACGTATATTCAGCAAGAATTTGTAGACAAAAAACCTGATTATTTATCTGCTTCAGAATTTAGGGATTTGATTGCTCAAGGTGTTATAGATGAAGATCAGGATTTAGGGTATTCAACCGATTTGTATGATGAATTGTTGAACAAGGCAAATTTAAGTCAGTACCATAATTTATCGCTTTCGGGTGGAGGCGATAAAACAAGTTACAGAACATCGTTTTTCTATAATGATGCCGAAGGGATGCCTAAAGAGAATGAAAGAGAGCAATTTGGAGGACGTTTTAGCATTAACCATAAAGGTTTGCAGGACCTTTTGTCTATACAGTCCAACTTAGCGGCAAACTTTATCAATGCCAATTTGTTAGGAGGCGGAACAGGAACCGATGACAACCCTACCGGCGGAAATGGCGATTTTGAACAGGCAATCCAGCGTAATCCCACTGCGCCCATAAGAAATCCTGACGGAACCTTTTACGAAACCCAAGCATACAATAATTACAATCCACTTCACCGTTTGGCCGATAGAATATCTGAAAGAGAGCAAGAGATTATTTCGGCAGATTTGAGATTGACCCTTCAATTGGCAAAAGGATTGGATGCCAGTGTTTTTGGGTCGTATGTGCGTAATAATTTCAATGAAAGAAACTATCGTTCTAAAAACGATTGGGATCAAAGAGAATCCACACAATATATAGGTACAGGATATGCCAAAAAGCTTAATCATTTAAATTGGAGCAAGACACTGGAAACTACCATAGAATACAAAACCACTATCGGAGAGAATCATAACGTTGGAGCCATAGCTGGATATAGTTATCAATACAGCACTGTTGAAGAGTTCAGTGCAGACAATAGTGGATTTACTACTGATGGCTTTCTGGATTGGAATTTAGGCGCTGGAACTGCAATTAACAATACCCAACTGCCAAGACCAGACCTATACAGTTTTAAAGATGATAATACTTTAGTTGGTTTCTTCGGAAGGGTAAATTATGCATATAAAGATAAATATTATGCTCAATTCGTTCTACGTCGTGAAGGTTCTTCCCGATTTGGGGATAACAATAAATGGGGTAATTTCCCAGCGGCATCAATTGGATGGACAATCAGCGAAGAAAGCTTCTTAAAAGATGTCGATGCAATCAACAACTTAAAGTTAAGGGCTGGTTACGGGGTTACAGGTAATCAGGGCATACCAAACTACCAATCTTTGGTGACATTAAGCGATGGAGGTGTATATCCTCAATACGGAACTTATTACCAAACTTATGGAAATGCTAGAAATGCCAATCCAAATTTAAAATGGGAAGAAAAACACGAGTTGAACTTAGGATTGGATTTTGGCTTTTTACAGAATCGGTTATCGGGATCAATAGATCTATACCAAAGAAAAACCAAAGACCTTTTGTATAATTATACGGCACAACAACCGGCTTTTGTTAGAAATTCCATTTTCACCAATGTTGGAGAACTGGAAAACAAAGGTATCGAAGTCTTAATATCTGGAATTCCAATTAGCAATGAAAACTTTCAATGGAACGTACAATTTACAGGAAGTTATCAGCATAACGAATTAACAAAACTATCCGATGAAAATTTTCAGGCTAACTGGTTAGAGTTTGGTGCTTTGCCTTCACCTGGAAACTTAGGTAGGGCTATCCGATTAGAAGAAGGAGGTGCCGTAGGGAACTTTTACGGAAAACGTTATGCAGGTTTGACAGATGATGGTAAATGGTTGTTTTATAAAGCCGACGGTTCTACAGGTACAGCAAGCGAGATGAATGAAAATGACTTATCAATTATTGGAAACGGGGTCCCTAAATATTTGGCTTCCTTAAGTAATAGCTTTAAATATAAAAACTTCGATTTAACAATATTCTTTAGAGGAAAATTTGATTTCGATATCCTGAACACAAAGGATATGTACTTTGGTAATAAAAAATGGTTGCCAAATAACCTTTTAAAAAGTGCCATTACTAAGAACAACGATTTAGATGACGATCCACAATATTCAGATTATTACATAGAGCCGGGAGACTTTGTTAAGCTTGATAATATAACATTAGGGTACAATGTAGACCTTGAATCTAAATATTTACAAAGTATGCGTGTTTACGTAACAGGTAGAAACCTGGCAACGTTCACTAAATATAGTGGAATAGACCCTGAGTTGGAAGATACTGGGTTTACTACCGGGATAGATGGTAGAGATTTTTACCCAAGAACAAAAACTTGGACGATTGGTTTTAACTTCAGATTCTAAAACAAAAAATAAAATCATGAAAAAACATATAAACAAAATCCATAATGTATTAATAGCCGGGGTATTACTTTTCTCGGGTGCTTGTACCGATTTGGATGAAAACGTATATAGCGAATTAAAAGCAGACAATTTCTACAATGATGAAACAGAAGTTCTGCAAGGAGCATTAAGGCCCTTTACACATATGCAGGCTTGGTTGGCACCAACTGGAGGGAATGGTTTTTATTACCATAGCGAATTATCGGCCGATCAAGTGGCGTGGCCCCAAAAAGGGCGTCATGGATACGATGGCGGTGACCACTTTAGGCAACATTATCACACCTGGACTAGTAACGAAGGGAGAATGCGTGGTGCATGGGAGCTTATGTGGACCGGTGTTGGTTATGTAAATGGCGCTATTGAAGACATATCTGGGATTGAAAATCCAGAAGATATTGGGATGACATCAGATGAAATAAATTCTATTTTAGCCGAACTTTATGTACTCCGGGCATATCACTATATAAGAATGATGGACTTATGGGGAAATATTCCAATCGTTACCAAAAATGCAGCTAGTACACCTTTAAACCCTGCAACAGAACCAAGAAGCAAGGTTTTTGAATTCATAAAAACAGAATTGGAAACATATGTTCCGCAATTGCCTAAGTATTCCGAGGAATTAATAGGTAGGACTACGCAAACAGCTGGATATGCAATGCTTGCCGAGCTTTATTTAAATGCAGAAGAATGGTCGGGAACTCCTATGTGGGATGAATGTATAGCAGCATGCGATAAAATTATGAGCGGTGAGGCTGGAGGGTTAGGAGGTACTCCTAGACTAGCAGATGATATTCTTGAGACTTTTGGAAATACAAATCAAATGTCTCCAGAGAATTTGTATCAAATAGCATACAGTAGAAAAGGTGGTTTCACTTTCGATTGGGGAGGTTTCTATTTTGGATATGGAAACATGTCGGAGGCTTTAAATGTTGGATATTCCGGTTGGAATGCTTTCGTGGTTGTTCCTACTGCTTTTGATGCTTATGAAGACAATGACTTGCGTAAAGATGAATGGTTTTTGTTCGGTCCGCAATACAAATATGGAACCGAAGAACCAGTTTTAGGAACGGAAGAATACAATGGAGAACCATTGGTATACGTAAATAGTATCCGTAGGGAGAGCGAAGGCGATATGACCAGCGAAGGAAGTATGGCTGAAGGTGAAGAAAATAGCGGAGCCCGATTTAATAAATATAGGTCAGGAACCCTAGACGATGAAAATTATTGGGAAAACCATTATGTAATCTATCGGTTAACCGAGATATATTTTAATAAGGCTGAGGCAATCATGCGTAAAAATGGTGGTACTGCAACGCAAGAGGCAGTAGATTTAATCAATGCTTCAAGAAAAAGAGCTTTTTCTGATGAAGATTGGCCAAATGAAATGTATACTGCCGCTACTTTAACATTAGACGAGTTGTTGGCAGAACGCGGAAGAGAATTTATATTTGAAGGAAAGCGCCGTACAGACCTTATTCGTTTTGGAGAATATACAAATGGCTCATGGTGGGATCATGAACCTGATGGAGATCCAAATAAAAAGATTTATCCAGTGCCGGCAAATCAAATTGCTAATAATCCTAATTTGGAACAAAACCCAGGATATTAAAAACATTGTTCTTTATAATTAGTTAGTTGAGGATCCTCCCGTTTTTAGCATTAAAAGCGGGAGAATCACTTTTTTAGAGGGGTTTTCAATGGGAAAAGAGTATTTTTATAAATCAATTTAAAACAAAAGGGCAGGCCCTTTTCAAGGCTAATTAAATTTTGAATATCAACCGGAATTACAATAGCGGCTCATTACCCAACCGTTGAAAAACAATAAACAATAACAGATGAAATCTTTATCAATTACAATTTTTCTACTTTTTTGCGGCTTTTCTTTTGGCCAGCAACAACAAATTAACGCCATAGACAACCCAATAGATTACGTTAACCCGCTTATGGGGACAGATTCTAAGCCGAGCATGTCCAATGGAAATGTATATCCGGCCATTGCAATGCCTTGGGGCATGAATTTCTGGACACCGCAATCGGGAAAAATGGGCGATGGATGGGCCTATGTCTATGATGCTGATAAATTAAGGGGTTTTAAACAAACACATCAACCTTCCCCGTGGATGAACGATTATGGCCAGTTTGCCATTATGCCCGTTACAGGTAAGCTCGTTTTTAATGAAGATGAAAGGGCAAGTTGGTTTTCGCATAAATCAGAAATTGTAAAACCGCATTATTACAGTGTATATCTGGCAGATCACGATGTAACTACCGAAATTACCCCAACCGAAAGGGCAGCACGCTTTAGGTTTACTTTCCCGGAAACCGATAGCTCTTACGTGGTTATAGATGCATTGGATAAGGGCTCGTATATCAAAATTCTCCCAGACGAAAACAAAATTATAGGGTACACAACTAAAAATAGTGGTGGTGTTCCAGAAAACTTTAAAAATTATTTTGTAATCGAGTTCGATAAGCCTTTTGCCAATACACATACTTTTAATGGCGGAAATTTAAGCGATGACATGGAGGCAGAGGCCGATCATGTGGGTGCCGTAATTGGCTTTAAAACCAAAAAGGGTGAAATTGTAAACGCAAGAGTAGCTTCTTCTTTTATCAGCCATGAACAGGCGGCCCTTAATTTAAATGAAATCGGGGCTAAAGACTTTGATGCCTTAAAAGCTGAAGGGGGGAAAATTTGGAACAAAGAGCTAAACCGAATTAAAGTCGAAGGCGGCTCCATAGATCAATTCCGTACTTTTTACTCCTGCTTGTACAGGTCGCTGCTTTTCCCAAGAAAATTCTTTGAATATGATAAAGACGGGAACGTGGTACATTATAGCCCCTACAATGGAAAAGTGCTTCCGGGATATATGTTTACCGACACCGGCTTTTGGGACACCTTCCGTTCGTTATTTCCTTTCTTGAACCTTATGTACCCAGAGTTGAACAACCAAATGCAGGAAGGCTTGGCAAATGCGTACAAAGAAAGCGGTTGGCTGCCGGAATGGGCAAGCCCAGGTTTGCGCAACGTAATGGTCGGGAACAACTCGGCTTCTGTAGTTGCAGATGCTTACCTAAAAAATAAAAACGCCAAATACGATATTGAAACATTATATGAAGCCGTAATACACGGGGCCAACAATGCGGGGCCACTAACTGCTGTTGGGCGTGCCGGAGCATCATATTACAAAGAATTAGGTTATGTGCCTTACGATGTTGATATTAATGAAAATGCTGCTCGGACTTTAGAGTATGCTTACGATGATTTTGCCATTTATCAATTGGCAAAAGCCCTTGGAAAACCTAAAAAAGAAATCAAACTTTACAAAAAACGCAGCTTAAACTATAAGAAATTATTTGATCCCGAAACAAAATTAATGCGTGGAAAGAACAAAAACGGCGACTTCATGGCGCCCTTTAACCCATTTAAATGGGGCGATGCCTTCACCGAAGGAAATAGCTGGCATTACACATGGTCTGTTTTTCACGATATTCAGGGGTTAATGGACCTCATGGGGGGCAAGGAAGCATTTGCTGCCCAATTGGACGAGGTGTTTTCATTGCCACCTGTTTTTGATGAAAGTTATTACGGGGGCGTAATTCACGAGATCCGTGAAATGCAAATAGCCAACATGGGGCAATATGCACATGGAAACCAGCCCATCCAGCATATGATATATTTATACGATTTTGCCGGACAACCCTGGAAAGCGCAATATTGGATCCGTGAAACAATGGACAGGATGTACCGACCAACTTCAGATGGATATTGTGGAGATGAAGATAATGGCCAAACATCAGCATGGTACGTGTTTTCAGCGATGGGCTTCTATCCTGTTTGTCCTGCTACCGACGAATATGTAGTAGGAACGCCTTTGTTTAAAAAAATGACATTGTCGCTTCAAAATGGTAAAGAAGTTACTATAAATGCACCTAAAAACGACCATGAAAATAAATACATCCAGAAGATGACTTTCAACGGAAAGGAATATTCAAAAAATTATGTTAGTCATCAAGAACTAATGAAAGGCGCAACAATAGATTTTGAGATGGGTACCGCACCAAACAAAAAAAGAGGTACAGCAAAAGAAGATGCACCTTATTCATTATCAAATGAATAATAAAAAGCTTCATATAAAATTATTGAGTTGATAATTCTACGAATGCTGAAAAAGTGATAAATTGGAGCGAAGTTGAAAATAGAAGTAATAAATTAAAATGAAAAGATTTCGACAATATATGGGCGGAGCTATTATAAAGGGTTTCGCAATGGTTGTTATAATAACTGCGGTTGGATGTTCTTCAGAAGAAAAAAAAACAGGTGCTAATGGAACATCAGAAACCAAAAATTTTGATGAAAAAGATTTGGTACAATACGTAGACCCCATGATTGGCACCGCCAAAATGGGGCATACCTATCCCGGCGCCACCGTTCCTTTTGGGAGTATACAGTTAAGTCCGGATACCGATACGATTCCGTATGGGGTAGATGGGCATTACAATCCGGATGTGTATAAATATTGTGCAGGATATCAGTACGACGACCCTACAATCGTAGGGTTTAGTCATACGCATTTTAGTGGTACGGGCCATTCTGATTTAGGGGATTTCCTTATCATGCCAACAACCGGAGAACTCCAAATGAATCCGGGTACCGAAACCAATCCCGATAGTGGCTATCGTTCCCGTTTTTCTCATGATAAGGAAGATGCCGAGCCGGCTTATTACAGTGTAATTTTAGACGATTACAATATTAAGGCCGAATTAACGGCAACTACCCGTGTGGGAATGCATCAGTATACATTTCCAAAGTCGGAGCAGGCGCATATCATTTTAGATTTAACATCGGGGATCTATAATTACGATAACAAAAATGTATGGACCTTTGTACGCGTAGAAAACGATACACTGGTAACAGGTTATCGCCAAACCAATGGATGGGCACGAACCCGTACCGTTTATTTTGCCATGAGCTTTAATAAGCCTGTTGCCAAATATGGGCAGGTTAATTATGACAATAATGTGTATAAAGGGTTTTGGAGAAAGTTCGACCAGAACACAAACTTCCCCGAAATGGCCGGCGAAAACTTAAAAACATATTTCGATTTTAATACTTCTGAAGGAGAAAAAATAAAAATCAAATTTGCCATATCACCGGTTAGTACAATAGGAGCCATTAAAAATATGAAAGCAGAAATTCCGCATTGGGATTTTGATAAAGTAAAAACAGAAAGTCAGGAAAAATGGAACAAAGAGCTTAACAAAGTTCAAATAGAACCCATGAACAATGCCGAAATGATTAACTTTTACACCGCCATGTATCATGCCTTTTTAGGGCCAACCGAATATATGGATGTAGATGGAAAATACCGTGGATTGGATATGAACATTCATCAAGCCAACGGGTTTACCAATTATACAAGTTTTTCGCTTTGGGACACATACCGGGCCTTGCACCCATTGTTTAATATATTGCAGCCCAAACGAAATTCAGACATGATTAATTCCATGATTGCACATTACGATCAAAGCGTGCATGGAATGTTGCCTGTATGGTCGCATTATGCCAACGAAAACTGGTGCATGATAGGTTACCATAGCGTGTCGGTTATTGCCGATGCCATTGTAAAAGGCAATACAGGTTTCGATGCCAAAGCAGCTTTGGCCGCTAGTGCACACACGGCTAAAGTGCCCTATTACGACGGATTGGAATATTATATGGAAAAAGGCTATGTTCCAGAAGATAAAAATGGAGCTTCGGTTTCTAAAACCCTGGAATATGCTTACGATGACTGGGCCATAGCACAAGCAGCCAAAAAAATAGGGAATGAAGTCGTTTATGATGAATTTATAAAGCGTTCTGAAAATTATAAAAATGTATTTGATAAAAACAGTGGATTTATGCGCCCTAGATTAAACGATGGCTCTTTCAAGAAACAATTCGATCCATTGGATACGCACGGGCAAGGGTTTATCGAAGGAAATTCATGGAATTATAGCTTGTATGTACCGCACGACCCTAAGACCATGATAGAAATGATGGGCGGAAAAAAGCAATTTTCGCAACATCTGGATTCGTTGTTTTCCATGGAATTGCCCGATAAATATTTTGCCAATACCGAAGACATTTCCAGAGAAGGCATAATAGGGAATTATGTACATGGTAACGAGCCCTCTCACCACGTAGTTTATTTGTACAACTGGACAGATACGCCGTGGAAATCGCAGGATAAAATTAGGATGATCCTTAAGGCCATGTACCAAGCAAAAGAAGATGGATTGGGCGGCAATGACGATTTTGGGCAAATGAGTGCCTGGTACATTTTTAGTACGCTAGGGTTTTACCCCGTATCACCTGGATCGGATGTATACGCTCTTGGGAGCCCAGCCATGAAAAGTGCAAAAATTCAACTGGAAAACGGTAATACTTTTACGGTCGTAGCCGAAAATCAATCAGAAAAAAATGTGTTTGTCGATAAGGTAACCCTTAACGGGAAGGAACTAAAAGCTCCTTTTATAAAACACAGTGATATAATGCAGGGCGGGGAATTGCATTTTTATATGAGCAATAGCCCCAACAAAAATCTGTATACAACCAATTAAGCATAGAAAGAACGTAATAGAATATTAATTAAATACAAACTCAAAATGTCTTTTCAAATTAAAGAAGCTTCCAAAGTCTACGATGTACTTATTGTAGGATCGGGAGCAGGTGGTGGAATGGCTACAAAAATACTTTCTGAAGCTGGCTTTAACATAGCGGTTTTAGAAGCAGGTCCAAATTTCGACCCCGCGAACCCAGAACAACAAACTCAGTTTAAATGGCCTTACGAATCGCCGAGAAGAGGGGCAAGTACTACCCGTGCCTTTGGTGATTTTGACATGGCCTACGGAGGGTGGGAACTGGACGGAGAACCGTATACACATAAAAATGGAACTAAGTTCGATTGGTTCCGTTCCAGAATGTTGGGTGGTAGAACCAATCACTGGGGGCGTATATCGCTCCGCTTTGGACCTTTGGACTATAAAAGAAAAGATTTCGACGGTAAGGGAGACAATTGGCCTATTGGCTACGAAGATGTAAGGCCTTATTACGATAAGGTTGATAAACTAGTGGGTGTTTTTGGTACCAAAGAGAATATTCCAAACGAGCCCGATGGATACTTTTTGCCGCCCCCAAAACCGCGTTTGCATGAATTGTATTTACAAAAAGCAGGTGGGAAAATGGGGCTTCCTGTAATTCCTTCCAGATTGTCCATCTTAACCAAACGTGTTGATAATCGCAGAGGTGCTTGTTTTTATTGTAGTCAATGTTCGCGTTCATGCAGTATTTATGGAGATTTTTCGTCTTCTTCAGTACTTGTAAAACCCGCGTTGGAATATGACAATGTAGACCTGTACGTAAATGCAATGGTACGTGAAGTTTTAACAGACGATAGCGGCAAGGCAACAGGCGTTTCATATGTAAATAAGGAAGACCTTCAAGAATATACCGTAAAGGCCAAAGTGGTTATTTTGGCGGCAAGTGCTTGTGGTTCCGCCCGAATTTTACTGAATTCAAAATCAGAAAGGTTCCCTGAAGGATTGGCAAATTCAAGTGGCGTTGTGGGAAGATACCTGCACGATTCCACCGGAGCATCAAGATCGGCTATAATTCCGGAGTTAATGGATAGAAAACGTTATAACGAAGATGGAGTTGGCGGAATGCACATGTACGTGCCATGGTGGCTAAACGATAAGAAAAACCTAGGTTTTTCTAGAGGATATCATATAGAGTTTTGGGGAGGCATGGGCATGCCTTCATACGGAGCAGGGATGGGCATTCAAAACCTAAATGGAAGATTTCAGCGCAAAGGTGAAAGCAAGAAGAAGGCAGGAGGATATGGTGTAGGGTTAAAAGAAGACGTCTACAAATATTACGGAGCCATGGTTGGAATGGCCGGAAGGGGCGAAAGTATCCCGCAAAAAGATAATTATTGTGAGATAGATCCTAATGTAGTTGATAAATTCGGTATTCCTGTACTTCGTTTTAACTACAACTGGACAGACGACGAGCGTAAACAAGCCAAGCATATGCAGGATACCTTTGAAGAGCTGTTCCATAACATGGGCGCTACGCCACTTGGCGATAAACCGGGCGAAGAAAGCGACCACGGCTTGGAAGCTCCCGGTAGAATTATTCACGAAGTAGGTACAACCCGTATGGGAGACGATCCTAAAACCTCTGTATTGAACAAGTACAACCAAGCACACGATGTCCCCAACTTATTTGTAATGGACGGTGGTGCTTTTGTATCGCAAGCTGATAAAAACCCGACATGGACTATCTTGGCCCTTGCCTGGAGAGCATCAGAGTATTTGACCCAAGAGATGAAAAAAATGAATATTTAAAACATTAGAATCATGGATAGAAGAAAAAGTTTAAAGGCTATGGTAGCCGGAACCGTAACGTCCGGATTTATGTTTTCGGCATGCCTCACGGATTCCGAAGAAAAAACGATTGCCAAAACCGATGCCCCTGCCGATAGTGACAATAATTACGACACTACCCGGACTGTCGAGGAACTAGCTCGCGAAAAGGAATTAAGGGGCCAAAAATACTTTAACGACCACGAACTGGAAACACTTACCGTTCTGGCCGATATCATTATCCCCGCAGAAGGAGAATATCATGCGGCCAGCGAAGTGGGCGTAGTCGACTTTATAGCATATATTGTGCTTGACATGCCGCACCATCAATTGCCATTACGCGGCGGAATTATGTGGATAGACCATGAAAGCAATAAGCGTTACAATAAAGTGTTTAAAAATGCTTCAAAAGAAGAGCAGATCGCCATTGTGGACGATATTGCCTATCCAGAGGAAGTAAAACCGGAGCATATTCAAGGGGAACGCTTTTTCTCTCGGTTAAGGGACCTGGTTTCAACAGGCTATTTTACCAGCAAAGAAGGAATTGAATATCTGGGCTATGTTGGTAATACACCAAATGTTTGGGATGGTGTTCCGGACGATGTATTGTCGCAGTACAACATGAAATACGACCAGCGTACACTGGATGTGTGTATTAAACCGGAAGAGCGCCAAGAAATAGCCAATTGGGACAATTACGAGGTGTAATTATCATATAAAAAGAAAAGAGTTTTAGAATGAGTTTAATACTAAAGAGTGTCCAAAATTTTTGGATGCTCTTTATTCTTTTATAAAGGTTCTTGTACTTACGTGGTGATATACATCATCAATATCCTTTTGTTTGTAATCGTTAACAGTGGTAAGCTTGTTTTCATTGATGGTATACAACAAAGCAATTACGTTTTTATCATCGTGAACGCTTCCGTAGGTAAGAATTACTTTATCCCCCTCAAGGGCATAAGTTCCCTTTTTGGTTGTTTTTTCCAAGGAATTATTTTGTATATCTTTTGAATGTTCGTTTTGTATAAAATTTCCATTTTTCTTAAATACCATAGAAAACGCATTGTCGCCGTTGTAAGAAAAATCATCTTCATTTATCAGTTTGTCATTCTCATATAGCTTTTCGGTATATGTAAGGGCTTTCCATTTTCCAACAATATTATGGGCGCCCTTTTTATCGGGCGTATCAATATTTAATGTGGCGGCAATTTTAGACAGTATGGAAGTAAGTTTATTCATATGTTAACCAGTGAAAGGGGCTATGCAATCTTACTTAAAATATTTATCAACAGCAAGAAAATTTTTCTATATATGACTTAAAATCATATTAAAAAATTCCCATACTTGTCTTATTTGCACGATATTGCCTTTGTTTTATAAATATAACACCAAGACCTTGTTTTGTTAAATTACTTATATTTATATTTGAGAAAACCAATTTCGCAATGAAACCAGACCTTTTTGAAGCACCCGATTATTATAATTTAGACGACCTTCTTTCAGACGAACATAAATTGGTTCGCGATGCGGCCAGAACATGGGTGAAGAAAGAAGTATCTCCTATCATTGAAAATTTTGCCCAAAAAGCAGAATTTCCAAAGCAATTATTAAAAGGATTGGCAGAAATAGGGGCTTTTGGGCCCTATATTCCGGAAGAATATGGAGGGGCTGGTCTTGACCAAATAAGTTATGGCCTCATTATGCAGGAAATAGAACGTGGCGATAGCGGTGTACGTTCAACAGCATCAGTTCAATCGTCTTTGGTAATGTACCCCATTTGGAAATATGGAACTGAGGAGCAATGTAAAAAATATCTGCCAAAATTGGCCACGGGCGAATTTATGGGGTGTTTTGGCTTGACCGAGCCCAATCACGGTTCGAATCCGGGCGGAATGGAAACGAAGTTTAAAGATGCTGGGGATTATTATGTGTTGAACGGTGCCAAATTATGGATTTCCAATGCACCTTTTGCAGATATTGCGGTGGTATGGGCAAAAAACGAAGAAGGTCGCATTCATGGTTTAATAGTAGAACGGGGCATGGAGGGCTTTTCTACGCCGGAGACACATAATAAATGGTCGCTTCGTGCTTCGGCAACCGGAGAACTTATCTTTGACAATGTAAAGGTCCCCAAAGAAAATTTATTGCCGGGTAAAAACGGATTGGGCGCACCGCTTGGCTGTTTAGATTCGGCACGTTATGGAATAGCCTGGGGCGCCATTGGCGCAGCAATGGATTGCTACGATACGGCATTGCGTTATGCCAAAGAGCGAATTCAGTTTGACAAGCCCATTGCCGCTACACAATTGCAACAAAAAAAATTGGCCGAAATGGTCACTGAAATAACAAAGGCACAACTGTTGGCTTTTCGTTTGGGGCAGCTAAAAAATGAAGGACGTGCAACCACTGCCCAAATATCGATGGCCAAACGCAATAATGTAGCAATGGCTTTAAATATTGCACGTGAAGCACGACAAGTATTGGGGGCCATGGGAATTACCGGAGAATATAGCATTATGCGCCATATGATGAACTTGGAAAGCGTAATTACATATGAAGGCACACACGATATTCATTTATTAATTACAGGAGCCGATATTACCGGTGAACAAGCATTTAAGTAAGTTGGGTTAAAAGAGAAGAATTAAGGGGTTAAGCGCTACATTTTTCGGAGTTACATTTTAATCGTATCCTCCATAGCAACATAGCATAATAAAATCCCAAATCAGTATCTTTGCATTATGTATGCTTTGGTAGATTGTAATAATTTTTATGCTTCATGTGAGCGGGTGTTCCAGCCGCATCTCAATAATAAACCTATAGCCATACTTTCCAATAATGATGGGTGCGTAATTTCCCGAAGCGATGAAGCTAAAGAGCTGGGATTACCCATGGGAGCTCCGGCTTTTAAGTATAAAAGTTTTTTTGCTGAAAAGAGTATTCATGTGTTTTCTTCCAATTATCCGCTGTATGGCGACATGAGCACACGGGTGATGAATATTTTACGGCAATTTACCCCATTGGTGGAACATTACAGCATAGATGAAGCTTTTCTAAAGTTTGATGTTGATAAGGCAACCGATTATACTTCCGTAGGAAAACAAATAAAAGAACGTGTTTTTAAATGGACGGGAATGCCCATTAGCATCGGGATGGCCCGTACCAAGGCCTTGACCAAAGTGGCCAATAAAATTGCCAAGAAATATAAAGACAGGACAAATGGCGTTTATGTAATAGATGCTGAAGAAAAACGCATTAAAGCATTACGATGGATCGCAATCGAATCGGTTTGGGGTATTGGAAGAGGGCACAGTAAACGATTGCAATCAAAAGGCGTAAAAACGGCTTTCGATTTTACATTGTTAAGCGATGCATGGGTACGCTCAGAAATGGGGGTTATGGGACTTCGTTTGAAAAAGGATTTGGAAGGGCAGCCCACATTAGAATTGGAGAATGATGTTACGGCACCCAAAAAAACCATTGCAACTACCCGAAGTTTCGAATATACATATTCCGACCTGGATAACCTTAAAGAACGCATTTCTACCTTTGCCGGAAGTTGTGCAGAAAAATTGCGCAAACAACATAGCAGTTGTAATTTTATGTATGTTTTTTTAAAGAGCGATCGGCATAAAGCAGATGAAAAGCAGCACCGCGGCGGACTTTTGGTTACCTTGCCCTATCCTACCGATTCGTCGCTTACCTTGGTAAAATATGCAGTGAACGCCGTAGAGGGCATTTATAAATATGGAATAAAGTATAAAAAGGCAGGGGTAATTGTTTCCGGGCTGGTGCCCACCAATGCACGTCAGCTGGATATGTTCTTGGAAGAAGACCCCAAACACCATAGTTTGATGAAAACCATAGATGGCATCAACAATAAGTATGGAACCCTTAAAATAAAAATTGCCAATCAAGATTTAAAGCGTACCTGGAAAATGCGCCAAGAACATCTTTCGCCAAGATATACTACCAATATAGACGAAATAATACGGGTGAAATAATGGATGACAAAAAAAGAAATCTTCAATTTTTTAAACCGGACAAAACAACCCGGTCGTCATTAGAATTGGTAGATGGCGGGATTTCCGCCGGATTTCCATCGCCTGCCGAAGATTTTAAGGAAACACGCATAGATCTCAATAAAGAACTTATAAAAAATACCGAGGCAACCTTTTATGCACGTGTGAGCGGTCAATCTATGGAAGGTGCCGGCCTCGACGATGGCGACCTTTTAATAATCGATAAAAGTTTGGAGCCTATTGATGGAAAAATAGCCGTATGCTTTATCGATGGTGAATTTACCGTAAAACGGTTAAAAATAGGGAAAGAAGGATTGCTTTTAATGCCAGAAAACAAAAAGTATAAGCCGCTAAAAATAGAAGAAGAAAACAAGCTTATTATATGGGGCATAGTTACCTATGTTATTAAAAAAGTGTAGGTTTTTTAATTATAAAAGAAATAAGCATGGACGCGTTTATAGGAATCTCGATTATTGCTTTTCTAACATTTTTTTTCTTAAAATGGATTTTGAAGAAATTAAAGGTTGGAAGTAAAAACAGTAGGAATTCCATGGCTATTTTTTCAGCATTAATAGCAAGTCCTTTTATTTATTTTGGCATTATTTTTTTATGGATGTTTTCGGCCTCGTATTACCCTTCAGAAGAATTTTATAAAAAGGAATGGGATACACATGTCGAAGAAAGATATAAAATGTCCAAACATATTATAGAAAGCCAAATGTTAATAGGTAAAACCAAAGCAGAAATAACAGTCTTGTTGGGAAAAGAATTTTATACATATAATGAAAATCATATAGCTTATACCCTTGGTTTTGTGCCGGGATTATTTAATATAGACCCAGATGTTTTAGATGTAATTTTTAAAAATGGAAAAGTAATTGAAGTAGCCCAGCACGAATCCTAAATAATTTACCTTCTTATCAACAACGCTATTACTTTTTCTTAAACTATCCTTATTTTAGCTTTTTTACATTTAAAAATTTAGGAGAGTGAAAATTATATCGTACAACGTAAACGGAATACGCGCAGCTATTAATAAGGGGTTTCTAGATTGGCTACAATCGGCCGACCCAGATGTAATATGCTTGCAGGAAATAAAAGCAAACAAAGAGCAACTGGACCTTTCGGTTTTTGAAAATGTTGGTTATCCGTATCATTACTGGTACAGTGCCGAAAAAAAGGGATATAGCGGGGTTGCTATTTTGTCCAAAACCCAGCCCAATAGTGTAACCTATGGAACAGGAATCGATTATATGGACGCCGAAGGAAGAAACCTGCGCGCCGATTTTGATACATGTTCGGTTATGAGCCTTTACTTACCGTCGGGGACCAACATTGCCCGGTTGGAACATAAATTGACGTACATGGCAGATTTTCAAAAATATATAAATGCACTGAAGCATGAAGTTCCTAATTTGATTATTTGTGGCGATTATAACATTTGTCACGAAGCCATAGACATTCACGACCCGATACGAAATGCCAAGGTCTCCGGTTTTTTACCGGTGGAAAGGGAATGGATTGGCGAATTTATCGACAGTGGATTTATCGACAGCTTTCGTTTTTTCAACAAAGAACCACATAATTATAGTTGGTGGAGCTACCGTGCCAATGCTAGGGCCAATAATAAAGGATGGCGTATAGACTACAACATGGTAGCCAAACCCTTACAAGAAAAGTTGAAAAGAGCCGTTATATTACCAGAGGCAAAACATAGCGATCATTGCCCTATTTTAGTTGAAATAGAAGATTAATTTAATATGATAAAGAAAGTTTTTATAGGATTGTTCCTTGTAGCAATAAACGCATCCTGTGTATCTTCAAAGGTATATAACGACCTTCAGGGCAGGTACGATGCTTTAAAAGAAGAAAAAGAAAATCTTTCGGCAGAAAACCAACAATTGGATACCGATAACAATCGGTTGCAGAACGATCTTGACGCGCTTCAGAAAAAATATGATAAAGTTTTGGCAGAACGCAATCAATTACAGCAAGATTATACGGCCACAAAGAATAATTTAGACAATCTTCAGGCTTCCTATAATGCATTGGAAAAAAACAGCAGTGCAGCAATTGCGGCCAATTCTGAAAAAAACAGGGAACTGCTCCGCCAATTGGAAGAGAAGGAAAAAGCCCTGGCCGCAGAAAACGCAAGGCTTGAAACACTTAAGCAACAGCTGGACGCGCGGTCAAAAAGGGTAGACGAACTCGAAGGGCTTATTGCCGCTAAGGATGCGGCCATGAAAAATTTAAAAGATGCCATTTCCAGGGCATTGCTTGATTTTGAAGGAAAAGGGCTTACCGTGGAACAACGCGGCGGAAAAGTGTATGTTTCCATGGAGAATAAATTATTGTTCCAAAGTGGTAGTTGGGCGGTAAATGCCAATGGTCGCAAGGCGGTACAACAATTAGGGAATGTGCTCGCCCAAAACCCGGATATAAATGTGCTTATTGAAGGACATACCGATAATGTGCCCTACAGGGGCAATGGACCTTTGCAAAACAATTGGGATCTTTCTACAAAAAGGGCAACTTCCATTGTACAGATTTTACAGGAAAATAGCCAAATAGACCCTGCAAACCTCACCGCGGCGGGAAGGGGCGAATATGTGCCGGTTGCCAGCAATACAACTACCGAAGGGAAAGCAAAAAACCGTAGGATTGAAGTAATCTTGACACCAAAGCTCGATGAGGTTACCAAACTGCTAAACGATATGTAGGAATTACTATTCCTTAATTTTGTATTTTTGAGAAGATTTCTGAAAGTGGAGTTTTTACAATCCCTTTTAGAAATCTTCTTTCATTATAAAAAATCGCATTCAATGAAGTATACAAAACTACCCAACTCCAATATAGAAGTAAGTAAAATTTGCCTCGGGACCATGACGTGGGGTAAACAAAATACCAAAGAAGATGGCCATGAACAAATGGATTATGCCTTGGCAAACGGGGTGAATTTTTTTGACACGGCCGAATTGTATGCAATTCCGAAGGAAAAAGAAACACAGGGCGTAACCGAGACAATTATTGGAGAATGGTTTAAAAAAACCGGAAATCGGGATAAAATCGTGCTGGCTTCTAAAATTGCCGGCCCATCCGAGTTTAACGAGCATTATATACGCAACGGCGGCTTTACCAAAAAAGCATTTAACGAGGCTATACATACAAGCTTACAAAGACTGCAAACCGATTATATCGATTTGTACCAATTGCATTGGCCCGACCGAAAATCCAATTTTTTTGGCAAACGCGATTACCAATATGACCAAACCGAGCAATGGAAAGATAATATCCATGAAATTTTAAATATTTTGGAAGGATATATAAAAGAAGGTAAAATTAGGCACATTGGACTTTCAAATGACGTACCGTGGAGCGTAATGCGCTATCTGGAAGAAAACAAATACAATGGCCTGCCACGTATTGCAACAGTTCAAAACCCATATAATTTATTGAATAGGACTTATGAAATTGGCCTTGCAGAAATATCAATGAAAGAAAATGTTGGGCTACTCCCATATTCTCCTTTGGCCTTTGGAAGGCTTACCGATAAATTTATCGAGAAAAAAGGGATAGAAGATGCAAGGATTACCTTGTTTCCCGAAATGGGCAGATACAATGGTGAAAATGCCTTAAAAGCCACGCGAAAGTATTATGCATTGGCCAAAAAATACAAGATTTCCATGGCTACTTTAGCTTTGGCATTTGTAAATTCCCGGCCTTTTGTTACCAGTAATATTATCGGAGCTACCAAAATGGATCAGCTTAAGGAAAATATAGCAAGTATCAACATGGAATTGGATGCTGAAGTTATAAATGAAATTAACAGCATACACGCAAGCATTCCAAATCCCGCGCCATAGAAGTTAAAAACTAATACTTTTGAAGGTTGCTAAGTTGCTCTGTTTTTAATTAACATGGGTTCGGCATGTTTGTAGTTGAGATATAGTTGGTTGCAAATTACCAATGTACGGTCGAGCTATTGGCTTCATAGTTGTTTTTAACATAGAGGTTTTTAAAACACGCCTTAAATCGAAACTCAGGTTAATGAAGGCTTTTTTTCCGCTGATTCTAATCATCAATCTATTTTTCTAAAAGTAAGTGTATGTTCTGCCGAAGTAAGGATTAAAATGAGGTTTTTGTATTTGTAGTGAAACTTCATATTGTTTACAATCTGCAAAAACTGGGTTTCCAGTTCGGCATTTGGGCACATCATTTTTGTGCTGGCCAAAGCCCCAATTGCAAGCGAGTCCTTTTCAACAACCAGTGTTCCGTTAATACGGTTGCAACCACCAAACCCAAAAACTTGTCCGTTTCTTAAATTGAATTCCAAATTAGGGCGTTTCATGGTTTTATCTATTGCCTTGCCATCAATGGTTTCCAATGCCCAGATATCGTTTAGCCTATAATCGCCAATATATTTTCCGCAGCCTTCAAAAGTTTTGTAATTTCCCATGTCTTTTTCTTTGGCTTCGATGTGGACTTTGTATGAAAAATCTTCGTTGGCATTGGTAATGCAGGGCTTTTTAAAGATTGTTACCTGCAAAATACCCGCTTCTGTTTCTGCCGAATAGTTTAAAGCATTTGTGTCTTGAGGAATGTTTGGCTCCGGTACCGGGGTTGTTAATTTTTTTGGTCTATCGAGCGATGTAAAATTCATGGCATTATCAAAATCTATCAACAGGCTCCAGGAGGGGTTGTCTCCCGAAGCAATAAAATCTACACCTTCCGGGATTTTGGTTTTTTCCTTTTGGGTTATTTTTACCACTTCTTTGGTTTCAACAGTGTTTTTTTGATTCTTTTTAGCGTCTTTACAAGCCATTAGGCTTACAATTACTACCAATGTTACTATAACTTTTTTCATCATTACATATTTTATCCAAATAAATATCCGACTACATCTTCAATTTTACTAACCTTTCTAATATTTATTTTTGGATTTTTAATTGCTATTTTATTCAGTTTAGATACAAAAATAGTCGAAAATCCTAATTTTTCGGCTTCCAGAATTCTTTGTTCCACACGTTGCACTGGTCTTATTTCCCCAGCAAGGCCTATTTCGGCGGCAAAACAAATATCTTTTTCTATGGCAATATCTTCATTGCTGGAAAGTATGGCAGCAACAACGGCCATATCTATTGCGGGTTCGTCTATGGAGATACCCCCGGTAATATTTAAAAAAACGTCTTTTGCGCCCAGTCTAAACCCTGCACGCTTTTCCAGTACAGCCAAAAGCATGTTCAGGCGTTTTACATTGTAGCCCGTAGTGGTGCGTTGGGGCGTACCATATACAGCCGTGCTTACCAGCGCCTGTACTTCAATCATTAACGGGCGCATGCCTTCAAGGGTTGCGGCAATAGCCGTGCCACTGAGGTCTTCTTCGGTTTTGGAGATTAATATTTCAGATGGGTTGCTTACCTCCCGGAGTCCTTTTCCCAGCATTTCGTATATGCCAAGCTCGGCCGTAGAGCCAAAGCGGTTTTTTAAGGAGCGTAAAATGCGGTAAACATGATTTCGGTCGCCTTCAAACTGAAGTACGGTATCTACCATATGCTCCAATATTTTGGGACCGGCAATGTGCCCATCTTTGGTGATATGCCCAATAAGTATTACGGGCGTGCCCGTTTCCTTGGCAAATTTTATGAGCTCGGAGGTGCATTCGCGAATCTGGCTGATGCTTCCCGCAGACGATTCTATATAATCGGTATGCAGGGTTTGGATGGAATCTATAATTAAAATATCGGGCTCGATGCCTTCAATTTGTTTATAAATATTCTGTGTTTTGGTTTCGGTAAGGATGTAACATTGCTCACTGTCGGGAAAAATACGTTCGGCACGCATTTTTATTTGTTTCTGGCTTTCTTCTCCCGAAACATATAAAGTTTTAAATGGCAAATGCAATGCTATTTGTAACAGGAGGGTACTTTTGCCTATGCCTGGCTCTCCGCCCAAAAGGATTACTGAGCCCGGAACAATGCCACCTCCCAGCACACGGTCGAATTCCATGCCACCGGATGACATGCGCATTTCCTGCGAACCGTCTATTTCTTTAATTTTTAGCGGTTTTGCGGTTCTTTTAGATGAAGTGTCAGTGGTTTTCCAGCCTTTTTTGTCTTCTTTTTGTACAATTTCCTCTACAAGGGTATTCCATTCTTTACAAGAAGAACATTGCCCTTGCCATTTAGGGTATTGAGCGCCACAATTCTGGCAGAAAAAAGTTGTTTTTACCTTTGCCATTCGGGTTTTTTAATTTTTAAAGCTGAAAGATACAAAGAAGATAAGTAAGTTTTGAGTTACATGCCCGTACCAATGAATAAAACAATTTATGTTTTGTAACACTGTAATAACCAAACAAAGATGAATAGTTAAAAATAGCTATATTCAACTAATAAAATTGACAAAAACTTATGTGTGAAATTAAAGAAATAAACAAAAGATATATAGATTACGCTACCTATAATATTTGGGCCAATAATAGATTGATAACCGATCTAACATTGTTAAACGACAAGCTTTTATACAAGGAATTTGTGGGAAGTTTTCCTACCATATGCGCTACTGTTAAACATATTTGGTATGCCGAAACAATATGGCTTTCCCGTTTAAAAGGAGATGGAAACGGTGCAGAAGCTGTTACAAGTTTTTCAGGAGACAATAAAGCGCTTTTTAGTCAATGGCAGGCAACGTCTAAAAATTTCAAAGAATTTACAGAAACCGTAGATTTGGAAAAAGAAATTCAATTTGAAAGCAAAGGCGATAATTTTTCAATACCATCAAGAGAAATCATACAAACGGTTTTTAACCATGGTAGTTTCCATCGGGGGCAAGTAGTTATGATGCTACGCCAATTGGACGTTGCCAAAATACAGCAAACAGATTATATAGAATGGGTTCGGGAAAAGGCACGGGGCAACATTTAAATTTTTTGTGAACCTTCAAAAAAATCACCAACCAAAATCGGCTTTTAAGGCATCGATGCGTTCCAGAGCCAAATCTTTGGTAGCAAAGTCTATTTCGGGCATGCCAAAAGCCTTTTCGTAGGTTCGCATAGCCTTTTTGGGTTCGCCCATTTGCTCAAAGTATTCGGCTTCCCAAAAGAATCCGAGCATGGTGTCGGGGTATTCCTTTTTTGCAATCTTGCTTAATTCGTTTAGAGATTCCAGGTCTTCTTTCTTTTTAGTGGCCGCATAAATTGCCATCATATCGTTAAGGCTTACCTGCTTTTTAAAGCCAAACAAGGTTTCAATGGTGTTGTATTTGTTGGTAAGGTAATCAATTACAGGTCCTTCATAAGCCAATACATCTTTTTTGTATTCTTCTACACTTATGGGCTTATAAATGGTAAAGAATTGATCCAGCGCTTTCGGGATGCCGTATGAAGCCACGCTGAAATGGCTGGCATTGGTAAAGTTATCATAATAATAATGCAAATTATCGTTGGTGTACCCTTTCATCTGGTTATTAAAAACATTGATGCGTTGCTGGCTTTCTTTAGCGTCGTGTTCCCCGGTAGCCAGGTAATAAAAAATCATTTCCTGAAGCTCGCTCAACCTTTTAGGGGTATTGCTTTCCATGGTCGGGGCAAATGTAGGAGAAAGAATTACGTAGGCATTAAACAATGGATTGTCCTTAAACAAATAATAATCGGCAAAATTGGCAGTAACGCCATGTCCAACAATTGCCTTGAAATTTGCAAGGTTGTAGTTTTTTTCAATCATCGGTATAAGCTCCATGCCGATAAATTCAAAGAAGGCATTTCCTTTTTTGTCCGGAAGCCCGTTTTCATCACTGTAAAAGCAATCTTCGTATCGGGTTTCATTTTGGTCAATTCCTACAATGATACTCTTGGGCATTTCATCTTTGTAGGTATAAAATTTAGCATTGCCCACTACCAGGTCGAATAGGTAATCGGCATCCAGAACAACAATAAGGGGATATACTTTTTCTGCTGAATAATCTTCGGGAACATACAAGCGTACATTTCTTTTTTCGCCTAATTTATATGAATCTAAAGAAGTGGTGGTAACCTGTGCAATGGCATTAAAAGCACATAAAATGATAAGGCCACAGCATAATGCGAACTTTTTCATAGTAAAATGGAATTAGATTTGGTGACCGAAAGATAAAAAATTATTTGCTTTTATGGCATGTTGAAAGAAAAAGAAACGCCACACCACCAAAAATTACGACAAATAGCTATGAAAAAGCTTTAGGGATGTACAACAAGGGCAAGAGTGATGAAATAAAGGCTAATAACCAAAGTCTGCTTTTAACTTATCTATGCGCTCAAGAAGAAACTCTTTGTCGAGAAAATCTATTTCTTCCAATACAAATGCTTTTTCGTACATGTGGATGTTCTTTTTTTGCAATCCTGCTCAATCCGTTTAATGACACCCATTCTTCCTTTTTCTTAATGCCTGCATAAATGGCCATCATGTCGTTGATGCTGACTTGATTTTTTAATCCGTATAAGGTTTCAATATCGTTGTATTTTTTGTTGTAGGTATAGAATTTTACATTGTCCACTAGCATATCAAACAAATAGTCGGCATCTAACACAACAATAAGGGGTATGTTTTTTCTTTGGAATAATCTTCGGGAACATAAAAGCTAATTTCCCTTTTCTCGTTCAGTTTGTACGAATCGCCCGTAACCAAGGTCACTTGCGCCTGAATTTGAACACTCAAAAAACTCATAAAAATATATACTATAACCGATTTAATAAAATACTGATTAACAATACTTAAATATGTGAATGTCGTTTATATTTTACACAAAAATAGTAATATGTATTAATTTTAAAATCAGCATACTGTTGTTTTGTATCAGTTCAGGCTGAACAAGGGCATTACTACGATTCAGAAATTTTAAAATCAATTATTTAAAAGGGAAGGATTAATTTATAAAAAAACCAAGGGCTTGTTCTAAGTGCCCCCTTTTACTTACTCGCTTTTTTCGAAGAATTGTATATAGGAAGAAAAAGAAACGACAATGCGCCAAAAATCACGACCATTAATGTCTGTGCGCTCCACATAATCCAACCAAAAGCATCTCCGGAAGCTTTGCCAATACCATAAATAAGCAATATCTTGCTTACCGCTAGTGGGTACAGGCCAATACCGCCATTTGTAGCGCTCATGGCAAAGGCGCCGGCAACAAAAGCTGCCAAAATAGCACTTATGGGCAGGTTTAAGGTTTCGGGAAGGGAAAATTTAATAACCCAGAACATGGCAATGTACAATGTCCAGATACAAAGCGTATAGAAAAGGAAAAGCCATTTGTCCTTCATTTTAAAAATACTGGTAAGACCTTCTATAATACCAAATACAAAGGTTTTTATTTTGGCCAGAAAGCCGCTTTTTGCCCTTTTGATCAGCACCAAAAAAGTTATGCCAATTGCCGCGGCGGCAACTCCTAAGAGAATTAATTGTACATAATTAATGTTTTTGCTCAGGAAAAAATCGGCAATAATTTCTGTTTGCAGGATTCCGGTTACCAAAACTACCAGAAGCAACATGATAACATCTATAACGCGTTCGGCTATGATGGTGCCAAAGGCTTTCTGGAAAGGGATTTTTTCGTAGGTACTAATGGTGGTGGCCCTTAATACTTCCCCAGAACGGGGAACGCCAAGATTTGCCAAATAAGCCACAAAAATAGCCATGATGTTATTGGCAAGACTGGGTTTGTAGCCCATGGGGGCCAATATTAAATTCCACCGCAGTGCCCGCGATAAATGGCTTAGGAAGCCCAAAAGTAATGAAACCAATACCCAGACGTAGTTGGCTTCTTTTACGGCGTTTATAATATTGGTACGGTCTTCGGGCGTGGTATGCGAGTACGAATACCAAATTAAAAAAACTCCCAGCAATAGTGGGAGTGTGTTTTTAAGTATGTTGACAAGCTTTTTATTCAACTTATGTAAGGGTATTGTCTTTTTCGTTCGGGAAAATAATGGAAGGCTTAAAGTTTTTTGCTTCTTCAAAATCCATGATTCCGTAAGAAATAATAATAATAACATCACCACGTTGTACACGGCGGGCAGCAGGGCCGTTCAACGTTATTTCGCCACTGTTTTTAGTTCCTTTAATGGCATATGTTTCGAGCCGTTCGCCGTTGTTGATATTGACAATCTGTACTTTTTCGCCTTCAATAATGTTGGAGGCTTCCATCAGCGCTTCGTCAATGGTAATGCTCCCTATATAATTTAGGTCGGCACCGGTAACCGTAACTCTGTGAATTTTAGACTTTACTACTTCAATTTGCATGTTACAAAGGTATTAATTTAGAGCAACATTATCTATTAGCCTTATGTCATTTGCATAAACTGCAACAAAAAGCCGGTAGTGTTTGTTTTCTTCTTTCGTTTTAACAGGTTTTAACGTATTTTCATCAGCAATCTCAGCATATTCCAAGCTTAAGCTTGGATTATTGCTAAACATGCCTTCAATCCATTTTACCGTATCTTCTGCACTTTCTGTGCCAAACTTATTTTTGGCCGCTGTGATGGTTTTGTATATAAACGAAGCTTCTTCGCGCAGCTCGGCAGAGAGTCTTTCATTACGGGAGCTCATGGCCAGTCCGTTTGCTTCCCTGCTAATGGGGCATCCAATTACATTAACGGGAATGCGGTGCTTTTGCACCATTTTTTTAATGATTTGGAGCTGCTGAAAATCTTTTTCACCAAAATAAGCATTATCGGGCATGACGATACTAAATAATTTTTTTACAATCGTTCCAACACCGTCAAAATGGCCGGTCCTGAACTTTCCTTCCATTTCATGTTCCAAACCATCAAAATCAAACTTTTCCGATGCAATATTGTTATCGTAAATTTCATGGGCGTTTGGAGTAAAAACAACAAGGTTGTGACTTAAATCTTCAAGAATTTTTAAATCTTTTTCCATTGTTTTAGGGTATTTCTCAAGATCCGTTTTATTGTCAAACTGTGTGGGGTTTACAAAAATACTCACAACAACAATATCGTTTTGGTTTAAAGCATTGTGTACCAGTGACAAATGACCTTTATGAAGGGCGCCCATAGTGGGGACCAAACCAATGGTTTTATGTTCCTTTTTTTCCTTTTGAAGGAATTGGGTTAATGCTTCTTTTTGATTAAAAATTTGCATTTTATAAAAAATTAACAGCGTGCAAAGCTATATAAATTAAACTAATTAGGCATATTTTTTGTATTTTTGCATGCTTTAACCCTTAGTCTAAAGAAACAAATTGATTTTATGACAGACAAAAGAGTATTATTTGTCGCTTCTGAAATGGTTCCTTATTTACCTGAAAATGAAGTGTCATCAATGGCTTATGAGAGTCCAAGAATGGTGAATGACAGAGGAGGACAAATACGAATCTTTATGCCTCGTTTTGGTAATATTAATGAAAGAAGGCATCAACTGCACGAAGTAATTCGCTTATCGGGAATGAATTTGGTGGTAAACGATATGGATATGCCGCTTATCATTAAAGTTGCCTCTATTCCCAAAGAAAGAATCCAAGTTTACTTTATAGACAACGAAGAATACTTTAAAAGAAAGGCAACTTTTACCGATGAAGAAGGTAATTTATTTCCCGACAACGATGAACGCGCAATTTTCTTTGCCAAAGGGGTTGTGGAAACGGTAAAAAAACTCAATTGGAATCCAGATATTATCCATGTTCATGGATGGATGGCTTCTTTATTGCCGTTGTACCTTAAAAAATATTACGCAGACGAGCCCCTTTTTGCAGAAAGTAAAATAGTTACGTCTGTATACAACAAAGGTTTTGAGGGAACGTTAGATAAAGAAATGTTGGCGAAAGTTAAATTTGATGGTATAGAGGAAGGAGCAATAAAAGCACTGGAAGACCCTACGTACAGCAATGTTTTAAAAGTTGCCGTAGATCATTCGGATGCGGTAGTTGTTGCCTCTGAAGAACTCCCCGACGACCTAAAAAAACATATCGACTCGCTTTCAAAACCAGTACAGCCTTATGTTTCAATTTATGAATTTGAAGAGGCGTACAATCAATTTTACGAAACAAAAGTATTAAGTTAATCCAGCGGATACAATGAAGAAGATTTTTAAAGGAAGTTATATGCTTACGGCACTACTTGTAACGGGTAGTGTTATTTTTTTTACAGCATGTGAAAGAGACTACAATACCATTGGCGTAGACCTTATAGACGATGGAAGCACGGTAACAAATAGTGTAAAATACGATGTGTTTACCTATAACCGAAAACTGGAAAGTGTAAGGACAGATGGCCTTACGGCCTATCAACTGAGCGACTTTAACCAGCCCGTATACGGACTTGAGCAAACATCGTTTGTGGGCCAGATGCTTTTAGGTACGACTGATCCAACTTTTGGAGAAAAGAGCCAGATCGATGAAAATGCCGAAGGACAGGAAAACGAGCGTGCAACGGCAGTATATTTATACATTCCTTTTTTCAGTACGGCGTTAACCGATACCACCGATTTGGAGGAAAATGAACCAAAACCCTATCGTATAGATTCAATTTACGGGAACCGAAACACGCCTTTTACGTTAAAGGTACAGGAATATACCAAGTTTTTACGTGACCTTGACCCCGGGTCAAATTTTCAAGATGCCCAGGAATATTTTTCAAGCGAAGACCCTACGTCTTTTGTGACTACTGTTTTGTATGAAGACAGTTACACAATAGACGAAGAGGAAATTTTATTTTTTAACGGGGAAGACGATCCCGATACTGAAGATGAAGACGAATCGGTTACCGTTCCTTCAGAAAGACTTTCACCTGGAATATGGGTTGAATTGGATAAACAATTTTTTCAGGAAAAAATATTGGACAATGAAGGGGCGAGCGTTTTGGCCAGTCAGAACAACTTCAAGGAATTTTTGCGCGGGCTTTATATTTCCATGGAATCTGCCAACCACGAACTGGCAATGCTCTTAAATGTAGCAAACGCATATGTAGAAATTCAATATGACTACGATACAACAAACGATGATGATGAAGCCGTTGTGGAAAACTCGACTTTTAAGTTAAGCTTGAACGGTAACAAGGTAAATTATATAGATGAAGCCGCATATCCTGCCAATGTTTTAGATCAGTTTAACAATGCCAATGCTTCAAATTTATATGTACGGGGCGGAAGCGGGACATATGTAGAGTTGGACATGTTGGGCGGTCAAGACCCCGATGTTGCATTTCAAGAAGCCGAAGAAAATGATTGGTTAATAAACGAGGCAAACCTTGTTTTTTATGTAGATGAAGAAAGCCTGACAGAGGAGTCAAAATTAACCCTGCCAAAACGATTGTATTTGTATGATCTTAGCAATGAAAGGGTTTTGGTCGATTATAATAATGTTTTGGACACAAATACAGGTATAGATTCTACCACTAAGACTATATTTGGGGGTATATTGGATGCAGATAATGAAAAAGGGATCCAATATAAGTTTAGGATTACAGAATATATAAATGATATTATCCGTAAGGATTCAACCAATACACGATTGGCCTTGACAACGACTAATAGTATCTTAAACTCAACGAACGTTTCAGCATATAAGGTTCAAGATGGTAGTGCAGAAACCGACGAAGACCTAAAAATAAAAATTCCCCAAGCCTCCATACCAAACCAATACGGAACTGTGTTGTTTGGAAACAATGCAGGTAATGATAAAAAGTTACAATTAGAAATTTTTTATACCAAACCAAAAGAAGACTAAATAAAACTTAAAAAAAATGTGTGGAATTGTAGGTTATATAGGTGCACGGCAAGCATATCCAATTATTACCAAAGGCCTTGAAAGGTTAGAATACAGAGGGTATGACAGTGCAGGGATTGTTCTTTACGATGGTGAAGACACAAATTTGTGCAAAACAAAAGGGAAGGTAGCCGATTTAAAAGCTAAGGCAGAAAGCGAAAATACAACCAATGGAAGTATTGGCTTGGGCCATACCCGTTGGGCAACGCACGGTATCCCAAACGATGTAAACGCACATCCGCATTATTCAAATTCCGGGAACTTGGTGATAATCCATAACGGAATTATAGAAAACTACGGATCTATAAAAAAAGCACTCCAGAAAAGAGGCTATAAATTTGAGTCTGATACCGATACCGAGGTGTTGGTGAACTTAATTGAGGACATCAAAAAAAATGAGAACGTAAAATTAGGAAAAGCAGTTCAAATAGCTTTAAACCAAGTAATAGGGGCTTATGCGATTGCAGTTTTCGACAAATCTAAACCCGATGAAATAGTAACGGCTAAATTAGGGAGCCCATTGGCCATTGGTGTGGGCGAGGACGAATTTTTTATCGCCTCCGATGCTTCTCCTTTTATTGAATATACCAACAATGCCATTTATCTGGAAGACGAGCAAATGGCCATCGTCCGTCTGGGACGCGATGTTAAAATACGGCAAATAAAAGACGATAAGGCGGTAGCCCCATATGTGCACGAGCTTCAGTTGAGCCTTGAGCAAATTGAAAAAAATGGGTACGACCATTTTATGCTGAAAGAAATCCATGAACAGCCCGAAGCGATAAAAGACACTTATCGGGGGCGTTTAAGGATAAACGAAGGCATTATAAAAATGGCCGGAATAGAAGATAACCTTGAAAAAATATTAAAGGCCAACAGGATAATTATTGTGGCCTGCGGGACATCGTGGCATGCTGGTTTGGTGGCCGAATATATTTTTGAAGACTTGGTGCGTATTCCCGTTGAGGTCGAATATGCATCAGAATTTAGATATAGAAACCCCGTAATTACTTCAAACGATGTGGTTATTGCCATATCGCAATCTGGGGAAACTGCCGATACACTGGCTGCTATAAAATTGGCCAAACAAAACGGAGCTTTTGTATTTGGCGTATGCAACGTGGTAGGATCTTCTATCGCAAGGGAATCCCATGCAGGGGCCTATACGCATGCCGGACCAGAAATCGGGGTAGCTTCAACCAAAGCGTTTACAACACAGATTACTGTTTTAACATTGATCGCCTTGAAGTTGGCACAGTCTAAAGGGATGCTTTCCAAAACAGAATTTCAGCAATACCTTGCAGAAATGGAGGCCATTCCTGCCAAAGTGGAGAAATGTTTAAAAATAGACGACCATGTAAAATATATTTCATCAATATATAAAGACTCTCCTAATTTTCTGTACTTGGGAAGGGGTTACAACTTCCCGGTAGCATTAGAAGGTGCTTTAAAGCTTAAGGAGATTTCTTATATCCATGCGGAAGGATATCCGGCCGCCGAAATGAAACACGGGCCTATTGCCTTAATTGATGAACAGATGCCGGTTGTAGTAATTGCTACCAAAAAAGGGCATTATGAAAAAGTGGTAAGTAATATTCAGGAAATCAAATCCAGAAAAGGAAAAATCATCGGAATTGTTACCGAAGGCGATGAGGAAGTTCGTTCAATGGCCGATTTTGTCATCGAAGTGCCTGAAACATTAGAAGGCTTGACGCCATTGTTAACTACAATTCCACTACAATTGCTTTCTTATCATATTGCAGTGATGAGAGGGTGTAATGTAGATCAACCCCGTAATCTTGCAAAATCTGTAACGGTTGAGTGAATGAGTGATAATTTCGTAATTTTTTAATTAAAAAGTTACGGAATTGAAAAAATATGTATATTGTTCTTATCAAAAACTAACATATTATGATAAGAACAATTTTTTTTGTGCTCACTTTTCTCTTTAGTGCATTGGGAGTTGCCCAGACTACTATTTCCGGAAAAGTGGTTGATGAACAAAACCAGCCCATTCCCGGAGCAAATGTGCAAGTGATGGGAACAACAGTTGGAACCGTAACCGACTTTGAGGGGAATTTTTCACTATCAATAGAAGATGAATATCCGCTCAACATTAAAATTTCTAGTATTGGCTTTGTTCCGCAAACGATTGCGTTGTCAACGGCACGGTCATTACAAATTCAACTAAAAGAAGAAACGACCAACTTGGGAGAAATCGTTATCTCGGCATCGAGGACACCCGAACGTATTTTTGAGTCGCCCGTTACAGTGGAACGATTTGGCCTGAAAGAAATAAAAAATACGGCTTCTGTCGATTTTTACGATGGCCTGGAAAATCTTAAGGGGGTAGATATCAATACCAATAGTTTAACCTTTAAATCAATTAACACCCGTGGATTTGCGGCTTTTGCCAATACACGTTTTGTCCAGTTAATTGATGGAATGGACAATGCGGCACCGGCCTTGAATTTTCCTTTGGGTAATTTATTGGGAATGACAGAGATAGATGTGCAAAGCGTGGAATTATTGCCCGGTGCATCGTCTGCCTTGTATGGAGCCAATGCGTTTAATGGAATTTTGTTTATGCGGAGTAAAAGCCCGTTCGATTTTGAAGGAATAAGCGCTTATGCCAAATCGGGAATGACATCACAAGAAGCTGCCGGAGATAATGTTTTTTGGGACTTGGGAATACGCGTTGCCAAAAAGTTTTCTGATAAATTTGCCGCCAAAGCCAACTTTTCTTATTTAAAAGGAACCGATTGGTTTGCGGTAAGTCAAGAAAATGTACTAAATCCGGGAACTGGTCGTGAAATGCCCGATTACGATGGGTTAAACGTATATGGCGATGAGGTAAGCACCAATATTCGCGCTGTAGGTATTGCCCTTGCAGAAAACGGGATCATTCCGGAAGGAGCGTTTAATTTACTGCCCAATGAAAATGTAAGTAGAACAGGTTATCTTGAAAGCAACTTAACAAATTACGAAGCAGAGAGCGTAAAGTTTGATGCAGCGTTACATTATCGCCCATTTGCCGATGATTTGGAAATTATTTACCAAGGAAAAATTGGTAAGGGAGCTACTATTTATCAAGGTTCCAATAGATATTCATTGAAAAACTTCTTCTTGCAACAACACAAAATAGAAGTCCGTAATAACAATTTTTTTGTAAGAGGATATATGACCGATGAGGATGCGGGAGATTCCTACGATATGCGATTCACCGGGATTAACGTAAATCGTTATTGGAAGGGAGACCAACAATGGTTTGGCGAATATGCAGGTGCATATGTGCAAGCAACTTTAAGTGGGGCATCCAGCGAACAAGCGCATACAATTGCCAGGCAAACGGCCGACACAGGCAGGCTTATTCCAGGGACGCCGGAATTTCAACAGGCATTTAATACCGTAACTACCAATCCCGATTTGGCTTCCGGGTCTCAGTTTAGGGACGGATCGCAATTGTACCATGCAGATGCCAATTACAACTTTTCGCATTTGGTTGATTTTGCCGACATTCAAGTGGGCGGTTCTTTTAGGACGTATCGTTTGAATTCCTTCGGAACTATTTTTACTGATTACGATGGCCCCATAAGTTATAATGAATTAGGGCTGTATACGCAAATTCAAAAACAATTAATGGATGAGCGGTTGAAGCTTACCGGTTCGTTGCGTTATGATAAATCCGAATTGTTTAACGGGCAGGTAACGCCCCGTTTTTCTGTGGGATATACAGCAGGCGAAAATAGAAACCACAACTTTAGGGCATCTATACAAACGGCCTTTAGAAACCCGACCACACAAGATTTATATATTGGGTTAGATATAGGAAGGGCTATATTGGTAGGTTCGGCCGAAGATAATCTGGACAGATATGTACGCACCTTTGACGTAAATAATCAAGCAGCCAACGGCGGAAACCCTACTGCAACCATAAGTGGAAGAAATGCTTACGAAAATTCATTTTCCGCAGCTTCGGTCCAGGCAGGTGCTCCGGTAGCTTCAGATGTCGATTTGGTAAAACCGGAACAGGCCATTGCATACGAGATTGGCTATAGAGGTCAATTAGGGAAAGTAAGCATTGATTTAAGCGGGTATTACACCGATTATACCGACTTTATTGCCACTCAAAATGTAGTTGCTCCATTATACGGAGAAGTTGGAGACAATTCGCAATCATTGGTAGCCATACAAAGTGGCGACTATAAAGTGTTTCAAACCTACACCAATGCAAAATCCGGCGTACAATCGTATGGAGCTTCTATTGCTGTTTCGACTAAAGTTTTTAATGGATTTGATTTAAGCGGAAATTACACCTATGCCGATTTTGATCAAGACGATCCCGAATTTAGAGCGGGATTTAATACGCCAAAACATAAATTCAAAGCTTCTTTTGGGCATACAGAACTGGTGAAGAATTTTGGGTTCAACTTTAGTTATCGGTGGAGCGATGCCTTTTTCTGGCAGGCAGGTTTTGGCGATGGAAACATCCCTTCGATTACGGTTATGGACGCACAGTTAAACTATACAGTGCCAAGCATAAAATCTATTTTTAAGGTGGGTGCTGCTAACCTGTCTGGAGAAGAATATTACACTGCTTACGGAACAGGGTTAATAGGAACACAACTCTACGTGTCTTGGACAATCAATAACTTTTAAGCTAATTTTAATACGATATTTTATGAATACCAACTATATAAGTTTACTATTGCTGTTGCTTTTAGGATTATATTCCTGTAGCTCTGATGACGATTCCGGAACAATGCACGGTCCTGAAGAAGAATATTCTGCCGGAGCAGCCGATTTTTCAAATTATGTGTCGGTGGGAAATTCCCTAACCGCTGGATATACCGATGGGGCTCTTTTCATTGCCGGACAAACAAATTCGTTGCCCAATATATTGGCAACACAATTTTCTTTAGTGGGAGGAGGAGAATTTAATCAGCCCTTAACGAACGGTAATTTGGGAGGATTGCTTTTAGGGGGTAATCCTTTGCCCGGATTTGAAAACCGACTGTATTTTAATGGCTCGGGCCCGGCACGCTTACCGGGCATGCCAACTACCGATATATCGCAAATACTTTCGGGGAACTATAATAACATGGGGGTCCCGGGTGCTTTGAGTTATCATTTGGTAATACCGGGGTATGGTAATATCGCCGGGCTACAAACTGGGAACGCCAATCCCTATTTTGTGCGTTTTGCGTCAAGCCCATCAACCAGCGTTATTGCCGATGCGGTTGCGCAAAACCCTACTTTTTTTAGCCTTTGGATAGGGAACAATGACGTGCTGGGCTATGCTACTGGCGGGGGCGTTGGTATAGATCAAACGGGCAACCTTGACTTTGCCACCTATGCCACCAACGATATTACCGATCCAGATGTGTTTGCGCAAATGTATGCCAATATTGTTTCTCAATTGGTGCAAAACGATGCTAAGGGAATTGTGGCCAATATTCCAGACATAACATCGATTCCTTATTTTACAACCGTGCCTTATAACGCCATTCCTTTAGATGAAAATACTGCCGATGCCATTAATGGGGCTTACGCTGCATATAATGGCGGATTGGTGCAGGCGCAAGGTTTTGGTTTGATTACTGCTGAAGAAGTAGAAAAACGGACGATTAATTTTAGTGCCGGACAAAATGCAGTTGTATTGATAGACGAAGATTTAACCGATTTAACAGGTGTAAATCCTGCCTTGATAAATATGCGGCAGGCAACCGAGGAGGATTTGATACCCCTGCCGGTGTCTTCTGTTTTAGGTACACTGGCCGACCCGAACAATCCGCAGTCTGTTATTGGCGTTGGTGTTCCGTTAGACGACGGCCAGGTATTGATACCATCTGAACAAATGCACGTAAAAACCGCAACACAGGCATACAATGCCACAATACAGGCGGTTGCAGAACAGCATGGATTGGCATTGGTGGATGCAAACGCAATATTAACCGCATTGTCTCAAGAGGGCGGGGTGCCTTTTGATGAATTTGTTTTGAACGACGATCTGGTTTTTGGGGGCGCCTTTTCGTTGGATGGGATCCATCCAACGGCAAGAGGGTATGCCTATCTGGCCAACAAATTTCTAGAGGCCATCGAAGTTGAATATGAGGCTACTTTACCAAGATTGAAGGCGGCAGACTATAATACGCTTTACCCAGCACAATTACCATAAAAAAGGAGCAGGGCATTGAAAAGGAAGGCTTCCCGTTTGCCATGCCATATGGGCAAGGAAGCATTCTAGTGCTTTATCCGATAAACACCGGGGTCGCTGCGTGAGTAAAAAGCATAAAAAGAACAAATTTGTTATAAAAGTATGCACCAAGCCAACGAGTGTGCTATGAACAATAAAATGTAAAGCGGTGTTATGTTCTTTGTTGGTAAAAGTAAAAAAGCCTTGGCTGCTAGCCCTGATTGAGCCAACTACCCCGCCCCAATCGTGAGCATCGGGGCGTGTAGTGGGGGAAGCAGGCAAATACTAAAATAAATAAGCGCATAAAAGATGCTTCTGACAAGAATGTGAAACGGGAAAAACAGGGCGGGAATATATTTTTTGGACAAGCGGTATAACCCTCAAAAAAACAAGCTGATAGCACAGGAAAAAAAAATGTTTAAATCGGGTTATTTTTTCAATTAAAAATATATCTTTGCACCGCAAAAAAAGGATGATTAAAATTATTTTTATGAATCCTTTTCTGCAAATAATAAGCTTAACATTAAACACTTAAGTAATGTCTAAAATTACAGGTAAAGTTGCACAAATTATTGGTCCGGTTGTAGACGTAGCATTTGAATCGGGATCTGAATTGCCAAAGATTTACGATTCTTTGGAGATCGAAAGAAAAAATGGTTCTAAATTGGTACTTGAAGTACAGTCTCATATTGGGGAAGATACGGTAAGAACTATTTCAATGGATTCTACTGACGGGTTGAGTCGGGGCGTAGAGGTACTTGCTACCGGAAACCCAATACAAATGCCAATTGGCGACGATGTTTATGGACGTTTGTTTAATGTAATTGGAGATGCCATTGACGGTCTTGGAGAATTGCCGAAAGCCGGAAAAGATGGTTTGCCAATTCACAGGGAAGCACCAAAATTTGAAGATTTAACAACTTCTACAGAAGTACTTTATACGGGTATTAAAGTAATCGACCTTATTGAACCTTATGCAAAAGGAGGTAAAATTGGTCTTTTTGGAGGTGCCGGTGTAGGAAAAACGGTACTTATCCAGGAGTTGATTAATAATATTGCAAAAGGTCACGGAGGTTTATCTGTTTTTGCCGGAGTTGGTGAAAGGACCCGTGAAGGAAATGACCTTTTGAGAGAGATGTTGGAATCTGGGATTATTAAGTACGGAGACGATTTTATGCACTCTATGGAAGAAGGCGGCTGGGACTTGTCTAAAGTTGATAAGGCGGCTATGAAGGAGTCTAAGGCAACTTTTGTTTTCGGACAGATGAACGAACCTCCAGGAGCGCGTGCGCGTGTAGCTTTGTCTGGATTGACTATTGCCGAATTTTTCCGTGATGGAGCAGGCGATGGCCAAGGTAAGGACGTACTTTTCTTCGTAGACAACATCTTCCGTTTTACACAAGCAGGTTCAGAGGTGTCTGCACTTCTTGGACGTATGCCTTCTGCGGTAGGTTACCAGCCAACATTGGCCACCGAGATGGGAGCAATGCAAGAGCGTATTACTTCAACAAAAAGAGGTTCCATTACTTCGGTACAGGCGGTTTACGTACCTGCGGATGACTTAACGGATCCCGCCCCTGCAACAACATTTGCCCACTTGGATGCAACTACGGTGCTTTCCAGGAAGATTGCCGAGCTTGGTATTTATCCTGCGGTGGACCCCTTGGAGTCTTCTTCAAGGATTTTGGCCCCCGAAGTTTTGGGTAAAGATCACTATGCTTGTGCACAACGCGTAAAAGAGCTTTTACAACGCTATAAAGAATTACAGGATATTATTGCCATTCTTGGTATGGAAGAACTTTCTGAGGAAGATAAAATGGCCGTATCAAGAGCAAGGCGTGTACAACGTTTCTTATCGCAACCTTTCCATGTTGCCGAGCAGTTTACTGGACTTAAAGGGGTGTTGGTAGATATTAAAGATACCATTAAAGGCTTTAACATGATTATGGATGGTGAATTAGACCACCTTCCTGAAGCTGCTTTCAACTTAAAAGGAACTATTGAAGAGGCGATTGAGGCCGGAGAGAAAATGTTGGCTGAAGCATAATTGGTTTGAAGTTAATAGTTATATGTCAATAAGGTAGTATTTTTCTTGTTGATAAATAACAATTGACAATTAACAAATAAACAAATAAGTATGATTCTTGAAATAGTAACCCCCGAGGCCACATTGTTTAAAGGAGAAGTTACTTCGGTTGTTGTGCCGGGCGTAGACGGGGAATTTCAAATGTTGGATAACCACGCGCCTATTGTATCTTTATTGGGCAAGGGGAACGTGAAAATCTATGGAAATATTCAATTAGGGAAAGAAGTTGCCTCTAAATTTTCGAAAGGCGAAAAGGGGATAACCTTATTGCCAATAAACAGCGGAACCGTAGAAATGAACAACAATAAAGTGATTGTTTTAGCTGATTAATTTAGCATAAACAAACAAAAATATATAAAAAAACGTCCCGCAATTGCGGGACGTTTTTTATTGGTTGTATTCCAAAATATCACCCGGTTGACAGTCTAACTCCTTGCATATAGCTTCTAAAGTTGAAAACCGGATAGCCTTAGCCTTTCCCGTTTTTAAAATTGAAAGGTTTGCGGTCGTGATGCCTATTTTTTCGGCAAGCTCATTGCTCTGCATTTTTCGTTTGGCAAGCATTACATCAAGATTAATAATTATGGGCATAACTAAATGGTTAAGTCGTTTTCGGTTTTAATAATGTTACCTTCTTTGATCAATTTTGAGATTAGCATAAAAAAGAATGCCGGAATAAAAATGGGAAATAGCAAAGAAGTTAATTTTCCAACGAATAGTCCTAAATTGTATACCCATCTAATTGTATAGTCATTGGCATTAGATATTTCATAATTAGTCTTATAAGGGAAAAATATTAGAAAGACCGTTAATATGGTCAAACCAATTATAATTAACCCAAAGGCTATTTTTCTCAATTGCTTTCCATTTTTTTCGGTAAAAACAAATTCTTTTCTAAAATCCAAAATGACTTTTCTAAATAAATTTAAAAGGTAAAACAAAAGACTCATTACTAAAATAGTAATACAAAAAACAATGATATGTGTTAATGGGGTGTCACTTTCTGATAAATGAATGCCAAAAAAATAATCGTTGTGGATTTTATCAAATTTTTCTGCAAAATGAATAATTTCTCCAATAGTTAAAAAGAAAATTAATATTTGAAATACAAGTAGCATTATATGTAAAATGTTTGATATCTGTTTCATCATGACACATGGTTTAAAAAATGAAATATATACAAACATAACATATAATTATTGAAAAACAATAATTATTTATTGAAAAAGGGATAATATGTAGTTTTTCTGCTTTATGAATTAATCAGTTAAAAACCGAAACCCAATACCGCGAAGACTTTCAATTTGAATGGATCTGTCTGCTGAAAGGTATTTTCTTAACCGGCTGATAAACACATCCAAGCTCCGCCCGGAAAAGAAGTCGGTTTCTTCCCACAAATGATTGAGAATGTCTTCCCGGCGTATAACCTGTTTCTTGTTTTGATATAAAAAAATCAAAAGCTGAGCTTCTTTTTCGGTAGGTGTCTTTTCTGAGTCCGAAGTTTTAAGCAATAAATTTTTAGGCTCAAACGTGTATTTCCCAATGGTGTATACTTCGGCTTTAATTTCACTAATAGGGGGTTTGCGTTTCAGTATATTTTTTATGCGAAGAATAAGTTCATCGGCATCAAAGGGTTTGAGAATGTAATCATCGGCACCAAGTTTCAGCCCCGTTAAAATGTCTTCCTTCATTTTTCGGGCCGTAACAAAAAGAAAGGGCAATCCAGGATATTGAAGTTGAAGCTTTTGTGCTAATGTAAAGCCGTCTTCTTCAGGCATCATTACATCCAGGACGAGTATACTAAAGGTGCTTTCTTTTAAAGCTTCGCGTGCCTCAATACCATTAAATACCCGTTGAACCTTAAATTTGTTTAATTCCAGGTATTGCTTTAGCAAATCGCCCAAGTCCAGATCGTCTTCAACTATTAATACCTTAATCATTGTTTTATGAATAATTATTATTGCTTAAACGGGGATTTTTAAAACAAATGTACTTCCCTTTTTTGTGCTGTTCTTTATATAAATAGCCCCTTTTAAGGCTTTCATGATCTGTTTGCAAAAGTAGAGGCCGAGCCCCAGTCCTTTTATATCGTGCCTGTTGCCTTGCGGGATACGGTAAAATTTATCAAAAACCCTTTTTTGTTCGGGAGCCGGGATTCCATGTCCATAATCTGTAACTTCAATAAAGTAAAATGTATCCTTGGCATAGGATTTTATTAATATTTCTGTTGCTTCCGGACTGTATTTTACGGCATTTTCCAACAGGTTTTGGACAACCCTTTCCATTTGATGGGCATCTGTTGTTAAAATGAATGTGTCTGGATATATTTCATTTTTTAAATCATGTGTCGGGGTATTAAAATCAGAGATAACATCTTTTAAAAGCCGAACAATGTCTATTTTCTTTTCTTCTATTTTTTGTGGCCCCAAAGAGCTTTCTGTTACCCGGTCTACAATAGTCTGTATACGTATGTTCTGCCGGGATAGGGCGTTTACAAGCCCTCTTGCCGAGGGTGAGTTTTGAAAAGCGCTTTCTTTTTCCAGTGATTTTGTAATGAGGTTGAGCGAAGTAAGCGGAGTTTTTAATTCGTGGCTTATATTATTGGCAAAATCGGTTTTTATTTCTGCAATTTTCTTTTGTTTGATAAGAGAACGGTACATATAGAAAAACAATAAAATAACCGAAAAAATTAGTACAATACCGGCAATGAGTACCCCAAACATTTTCTCCCATATTTTCTGTTGAAAATTGGAAATATCCATGTCGGTTGTTTGATGATGCTTATAAAAATAATTAAGGTTTTTGTTGACGGAATCCTTCTTTTGGTCGGCAGACGACTGTACAATGCCGGTGCTAATGTTGAAAGCATTTCCTTGAATAGCATCTCCGAAGAAAATAATAGGATTTTCGGTAGCTTTTAGCAGTGTGTCGTATATTCCGTTGGTCTCAAAAATAATCTGGGTTATTTGCGCACGGAGGCGGATTTCTTTTAAAATGGGGTAATCTTCGAACTGTGATTGCAAATAAAGCTGACTTAATTTCTGAATGGAATCTGCCATAAACTTAGTCTTTGACCGAAATTGCATTAATGTAATGCTGTCATTTACTCTTTGAAGGCAGAGGTTTTTAAATTCATCAAAAAACTGTTCTTCAATTGAGTCCATTTCGGTTGATTCAATAACTGGGGCAATTTGTTTTTTAACCTCGTTGATGTAGGTTTTAGAGTTAAGCTGGTATGTATTTTGAACGAGGTAGTATTGAATTGACACGAGCCCTGCCAATACGAGCAGGCAAAAAAACAACAAAAATTGTATCTGCTTTTTCCGTTTCATTCAACTACAAAAATAAGCAACTTGATAAATTACGTAATTACTAAATGGAGGCGTTAACCCTTCGTTAACCTTCGGTTAACCCATTTTGTTAGGCGTGTTGTAGAAATTTGCTTCAAGAACTTTAAAATTAAGTATCATGAAAAAATTAATTTTTGCCTTTGCACTTTTGTTCCTTTCAGGAGGATTGTGGTCGCAAACCACTTCGGTTTCAACTTCAACAAGTAAAAACTCATATGTATCAATTTCTAAGAGCGAAACCACCTCTGAATATAATTTTAAGGCTTCGTTTGATAAAGAAAACACCGCAAAAGTATTACAGGTTATAGAAAAAAATTTAGGAGCCGCAATAGAAAAAAGTGACCGTTTTGCCTATTGGGAAGGAACGGGCTACACTTTGCAACTGCGCCAAGGGAAAGTAAAAATTGAAATACAAAAAGAAGAAACAACAAAATCTTTTCAACTAAAAATGGAGGACTTGAGCGAGCAGATTTCCGAAATACTGGGTCATGAAGATGCGCCACGACCACCAAGGCCACCCAAGACAAATGGATGAAATTAAACTTTTTTCTTTTGCCACTGTAACAATGACCCTTTTAAATTGTCTTTAAAGAAACAGAGCCATTAATGAAATCCCTAGCTTTAATTTTGCTGCTTTTTAGTTTGCAAATTGCCGTTTCTCAAGAAACAGATACCATTCCAAGGAAAAAGATAAATGCCATGCGAATTACCGAAGCTCCAAAAATTGACGGAGTTTTGGACGAGGCGGTTTGGAAAGATGTGCCCATTGCCACAAATTTTGTAGAACGCATGCCCAATAACGGAGCACCGGCTCCAGATAGTTTGCGTACCGAAGTAAAAATATTGTACGACGATCTCGGTATTTATTTTGGTGCGGTAATGAAGGACCCCGAAATAGATAAAATTGCAAAAGAACTTACTGAAAGGGACGATTTGGGCAACGACGATTTTTTCTTTATTCTTTTAAACGGCTATAACGATCACCAGCAGAGCTTTGAGTTTGTAGTTACGGCTGCTGGGGTGCAATGGGACTCTAAAATTACCAACGACAACGAAGACTCTTCGTGGAATGCGGTTTGGTATAGCGATATTAGGATAAACGAAACCAATTGGACGGTAGAGATATTTATCCCGTATTCTCAATTACGTTTTCCCGAAAAAGACGTCCAACTTTGGGGGTTGAACATGGAACGGGAGTTTCGCCGAGAGCGGAAGCGTTTTAGTTGGAACCATGTTGATAATTCCAAAGGTGCCTTTTTAATTTATGATGGCGAATTGCACAATATAAAAAATATCAATGCCCCCTTGCGTTTGTCTTTTCAACCGTATGTGTCTTCATACGTAACCAGTTTTGATGGCAAAACCGAGGTGAATTTCAATGGGGGAATGGACTTAAAATACGGTATTACCGATGCTTTTACGCTGGATATGATTTTAATCCCCGATTTTGGACAAACAAAATTCGACGAGCGCGTGCTTAACCTTACCGCTTTTGAAGTGCAATACGATGAACAGCGGGCTTTTTTTACCGAAGGCACTGAGTTGTTCAGCAAAGGAGATTTGTTTTATTCGCGCCGTGTAGGAAGCGCTCCAACTGGCGATGTGGATTTAAACATACACGAAGAAATAGTAGAAAATCCCGCAACAGTCGATTTAATAAATGCCATGAAAATTTCCGGAAGAACCAATGGCGGGCTAGGGATTGGTATATTTAACGGGATTACCGAGCGTACTTACGCCCAGGTAAAAGATAGTATAAGCCAAGAAAAACGAAGCGTTTTGGTAGAACCGTTGACAAACTACAATGTTTTGGTGCTCGACCAACGTTTTGGCGGTAATTCTTCAATTTCTTTTGTAAATACCAATACCACGCGCGAAGGTGATTTTAGGGATGCAAATGCCTCGGGACTCTATGCTGATATTACCAACAAGAAGAATACCATGCGCTATTGGGGCCGGGCCGAAGGAAGCTGGGTAATGACCAACCATACGCAATTTGGTATTGAAGGCGGTGCCGGGCTTTCTAAAATTAGCGGAAGCCATCGTATGTCGGGCGAAGTAAATTTTAGGACCAAAGATTATAATATTGACGACTTGGGTTACACGGGAAGGACCAATTATATTAATTATTACGGATATTACGGGTTCAGGTATTTAAAACCAAAAGGAGGACTGAATAACTTATACCTTAATTTTAACCTTAATTTTACCCGCAGGTTGGAACCCGATTTGTACAATGAATTCAACTTTAATTTTAATTCCAGCTTTACCACAAAAAAGTTTATCTACTTTGGTGGTGGTTTTGAAACAACCCCTTTTGGGGTTAACGATATTTACGAGCCCCGTGAAGAAGACCGGTTTGTAAAGGTGCCTGGTTATTACGACGGATGGGCTTGGTTTGAAACCGATTACAGAAAGAAATTTGCCATGGGGCTTACTTACGACTGGTATGTGTACAGCGAAGGTTGGAGGGATGAAAAACGGATTGATTTTTATCCGCGCTATCGGTTCTCTGATAAATGGAAATTGTTTTTAACCACCAACATTATTTTAAACAACGAAGACCGGGGCTATGTAAATAATCTGGACGGCGATATTATTTTTGGCCAACGGGACAGGAATACAATTGAAAATGCCATAGAATCGCAATATATTTTTAACAATGTCATGGCGCTCAACCTTTCGTTTCGGCATTATTATTCGGATGTAAGCTATGAAAAGTTTTTCACGCTGGATACAGATGGAGATTTAATCTTGAACCCCGATTACCATGAAAATCATAATACCACTTATAATAACTGGAATATAGATGTGCGTTTTTCATGGTGGTTTGCTCCCGGAAGCCAGTTAACTTTATTGTACCGCAATGCCATTGAAAGTTACCAAGAAGAAGCCGTGCACGATTTTAACAGGAATTTCGATAACCTTTTCAACGAGCCTCAATTGCACAGTTTATCCCTTCGGATTAGCTATTTTCTAGATTACAATCGGGCCAAAAGCTGGTTTGGAAAGAAAAAAAATATACCCAATACAGCACAGGCTTCGGTATATGCAGACAAAAGAAAGTACAGGATGAAATTATAATTGCAATTTTAATAACACCCATTCTTGTTGGTTGGTTTTATAGGTCTTTATGTTTATAAAACCAATTGAAAAATGAGCTCCCAAAGAACGTTTATTGGTAGCATCAACTTCGGTAACAATGCAATTAAAATCTGTTTTCAAAGCCATGCTCATCTCTTTGTATAATTGTTTAAAAATACCTTGCCTTCTAAAATCCTTATCGATGCATATTTGCCCCATGACCATGTAGTTTGTATTTGCCAACACCTTGTCCAAGATTTTAAACATGGGTTTTAATACCTCGATTTTATCTTTAAAATACGGGTGCATGGCCAAGGCATACCCAACCACACAATGATTGTATTTGGCTATAAAATGAGCACATTTCCCGTTTAATTGCTTCAACATTTTATAAGAATGGACAACAGTAACAAAACCTTCGTTTCTTTTTTCTTCGGAAGTTAATTTGTCAGGAAGGTTTTCTTGTTGAAGCTTTAGTATTTGCGCTAAATCGATTTTAGATGATGCCCGGGAAAATTCTATTGCTTCAACCACGTTTCCCTGTGCTTTTCAATTTTTCTTTTGGCTTTTTCATTAAATGAAATATGGTAGGTAGGATCGCTTTGTAGTGTTAAATTCGTTGTTTTTTCTTCTCCGTACCGACTGTATTTCACTTTAATGACATCGCCTACCTTTTTTTCTGAAATAATTTTATCTATGGTTTGAGCATTATCTACCGTTGTGCCATCAATAGCAAGAATAACATCGCCATTTTCCAGTCCGGCCTTGTACGCGGGGCTTTCTTTTTGTGCGTTTCGGACAATGGTGTTGCCTTTTATGTACATTCCGGTGTATGGTTTGTTTTCATCTTGGGTAAAATTAAAACCAACACTTTCAAACAAAACAGCATAATCGGGCATTTTACTTTTATAAATATAATTGTTGAAAAAATGGTCAGCAAAGCTTTTCCCGGCATATAGGCTTAAATTAAAATGAAGGTCGTCTATTGTATAGGGATCTTCTTCAATGCCTTGTGCTTCCCACATTTTTCGCATAAAATCGTCTAGGTTCAATCCGTTTTGCCGTAAAGAGAGGTCTAATGCCAAACCGAGCACACTTCCGTAGGAATAATAAGAAATAAACGTGTTTTCCCGGTTAACGGGATCGACCGAGGTAGCCGCATCTACAAAAGGCGCTTGATAACTCATCTCGATAGGATTAAAATATTCGTGCGCCGGTGAATTCCATACATAATTAAAAGTACCGTTCAACCGTTTTGCATATTCTTCGGGGCTTATAATGCCTGCACGGCATAAAATTAAATTGGTGTAATAACTGGTAAACCCTTCGGCAAACCACAATTCGCCACTCATATTTGCTTTGGAAAAATTAAAAGGTTCCAGACTTTTTGGCCGAAGGCGCTCTACGTTCCACGAATGAAAATATTCGTGAGAAACCGTACCTATATTTCCATCCATACCGCCGTTGGCAAGGCCTTCCCTATCGGTTAAAATGGTAGAATTTCTATGTTCCATACCATCTCCGCTAGCATTGGCAACATAGCAGGCAAGAAAGGTGTATTTACCATAATCATAATCCGGAAGTGCCCCGAATACATCTTTTTCGGCCAAGACAATTCGTTTTACCTTTTCAAAATAAGTGTCCAAAAGAGCTTCAGTGCTATTGTCGTGCAAAACAAATTCAATGGTGTAATCTTTTCCATTAGAATCAACCGTAAAAGATCTCTTTTTGTAATTGCTTATTTCCGTAGGGCTGTCAAAAAAATATTGAAAATTTGGAGCAGTATACGTAAATCCTTCTTTGTTGGGCAGCTGTGTGGCCACTTTCCAGTGTAGGTCTTCCCGTACATTAAAGGTAACTTCAACCGGATGGCTAAAAAAAGCATCGGCATACATAAACGTAGCCGGTATATTTAAATGCGCATGTGTTTCGTCAATTTGGCTGTAGGTCCCATCGCCACGGTTCCCAAAAAGCGTATAATTTACGGTGGTTGCCCCTTTCGGGTTTACCAAAACCCACTCGTAAGGATTATGGCGGACAATTTTCAAGGTATCGCCTTTTTCATTTGTGGCAGTCACGCCATAGACATTTTTTGCAAATTCGTGCAGCGCATACCTTCCCGGGGAGCTTCTGCTCATTCTAATATGCAAAGAATCTGATGAAGTTTTTGGGAAAACCACAGAAATTTGCGCTTCGTGGTGCACGGCATTTTTAAACGAAATAGCATATTTTACAGGAGTTTGGGCATTTACCAAAAACGAAAGTAGAAAAACCAGGGAAGTGCAAATTGTCTTTTTCAAGGGTACAGGCTTTAAAATGGTTATTAAATAAGTAGATTATGGAGCTCAAGATACCAATTTTAATTTTTGGATGTGTAATTTTACACTTGTAATTTGTAGGGACATGCAACAATTTCCGAAGAAACTATTGAAAAAAATACGGCAAAGACAAGACGAAAATGCACTTCGGAAATTACCTGAAGACTGCTTGAAAGTAGACTTTTCTTCTAATGATTATCTGGGGTTTTCGCGCTCGGCAGAAATTTTTAAACAGACATCTTCCTTACTCGAAGAAAGGAAAATTATGCAAAATGGCGCCACGGGTTCGCGCCTGCTTACCGGAAACCATCAACTTTATACCGAAGTTGAAGCATTGCTGTGCGATTTTCACGATGCTGAAGCTTCACTGGTGTTTAATTCTGGCTACGATGCCAACATTGGCTTTTTTGCCTCCGTTCCGCAACGTGGGGATGTAGTTTTAGTTGATGAATACATCCATGCCAGCATTCGCGACGGCTTGCAAATGGGCAATGCCAAATCTTTTAAATTTAAGCATAACGATTTAAACGATTTAGAGTCAAAATTGAAAAAGCATACCCAAATAACCAGAGGTGATGTCTATGTGGTAACCGAGTCGGTTTTTTCAATGGACGGCGATTCCCCCGATTTGATAAGTCTGATTGTTTTGACAAAAAAATACAACGCACATTTAATTGTAGACGAAGCTCATGCCATTGGGGTATTTGGAGGTTCCGGGGAAGGTTTATTGCAGGAATTACAGCTTCAAAACGAGGTCTTTGCTAGAATTATAACCTTTGGAAAAGCCCTTGGGTGTCATGGAGCGGCCATTTTAGGGAGTGTTGAGCTTAAAAATTATTTGGTTAATTTTGCACGGAGCTTTATTTATACCACCGGGTTATCTCCACATTCCCTAGCAACGATTTTTGTCGTTTATCAGGAATTAAAAAAGCGGCATACAGATTCATCATTCAAAAAAAATAAACAAAAATTACTGGACAATATAGCATATTTCAAGCATGAAATTGCTAAAACTCATTCCCCGGGATTACAATACATTTCAAGTCATTCGGCAATACAGTGTTGTGTAGTTCCCGGCAATGAAAATGTAAAAAAAACAGCGGTCGAACTGCAACAAAAGGGATTTGATGTTAAGCCCATTTTATCGCCAACAGTAAAAAAAGGAGCAGAGCGTTTGCGCTTTTGCATGCATAGTTTTAATACTTTTGACGAAATTTCTGTAGTTTTAGACCTGTTAATGACCGCAAATTGCAGGTGATTTTGTAAATTAGATTAACACTACTAACAGTACCAACTATGAAGCCTAGATATTTTGTAACGGGAATTTCTACTGAGGTAGGAAAAACGATTACATCTGCAATTATTGCCGAAGCTTTGGAAGCAGATTATTGGAAACCAATTCAGTCGGGAGATCTGGACAATTCAGATACGCATAAAGTAAAAGCATTAATCTCCAATACGCAAACTAAATTTCATCCTAATAGTTATGCGCTAAAAGTGCCCATAAGTCCGCATGCGGCAGCTGTAATAGATAGCATTCATATCGACATTGATAAAATAAAATTGCCCGAGACTGCAAATACATTGGTAATTGAAGGCGCCGGAGGTTTATTGGTCCCTTTGAACGAACAAAATACCATTATGGACATTATAGCGCCAGATTACAAAATAATTGTAGTTTCCAGACACTATTTAGGAAGCATCAACCATACACTTTTAACCGTAAACCTATTAAAACAGCAAGGTTTTGATGTGGCCATAATTTTTAGCGGTAAAGAACACCCAACAACCGAACAAATTATACAAAAAATGACGAATGTTCCGGTTATCGGTAGAATTGATGAGGAAAAAGAATTTACACAAGAAACCATTCGTAAATACGCCAAAAAGTTTGCTAAAAACTTGACAGAATTTTCCAAAGATATTCTATCGAATAAAGTTTCCTAAATGGTTATCGCCATCAAAAATGGATTCTATTATATAAAAATGACTGATTTTTTGCTTCCATAAAAAGTTAAATGAGTACATAGTTTTTTTTGCTGAATAGAATACGCATCTTTGTTGTGTATTTTGTTTAAATAATAGCAAATGGCACTTTCAGAAAGAGACAAAAAACACCTTTGGCACCCATTAACACAGCATAAATTACACCCCGATAGTATTGCAATTACCCATGCAAAGGGTGCTGTTTTGTATACCGAAGACAAACAAGAATATATAGACGGGATTGCTTCTTGGTACACCTCGGCATACGGGCACTGCAATGCTTATATTGTGGAACGGGTAAAAAAACAAGTAGAAACGCTCGATCAGGTGGTTTTTGCAGGACTTACACACGAGCCTGCGGTGCGCCTATCAGAAAAACTTATCGGGATTCTTCCCGACAATCAAAACAAACTATTTTTTTCTGATAACGGTTCTACTTCGGTTGATGTAGCCATTAAAATGTCGCTTCAGTATCATTTTAATCAAGGAGATAAGCGCAATGTGCTAATTGCTTTTGAAGAAGGTTTTCACGGCGATACTTTTGGTGCCATGTCGGTTTCCGGGCTTTCGGTATACAATGGCCCATTTGAAGAATTTTTCCTTTCGGTAAAACGTATTCCCGTACCAAATGGGAAGAACAATCACGAAGTATTGCATAGGCTACAAACTATTATTGCAGAAAATAACGTAGCTGCTTTTATATACGAGCCTTTGGTACAAGGAGCCGCCGCCATGAAGATGCACGATGCATCGGGGCTCGAATTATTGATAAAAGAATGCAAAAAGCAAAACGTATTGACCATTGCCGATGAGGTAATGACAGGTTTTGGCAAAACCGGGAAATATTTTGCTTCATTGCACTTAAATACATATCCCGATATTATGTGCTTGAGCAAGGCCTTAACCGCTGGAATGGTGCCCATGGCCATTACCAGTTGTACAGAGGCAGTATATCAGGCATTTTATAGCGACGATATTGGTAAAGGGCTGTTTCATGGCCATACATACAGCGCCAATCCTGTTGCTTGCGCCGCCGCCATAGCAGGAATAGAGTTATTGCAATCGGAAGAAATGCAGCAGCATATCCAACGGGTTATCAAATCGCATCAAAAGTTTGACAAGCACATTAAAAGCCACCCTAAAATTGCCCAGACAAGACAATGTGGGATTATTTATGCAATGGATTTAAACCTGGAAATGGAACGGTACGGAAACCTTCGCGATAAACTATTGAATTTCTTTTTGAATAATAAATTGTTTATGAGGCCTTTAGGGAATACGATATATATTGCGGCACCTTATGTGATAACCGATGAACAATTGCAAAAAATTTATGATAAAATTGAATATTTGATTGAAAAAATACTATAAATTAGCTATAGAAATCAAAACTTATTTGCTTATCATTCAATGATTCATCCGCATACCGAGCTGCGATTTATTTCTGATGAAATAGGTCATGGCGTTGTGGCTACACAATTGATTCCCAAAGGAACAATTACCTGGGTTCAGGACCAACTGGATGTTGTGCTTACCCCTGCCCAAGTTGCCAACATGAGCAACGATTACCAACATATTATAGACTACTTTACCTTTAGGAATAACAAAGGCGAGTATGTATTATGTTGGGACATGGCAAAATTTGTAAACCATAGCTTTAAAAGCAATTGTTTGACCACTCCATACGACTTTGAGATTGCCGTCCGGGACATTTACCCCGGCGAAGAACTTACAGACGATTACGGATATTTAAACATAGCCAGGCCATTTAAGGCAAAAGACGAGGGCACCAAACGAAAAATTGTTTATCCGGACGATCTGTTAAAATACCACGCCGTTTGGGACGAGGTTTTAAAGGAAGCTTTCCGGCATATCAATGCGGTTAACCAGCCTTTGTTTAAGTTTCTAAATGAAAGCATGCTGAAAAAAGTGCGCAAAATAGAAAAGGGAGAAGCCGTTCTGGATTCCATACTTACCTGTTATTACGCCGAAAAATAACAGTATAAACAACCTTATTTTTAGCTATTGCCACCAAGTTTGTCTGTATACTTGGCGGTGATGCACTTATTTGCATAGACCGACCCTAAACAAAAGCCTACCTTGTAATCAAATACTTTTATTAATTCTGACTTTGTTATAATAATTGAACTCAGGTTAGTAGCTTTGCAGATGCAAAATGTAGACTGAATTATAGATGAAAACTAAAATTGCCATTACGGCACTATCTTCAATATCCGCGCTTGGCAGTACTGCACGGGAAACCTGGAAAAACTATTTAAACAACCACCATTTTTTAACCGAAAAAGATTTTGGCACGCACAAGGCATTGGTGGCGGCACTATCGGGCGGGAGTAAAACCGAGATAGAAGCCATTAGGGCATCTGATGTTAAATACAAAAGCCTTGACAACTCTGTATTGTATGCAATGCAGACGGCCCGCAAAGCCGTTGAACAGGCAGGTTGGAAAAAGGGCGACAACTTTGGTATCAATATTGGGTCTTCCCGTGGGGCAACTTCGCTGTTTGAAAAGTATTACCAAGAATATTTAACCGATAAAAAATCGAGCACACTTGCTTCGCCTACCACTACCTTGGGCAATATTTCTTCTTGGCTGGCGCACGATTTGCAATCTCAGGGACCTGAGCTGTCGCATTCCATTACCTGTTCCACCGCGCTGCACGCACTGGTAAATGGTGTGGCGTGGATTAAAAGCGGGATGAGCAACAAGTTTCTGGTTGGCGGGAGCGAGGCTTCGTTAACGCCATTTACCATAGCCCAAATGAAGGCATTGAAAATCTATGCCGAAAATCCGCAGGATGATTACCCCTGTAAGGCATTGGACTTGAACAAAAAACGCAACTCCATGGCACTGGGCGAAGGCGCCGCCGTTGTTTGCATGGAAGCAAACCCAAGCGGGGAGGCATTGGCCTATGTAGAAGGGGTTGGTTACGCTACGGAGGTATTAAAGCATAACATTTCTATCTCCGAGGAGGCCGAATGTTTCCAGAAATCCATGAAAATGGCACTAAGGAACACCGATCCCTCTCTGGTAGATGTTGTTGTCATGCACGCGCCGGGTACCATTAAGGGAGACAGTACCGAAGTAAAGGCGATTGAAAAGATTTTTGGGGAAGACATGCCCGCTCTTACTACCAACAAATGGAAAATAGGACATACGTTTGGAGCGTCGGGAATGCTGAGCCTGGAACTGGCCGTATTGATGATGCAGCACCAAGCGTTTATAAAGGTACCTTATATTGAACACAAAAAAATGCCCGGGCACATAAAAAAAGTGCTTGTAAATGCAGTAGGGTTTGGGGGAAATGCGGTAAGCGTGCTGCTTTCGGTATAAAGTATAGATTGGGCAAATATATGTTTTGTGAGGAGGTTCAGGTTGTAGGGTAAAGGCTTGAATCTCTTTGAGGAATTTATTGATTTGATAATAAATTATGAGCTGATCTTAACGTAACCCGAAATGAATTACTATTTTTGAACCTGTAAACCGAATTGGCTTAGGGATTGAGTGCATGTTTGAGCTTTCCCCGACATTTTCGTTGGGGAAGCGAGTAACGAAACCCGCCTCCCGACATTTTCTGTCGGGAGGAAGCCCCGAAAAATTAGTTTCTATGAGTGCGATAAGACACAACTGGACCAAGGAAGAAATATTGGAAATATATAACAGGCCGTTAATGGAGCTGCTCTACCAAGCGGCAACGGTACACAGGGAATACCACGACCCGAATACCGTACAGGTGTCTACCTTGCTCTCTATTAAAACCGGGGGCTGCCCGGAAGACTGCGGTTACTGCCCACAGGCCGCCAGGTACCATACCGATATAGAGGGGAACGACTTAATGACGGTACCGCACGTAAAGGCACAGGCACTGCGCGCAAAAGCCGCGGGGAGTTCGCGCGTTTGCATGGGAGCGGCATGGAGAAATGTAAAAGATGGGCCCGAGTTTGACCAAGTGCTGGAAATGGTACGCACCATAAACAAACTGGAGATGGAGGTGTGCTGTACGCTGGGCATGCTTACCGAAAATCAGGCGCAGCGCTTGGCAGAAGCTGGGCTGTATGCATATAATCATAACCTGGACACATCTGAAGAATACTATAAAGAGGTAATTTCTACGCGTGGTTTTGAAGACCGCCTGCAAACCATAGACAACGTACGCAAAACCAATGTTACGGTTTGTAGTGGGGGCATTATTGGTATGGGCGAAAGCGTTGAGGACCGCGCAGGCATGCTGGTTGCTTTGTCTACCTTGAGCCCGCAGCCAGAATCGGTGCCCATTAATGCGCTGGTAGCCGTAGAAGGTACCCCAATGGCCAACGAGAAGCCCGTGGAAATATGGGAAATGATACGCATGGTAGCCACCACCCGTATTGTTATGCCACAAACACAGGTGCGCCTCTCGGCAGGACGCACAGAGATGAGCCGCGAAGGGCAGGCCATGTGTTTCTTTGCTGGGGCCAACTCTATTTTTGCCGGGGACAAGCTGCTTACCACGCCAAACCCCGACGTGAGCGAAGATATGCAGATGTTTAAAATGCTGGGGCTTAACCCGCAGAAACCATTTGTTAAAAAAGCACAGCCAGAAACGGTCGAAGCCACGGAATCTAAACTTCAAGAGCTTGGAGAAAACCCTAAATGGACACGCCCCGGGCATAAAATCCAGAAAAACGAACTGGCCAAGGAAGAAGCCCAAAAAACCAAGGCCATATAGCTACCGTCTGGACACATCTCTAAAAAGTATCCATCCTTGTATTATGGCGGAGAATTTTTGAAGTTCGAGCCAAAAGGTGGTTATGCCAGGTTTTCTTTGTTTAAGATAGCCCTTCCAGCCGCCTAGTCTTGCAATAGCCCATATATAC